>JAAVZL010000051.1 GCA_022791635.1 Lachnospiraceae bacterium
AAATAGGCTGTTCCCGAATAATTCTCTTAGAATTTTCAAGGTTTTACACTGTTTAGTTATCAAGGTTCGCTTGCTGCTGTCCTGTGCGACAGCTTTTATATATTATCACGCCTTTTTTTTCTTGTCAACACCTTTTTTGATCTTTTTTTATTTTTTTCACCGAAATTTTCAATTAGGTTTTTTTGAGGATTTTTCACACTTCACACGCTACCCTCAATGTACAAGGGACACACGCCGCCAACCGCCAAAAGATGGCACTTGGAGCGTATGTCCCCTTTGTACACTGAGGGTATCCTTTTTTAATCAACAAACACCGAATTATACCGATCAATACACTTCCCAAGGGTCTCGGAGAAATGCCCAAAGGATCCCAAAGGTGCGCCGGAACCGCTCAAATCAAGAGGTGTTCCACTCTCCACCTGCTTAATCATCCATTCCAGAGCCTGGATCAGGGAATCATAAAGTCCGTCAAAAGGACGGGAATTAGAAAGAGACTCCTTGATCAGCTGATCATTGTCTGCCGTAGCCGCATCAAAGTCTGCCACCACTGCCACAAGCTCGTCATATAAAACCTTAATTTCAGTCAGATCCAGATCTGTAATATTCTCGTCTGTAATTTCCTGAGCGTAAACTTCATTCTGAACCTCTCTTGCAATCGAGATTGCTCTGCTGGCATTGTAAATGATCAGCATGCCCTCTTCCTTCATCCGCTCTTCTTCCTTGGCAGTTTTCTCTATGCCCATGGCATCAACCGCATCTATAAAATCATAGGCTGTCTCTGTAAAGATATCGGCATTTTCATAAACAACTGCATGATACTCCTTTGCCTTCTGATATTGATTATCTGCATAATCATAGCTGTCGCTGATAGCCGAGAAGGTCTCCATCAGAGCTCGCAAAGGCTCTTCCATTTCCTTTACCAAATCATCCAGCTCACCAAATGCAGGCTCCATATCGGAAAGCATCAGACAGTCGTCCAAAATATCCGTATTCTTACCATAGACATCGTAGCCATAGGGAAGGCCGGTATCCGGCAGCAATGAAAACTCCTCCGTATAGTCCACAACCATATAATAACCATGGATAGAATCCAAAATATCTATAATGTCGTTATTCAAATCCACATAGTAATTAAACTTGATAAGCTCCATCTGCTCCGGAGAGATCTCATCCTCCTCCGAAGCTGTCTCCGCCTCCGGCTCCGGCTGTTCCGCCACAGCCTCCTTTGCCGGCCCTTCCGGCTTCTGCTTGGGAGCCTCTTCCTCCGCCTTCTTGCCGCAGCCCGCCAGAGCAAGCACAAAAACAAGCAGCACGGCGGCTGTTTTTGTCAAAATACCATTCTTCATCATTCATCTACCTCCTGCATAAGATAAAATAAGATGAGAGTATTATAACAAACTTTCGGAGATTTGTACAGATTTTAAGAATCCCAGATATTCCCTATTTCTCTTCCTCTATCCACCATTTCATGACCCTTGGCGTGCCATCCTTCTCCCAGGTAATCAAAAACTTAGCCACCCCCACACAGTGAACCGTTCCCCCTTCCCCGTGAAGGTACTCGGAGGCCTGCAATACCGTCCGGCCCTCATATTCCACCGGACGCAGATCCCAGTACCCCCGCACATTGCCCCCCTGAAGCTGGGGCGTATCAGGAGGCGCAAAGCTATTCCTCCCGCAAAAAGAAATCTGATCATCCAGGTAGGGGCAATAGGCGCAGTAACTGTCCACCGCGACTTCCTGAATCAGCTCCACGCTAAGTCCGCAGTCATAATCCTCCTCAAAATCAGAGGGAAGCTCCATCCGCTCCAAGGTATGATCCCGGTACTTAAAAACAGCCTTGTAGGAATCTCCCACTCCGCCGCAGCCGGTTCCCTGAGCGCTGAACACAATCTCAATATTCCCGTCATCGTCAACATCCGCCCAAAAGGCGTCAAACCAGCCATAATAAGAGCAATCCTCCTCTGCAAAGCAATAGGGCTCGTCCTCATTCATATAGAACCACAGGCCGCCCGAACCGTAAAAAGGCGTTTCCTTCGCATCCTGCACCATAACCAGCATGTCCGTCTGTCCGTTTCCGTCTATGTCGTCCAGCAAAAGCCCAGTCAGCCCCATAGCCCCCTTCTGAAAAACTTCATCCTCCAAAAGGCCCCCAAATAAGTCCTTTGCAAGCTCTGCTTCTATACCCTGCCGCTTCGCCTCCTCAAAAAAATACTCCTCATTTTCCTTCTCCTGTCTCTCCGGAGAAAATGCCTCCTCCAAAGCATTCTGCATCTCTCCCTTTTCGCCCCCATGCTCCTTTTGCAAAGAAAGACACACCAGCTGCTGTCCCTCCGGCGCCCGCCGTCCCCCATTTCCCGATGCACAAGAAGAACAAATCCCTGCAAACAGGACAACAAAAAAGATTCTTCCGATTTTTTTCTTCCATTCCTTCATAATTTGCCTCCATGTGTCTTTTCATTAATCACAATTTTAGCGGAAGCATACATCATAAAAGAATCAAAAAAGAATCATAATTGCATCATTTTCAAAAAAGTCCCACAGATGCCGGGCAGGCCCGCAGACTTTTCCGATATCCGGTGTCCGGCTGTTCGCGTACAGGCTGTCTGATATGGACGGAAATTGCCTGGGCAATGTCCGTACAGAGCAGACAGAATGTACGTGAACCGTCCGAACACGGATATGGAAAAGTCTGCGGGCCTGCCCGGCATCGCACAAACCTTCCATACTTCAATATTGCGTCCGAAACCTACGCTCCCCCTCCTCCAAAGGAAGCTCCGTACTGTCTATATGACTGATCCGAATATAGGTGTCATTTTTCAAACTCTCAAGAAGCCCCTCTATAGCCTCCGGCTCTCCCTGAACCTCCATCTCCACGCGTCCGTCCGAAAGATTCTTCACCCAGCCGGTGAGACGAAAACGCTTGGCCGCCCAGCCTGCCTGAAACCGAAAGCCTACTCCCTGGACTCTTCCGGAAAAATAAATATGCCTTCTTACCATGTTCACTCCCCTTATCTATCGGATTATCCCCACCATGAAACGGCAGTCAGCTCACCTTGCCGTCCACCTCAAACCAAAACTCCACCCCATTGTCATAATTTTTCACCCCGTAATCCTTATTCATGGATTCCATCACAGCCTTCACAATGGAAAGACCGATGCCGCTTCCGCCGTACTCCCGGGTGCGGGCCTTGTCTACCTTGTAAAACTTGATCCAGATTTTATCTAATTCTCCCTCCGGAATCGGGCTTCCGGTATTAAATACAGACATCCGCACAGAATCTTCCTTTTTCTGAAGCTTTACTTCTATGATCCTCTCCTGCTCACAATGATTGATAGCATTGCTGATGTAATTGGTGACCACCTGTTCTACCTTGAACTCGTCTGCCCACACATACACAGGCTCCTCCGCCTGAAAAATAAGCTGAATCCCCTTTTGCTCCAGCAGAATCCCTACGGAATGAAGAACATTCTTCACCAAATCCACAAGGTCAAACCGCTCCATGGCTGTCACGTCGTTCCCAAACTCCAGCTGATTTAACGAAAGCAGATTTTTCACCATGGCGTTCATCTTTCCCGCCTCATCCATAATGACCTCACAGTAGAAATCCCTGCTCTCCGGATCATCATTGATACATTCTTTAAGCCCCTCCGCATAGCCCTGGATCAGAGCAATGGGAGTTTTCAGTTCATGAGAAACATTGGACAGAAAATCCTTTCGCATCTCATCAATCTGCGTCTTGCGCTCAATATCCTTCTGGAGCTCATTATTGGCCGTCTTAAGCTCGGAAATGGTCCGCTCCAGAGTCTCTGAGAGCTGATTCATATGCTTTCCCAAAAATCCAATCTCATTATCCTGACGAGAAGTAAACTTGGCATTAAAATCCAGATCCGCCATCCGCTGAGACAGCTCCGCAAGCTCCAGCATAGGCCTGGAAAGCCTCCTTGACAGCCACCAGATAAGAAGGGAGCTAACCAGAATGCCAGCCCCGCCAATATAGGCAAAGAAGCGGCTGGAGAGCTCCGCACTCTCACGAATGCTCTCCACTGCCGTACGCATAATAAAGGGCTCTCCCGAATCCAGTGTCCCGATGATCTCCAGGTAATCCGCCTGGGTCAGATAATCCGTACTTTCCCGGATAGCAAACCCATCCCCCTGTACCAAAACCCGGGCTGTCTCCGGTATTTCTATCTCAAAAATATAGGCATAGAGCTTTCTCTGAAGAGTCTTATAATCCCGATTACTGTAAAGTCTGGGGTTGCCGCTGGTATCCATCACAAAGAGAGAGATATTATCCGTGACGCAGATTTGATCCAGCTCCGTAATAAAATCTCCTTCCTCCAGCCTTCCCTGGGACACTCCGCTATTTAACACTTTGTAGGCATTAAAAATCACATGCTGTTTGTTTTTGACATAGTAGTCCTCCAGAAAAAACCGGTTGACCAGCCAACAGCAAATCAGGGTGGCCGCCATAACGCCGATAAAGCAGGCTGCCATCTGACGTTTGATGGAATGCTTCATTGCCTTACCTCAAATTCAAATCTATTTTGCAAAAAAGGCCACTGCAATCGCCCCCGGTCCCACATGGGTGCCGATGGTGCTTCCGATGCAGTAGGAGGGAATCTCTGTAAGCTTGTCCTCAAAAAGGAAAGCGCTGTCCTTCAGATATTTTTGCAGCAAGCTGTCCTCCAGCCCGGAATAAGCCGTAGCATAGGGCATGTCAAAGTCAATGCCGCCGGACTTACTGATGAGCTGCATCAAAAGATTATTTCCCTTCTTGGAGCCCATGGCCTTGCCAATCATCTTCACCTCTCCCTCCTCAATGGAGATCACCGGCTTTATGTGCAACACAGAGCCGGATACGGCGGTGATGGCCGAGATTCTTCCGCCCTTTTGCAAATATTCCAGAGTGCCCAGAAGAGCCATCAGCTTAATACGCTCCCGATCCTTCTCAAGGCGCTCTGCAAGCTCCTGTGCAAAAATCCCTTCCTTCAAAAGGCGGATGGCCTTCTGTATCAGGATCCGCTCTCCGATGCACACATTCAGGCTGTCCACCACAAAGACCTGTCCAGGAAAGGACCGGGCCGCAGACACGGCGCCTGCATAAGTTCCGGAAAGCTTTGAAGACAGGGTGATGACCACCACCTGGCTTCCATCCGCCGTAAGCTCGGAAAAGCATTCCTCAAATTGAAACATATTGATTTGACTTGTGGTGGGAAGCTCACTGCTCTCAATCAGCTTCTCAAAAAATTCTCTCCGGGACAGATCCACACCATCCGCATAGGTCTGGTCCCCAAACTGAATGGACATAGGAATCATATGTACCCCTAAGGCCTTTGCCTCCTCCAAATCAATATCTGACGCTGAATCCACTACCAGCTTTACTGCCATAACACAATACCTCCTATTCCAGTTCCGCAATATCCCACTCTGCTCATTTTTTCATAAGCACCATATCATATATTCCCTGTAACTTCAATATCTATTTGCAACTCCGCCATTTGTTCACAAAAGAAACATATTTCTCTGCTATACTAGGATTATGTTCCTTTCAAAAGCATACGGATGACTGGAGGGCGGTTTCATGGATAAAATAAAAATTCTGGTGGTTGACGATGAGAGCAGAATGCGGAAGCTGGTAAAGGATTTTTTGATAAAACAAAATTATGAAGTGCTGGAAGCCGGGGACGGGTCGGAGGCCCTGGATCTCTTTTTTGAGACAGAAGGAATCGCGCTGGTGATTCTGGATGTGATGATGCCGAAGATGGACGGCTGGCAGACCTGCCGGGAGATTCGGGAATACTCCAAGGTCCCAATCATTATGCTCACAGCCAAGTCCGACGAGCGGGACGAGCTTCAGGGCTTTGAGCTTGGAGTAGACGAATACATCTCCAAGCCCTTTAGTCCCAAGATTCTGGTAGCCCGGGTGGAAGCTATCCTGCGCCGGACTGCCGCCAGAGGAGCAGACGAAGTGCTCACAGCCGGCGGCATTGAGCTTAACAAGGCGGCCCATCTGGTGACTCTGGACGGAACGGCCCTGGAGCTGAGCTTTAAGGAGTTCGAGCTTCTGGCCTACTTTATGGAGCATGAAGGCATTGCTCTTTCCCGGGAAAAGATTCTCAACAATGTATGGAATTACGATTACTTCGGCGATGCCCGGACCATTGATACCCACGTGAAAAAGCTGCGCAGTAAGCTCGGAAAAAAAGGAGAGCTTATCAAGACCATCTGGGGCATGGGCTACAAGTTTGACACGGAGGAGTCCGCCTCCGCCACCTGATGATAGCATATTCAGAAAGAATACGCTTCCACTTCCTTAAGACAGGGAATGGAGGGTGAGGCTCCAAGCCTGGTTACGGCAATGGCCGAAGCCCTTGCTGCCAAATCCATGGCCTCCCGAACGGCAAGTCCCCTCAATAGTCCTCCGATAAAATATCCCGTAAAAGTATCGCCTGCTGCCGTGGTGTCCACAGCCCGCACCCGATAGGAAGGCTGCAGGAAGCTTTCCTTTTCGTCAAGATACATGGAGCCCTCTTTTCCAAGGGTCAGTACAATCATGGCTTTGGGGAAGCACTCCCTAAGCGCTTTTCCAAGCTCCTCCTTGTCAAAGCCTTCTTTTACCTCCCTGCCGAGGATCTGTCCTGCCTCCACCTCATTGAGGAGGAAGTAATCTACATATTCCAGAGGCAGTCTGCGAATCTTCTCATTCATGGGAGAGGGATTAAGCACAATCCGAAGTCCGTTTTTATGAGCCTGCTCCATGATATAGGCCAGCTCATTGATTTCGTTTTGCAGCACCAGGAAATCCCCCTTCTGGCATTGCCTCATGACCTCATCCACCTGTTCTCTCGTGATTGCCTGATTGGCTCCACCATAGAGAATGATACAGTTATCCCCCTCCGTGTCATTCTGAATAATGGCATTTCCCGTTCTTGTCTCCTCAAGGACTGTGATGCACTGGGTATGGACGCCTGCCTCCTCCATCTGTGCAAGCAGGAACCTTCCGTCCTCCCCGATGGATCCGGCATGCCAGGTATCCGCCCCCGCCTTTGCCAGCGCAATGGACTGATTCAGTCCTTTTCCTCCACTGAAAACCTGAAGAGACTCTGAAGATATGGTCTCCCCTTTCTGTACAAAATGATCCACCTTGTAGGTGTAATCAATATTCAATGATCCAAAGCAAAATACCTTCATACTGCTCTTTCCTTTCTGTTTCAAAAATATGTATTTTCTGTCAGTTCCCGGATCCGGCCATAGCCCGACGTTCTGCCAGCTCCTCCCGAACCTGAGGCATCTTTTTCTCATACCTGCGATACATCAGCATGAAGAAAAAGACCAGTGAAAATACAACCAGCGGCACAAAAATAGCGGTATTGAACAATCCACTCTTGGCCATGGCCGTCTGAACCGTTGCCGTCTTATCAAAGCCCACTGCGTCCAGCATAAAGCCCAGCACTGCTGCGCCTACGCCGCCGCCCAGCTTATTGCCAAAGCTGTTGGCCGACATAACCATCGCATCATTGCGCTTGCCAAAGAGCCATTCTCCGTAATCAATGCTATCCATAAGAGAGGGCACCAGAAGGGAAGAAAACAGGCCCAAACCGAAGCCAGATACCAAAAGGCAGGCCAAATACAGCGGAAAAACAGCATCCCGCGTTACCAGACGCACCACCAGACAGCACACGGCAATCATCATTCCTGCGGCGCAGCTTCTGGCTTTACCAAACTTTTTGGCAAAAACCTGAAGCAGAACAATCGCCAGGAAGCTGGAAACCATGCTGCACATAGTAGCCAAGCCTGTCATTGTGGGCTTCTCCAGGTAGAATTTTACATAAAAAACCACAATTCCCTGCGTAATGGCAGAAGAGGTATAATAAAGCATCGTGCTGAGCGCAAGCCAGCGCCATAAAGGGTTCTTGATAATATATTTGAAGGAATCCAGAAGGTCTTTGGTTCCCGACTTGCCGTCGGCCTTTGCCGCCTTAGTCTCCTGCCTGTCGTGCCCTTTGGTGAGGCGGAACACGGCCAGATAGCAAAGAGCCTGCAGGATACCGTAAACGCCTGCCACTATGGCAAAGCCCTTCCGCTCGTCGCCAGCGCCTATTGTCTCTATCAGCCGCAGTGTAGAGCTGGAAATAGCGATGGCGGCAAACATAGAGATAAACGCACGGCTTTGATTTAAGGCTACCCGATCCATAGGCTTATCACTGATACGGGACATCAAGGAGGTATAGGAAATACCCGTAGCCGTATAAAGCATTCCCTGACCGATATAGGTCACGTAGGCCCAGACCAGCTTGCTCGTATTGCTCATATCGGGAGCAAGGAAGGTCAGAAACAGGAAGAGCCCGGCCGGAATGGCGCAATACAAAAGGTAAGGCCGGCATTTTCCATGCTTGCTGTTGGTATTATCAATGATGGTTCCCATCATAGGATCGTTGATCGCATCCCAAATCCGGGCCACCAGCATCAGCGTACCTGCCGCTTTCCCGGAAATTCCAAGAACAGTTGTATAAAAATACAGTAAATAAAGGTTCAGCGTCAGAACACTGAGCTGCTGACCAAACTCGCCCACACCATAAAAAAGCCGCAAGGGGCGGGGCAGGGAGCTGACCTGCTTTTCTTTTTTCTCTGCCATTGATATGTTCTCCTTTTTCTATGTAATGTCTGTCGGCATGCCCGGCAGCTTACTGCTCTTCTTTCTCCTCTTCCGCCTTCCGCCGGTAGATCACCCTGCATGCACAGTCTCCGTCAGCCAGACGGCTGGGATTTTCCAAGGTATACCCCATAGCTTCCGCCATGGCAAAATCTCCCGCCATAGCCAAATCGCAGAGCTTGGCGCACATCTCGTCAGACAAGCCGAGCTCCTGCCAACCCTTCAGATGAGGGCAGAAATGCATATCCATCGCAAAGCACTCTTCACTGCACTCGATAATCTCCATACCAAAGGCCTCCCGTCCCAATTCGGGGGTCATCTGAGCGCCCCACTGACGAAGATCCCGGGGATTTTCCATATTGGAGCGAAACCGGGCCGCATTCTCTCTGGCCAGCTCCTGAGAGCTGCTGCGATATACCTCCTCATAGGGGATCCCTTTCTCCTCAAACTTTACCGCATTCAATCCGGACTTCTTCGCCGCCGCAGCCAAGGCACTGCGATACAGCATAGCCTCCCGGCTCTTTGTAGGCCACTCATTATGAATGTTTGACATATGTAACCACCTTTCTGCAAAATAGCATCCGTCAAGACACCTTTACTCTTAATTTTTCTCCGCCGTCTCTCTACTGTAAACTCCTTTACCGGCATCTTAAAAATATCTTATCACAACTACTTCTTTCATTGCAAGTTTTATGTCCCCCTAACTCCAACATACGCCCCCAAAACCAGGGTCCGGATCAGCCAACCGCCGGAGGCTTTTCCAATCTCCAGTGTCCGGCTGTTCTCGTACATTCTGTCTGATAGGAACGAACATTGACCAAAAAAGCCTAAAACCCTAAAAATCCAAAAAGGGCAATGTACGTTCCTAGCAGACAGAATGTACGAGAACCGTCCGAACACCGGATATGGAAAAGCCTCCGGCGGTTGGCTGATCCGGACCCGTCACTCCGTCACCCCGTCACTCCTCCAAAATCCTCCTCCCCCCCAAATAAGTAGCCAAAAAATACCCCCCATAAATCAAAGTCAAAAACACCCCCGTAAACAAAATAGCTCCCAGCTGCGATCCCCCATGAAGGATCACCAGCATCCGATTCACAAACTGCACCCCAAAAACCGCATGCACCAGGGCCAGAGAAAGCGGTAGTAAAAAGAAAATCCCAATCTGCCGAAACAAAGCCCCCCGAATCATCCCCTGATCCGCCCCAAGCTCCCGAAGAACCTGATACCGCTCCCGGTTATCCGAGGCCTCCGACAGCTCCTTAAGAGCCAGAACCGCCGCACTGGAAATCAAAAAGATTATCCCCAGATAAAGGGCAATAAAAGTCATAATCGCCCCAATCCCCACACTGCTCTCCCGAAGACTTAGCTTCGAAACCACATAAATCGGCGTCCTTTTGGTAGCCTCGGAAATCTGCTCCTCTATAAAGCTCTTCTCCTCCTCCGAATCCCCCCTGTAATCCCCGGCCAGATAATTGCAGTAAGGCAAAAACGCCTCATTCTCAAACGCACTGTCCGGCAGAACATAGATCCCAAAGATCGTCCGGGAGCTGCTCATACTCAAATACCCATCCCGGCATTCCTCATATTTCGGCACATACTGCCTCTCCCCAATCTCCAGAGGCGCCCCGGCCCCAAGAGCCATATCCCGAATTCCCTTCATGGAATCAAAGGTGCACAAAAGCACATACTCATCCTCCGAAAGCTCATAGGTGGGAATTCCGTAAAACGCAGCCATCCGGTTATACGCCGAAAGCGGCACCAGCTCCTCCCTCTGGGTCCAGTCCAGCATGGGAAACTGCTCCATCACCTGCTCCTTACTTTCCCCCAGGGTATCCTCCCAGGTAAGCCCAGGCAGCGTATACGTGGTTATTTCCACATATCCCTCCCGAAGCTCCTCCGAAAGCGCAAAGCCCTTCCCGGAAAGATATTCCGCAATCCCCTTCCCTGCGCTCTCCTCTACCTGCCCATTTCCTGCCTCCATAGACTTGGTCATACACACATCCCTGGGTGTCAGCTCCTCAAGCTCTGCCGTCAGAGACTGATTCACGCTCACCCCGCAGGAGAGAACCCCGATAGTCAGAAACAGCATCAGGCAAATGACGGTCATAGAGAAAACCATGGTATGAATCCGGCTGTTCATCTGGCGGAACACAAACAGATTCAAGTCCTTCAGATAAAAGCTTTTTCTGGCCTGCACCATGCGAAGCATCAGCCCCGATAAGGACCAGAAAAACAAAAAAGTGGCAATGCTCCCCAGAAGAATCAAGACCATTATCCGATTCCGGTTCACAACCCCAAGAAGCCCCAGAACACTCAGATAACAATACCCCAAAATTCCCAGAGAAATCACAAACACCACCCCGGAAATCACGGGATTTTTCACCCGCACCTCATCATTCTTCCTTCCGGCCGTCAATAAATCCAAAAGCTTATACCCGGAAACCGCCCCGGCGTTAAAGAGAATCACCAGGAAGTACATAATCCCAAAATAAATCACCGTTTTCCCCGCCGCCCTGGAAGAAAACACAAAGGTGTAGGCTGTCATATCCGCCTCAAACATCCGGGCCACCAGAATGGACATCAGCTGGGAGGCAAACACTCCGATCACAAGTCCCACAGCCAGAGAAATCAGCCCGATGAGCACCGTCTCCCCCAGAAGAATCCGGGAAATCCCGCCCCGGCTCATGCCAAGAGTCAGATACACCCCAAACTCCTTCTTTCGCTTGCGGATGAGAAAATTGTTGGCATACACGATCAGAAAGCCCAGAATAACCGACACAAACACAGAAACCCCTGCAAGCATGGTAAGCATAAGCTGAATAATCTCTCTTGTGGAAGCAGACACTGCATCCATAACTCCCTGAGAATCCAAAGCATTAAACACATAAAAAATTGCAACCCCCAATACCAGTGTAAGAAAATAGACGGTATAATCCTGAAAGCTCTTTTTCAGATTCCGAAGAGACAATTTAAACAGCATCATTCAAATCACCTCCAAGCAAAGCAACCACATCCATGATCTGGTTGAAAAAGCTCTTTCGATCCCCGTTGCCTTTGCGAATTTCACTGAAAATTCTTCCGTCCTTGATAAAGAGGATGCGGGATGCGTAGCTTGCCGTAAAGGCATCGTGGGTTACCATGAGAATGGTGGCTCCCAGCTTCTCGTTCATCTCCCGGAAGCGCAAAAGCAGCATCCGGGAAGCCCTGGAATCCAAAGCCCCTGTGGGCTCGTCGGCCAGAATCAGCTTGGGCTCTCCTATGATCGCCCGGGCAGAGGCCGTCCTCTGCTTCTCCCCTCCGGAGATCTGATAGGGATATTTATTTAAAATATCCGAGATTCCAAGCCTTGCCGCCGCCTCCCGGACGCGCTTCTCAATCTTCGCCGGCGCCACATGCCGAATGGACAGAGCCAGGGCAATGTTTTCATAGACCGTCAGCGTGTCCAGAAGGTGGAAATCCTGGAACACAAAGCCCAATTCCTCCCGGCGGAATTTGTGCAGAGCATTGCCCCGAAGCTTCGTGATATCCTTTCCTCCCACTTTAACCTCACCGCTGGTCACCCGGTCAATGGTGGAAATACAGTTTAGAAGGGTGGTCTTTCCGCTTCCGCTTGCCCCCATAATCCCCACAAATTCACCGGCCTCAACCTGGAAGCTGATATTGTCAACCGCCTTGGTGACGCTTCCCTTGCTTCCGTAATACTTTTCCATGTTATTGACACTTAAAATAGCACTCATGGTACGCTTTTTGCTCCTCTCTATTCCTTCACATCTTCCGAGTAGTTCCCTACTGTTAAGATGGATGTATGGTATATTCTGATTATAAGAATGTCAGCCTTCCCGTACCATAGAACTTCCTTACGCCTGCCTTTCAATTTTGTAAGCTTTCTTTTCTATCTTATCTCCCCATAGCTTCCCCTGGGGAAGATTAGTCTCACCTCGCATCCCTCCCCTTCGGTGGAGGCAATCTCTATTCCATGCCCCAGGCGGCCGCAGAGCTTTTTGCAGAGATAAAGCCCCAGCCCCGTAGCCTGTCCCGACTTTCTTCCCAGGCTTCCTGTAAAGCCCTTCTCAAACACCCGGTCCAGATCGCTGCTTCGAATCCCCCGTCCGTTGTCCCGAATCACAAGGCTTATCTGCTCCTGCCCCACATTTGCCGTAAAGGAAAGCTTCAGAGACTCCTTATCGGAATATTTCACACTGTTGGACAAAATCTGATTCAGGATGAAGGCAAGCCATTTCTCATCGCTGTAAACCACTGCGTCAAGCCCTTCCATCTCAATGGAGGCTCTTTTTGCAATCAGGGTCCGCTTGCTGCGCTTCACTGCCTGGGTCACAAGCTCCCTAAAATTCACCGGGCGGATGAGATAGTCCTTCTCCACATGGGCGCTTCGGGCATAGAAAAGGGCCTGCTCCGTATAGCTCTCAATCCGCTCAAGCTCCTCCACAAGTCCTTTTGCATCCTCCGTCCCGTGATTTTCCACCATCAGCTTTCCTGCAGCAATGGGCGTCTTCACCTCATGGATCCACAGCTCTATGTATTCTTTGTACTCCTTTTCCGCATTTTTGTAATAGCTCACATGATCTGCCATGGACTTTCCCAGATCCTCTAAAATCTCCTTCAAGAGCCGCTCCTCCTGGTTCACCGGATAGCCCAGCATTTCCGGCAGGAGGTATTTTTTATCAAGAGCTTTAAGGCTCTCTGTGATGCTCTGAAAATACAACCGTTTTCTGCGAAATTCCTGCCAGGAAATAAACACATACACGCCGTAGAAGCAAAGGGCCGTATAGATACTAACACCGAGGCTGGCCCGAACCGTCAAAAGAAAAATCTCTACTGTGGCCATAACGCCGCTCACAAGGAGAAGCTGTCCAAACCGTTCCCTTACATAGATTCCGTATCGCATAACAGCACGTATCCCAATCCTCTCTTAGTCTGAATCACATCCCGCACACCGATCTCCGCAAGCTTTCCTTTAAGGCGGGTCATATTTACTGTCAGGGTATTATCGTCCACGAAGAGCTCACTGTCCCAGAGATGGGAAATGAGATCGTCTCTGGACACGATCTCGCCAGGACGGCGGGCCAGGCAGTCCAGAATCCGCAGCTCATTTTTGGTCAGCTCTGTACTTTTCGTCTCTGAGGCAATCACTGCCTTTGCCAGATCCAGAGTAAAGGCTCCCAGCCTCTTTTTTTCCTGGACAATGGGCTCTCGGTAGACCCTTTTGAGAACTGCCTCTATCCGGGCTAGTAATATCTGGAGATGAAAGGGCTTTGTTACGAAATCGTCCGCTCCCTGGCTCATGCTCATAAGCTCCGCCATCTGGGTATCCTGGCTGGTAATCACGATTACCGGAAGCTCCGCTACTTTTCGAAGCTCACGGCAGAGGTACAAGCCGTCGGTTTCCGGAAGGCCCAGATCGAGAAGAACCAGATCTGACTGGGTCTTTAGAATGGCTGATATGGTATATTCTCCTTTTGGCAGGCTCTCTGCATGGTAGCCGTTATTGTTAAGAAAGGTCTGAAGCTCGCGGCAGAGCTTTTCGTCGTCTTCTACGATTAATATTTTTCTCATGGGCTGCTCCTTGGTTTTTGATGATTTTAGTATAGCAAGCTTGTGGTGTTCGTGCAAGTTGATGGGGACGGACGCAGGCAGGGAGCCCCGTATGGCGTAACATCTTAGAGGGGCAGCGGCAGTGTGGACGTGCAGGCTTTTCCATATCGGTGTTCGGACGGTTCGCGTACACACTGTCTGCTTTGGGCGGACATTACCTTAAGGTTTTCGAAAAGGCTATTTTGAGATAATGTCCGCCCAAATCAAACAGTATGTTCGCGAACAGCCGGACACCTGATATCGGAAAAGCCTGCACGCCCACACTGCCGCTGCCCGTCGAAACAGTACTGATACGGGGCTTCCTGTCTGCTGGTTGTTGTATGTGGTAGGATACCTGCTTTATTTTTTACTGCCCCATCTTTTTCGAATCACACGGTTTATGATGCAGTAGATTATGCACACTACAATTCCCGACACGAGCATCCGCGCAAGCATCAAGGGCCACATTAACTCCAGTCTTGCAAAGTGGTATGCACTGGGGCCGCCTTGCATCACGAACACGGACAGACCAAGCAGGCCAACGGGCAGAAAGACTCCCAGTAAAAAGCTGACAATGCCTCCTAATAGGGCGTTTCTTTTCTGGTATGCGTGAATCCGTTTCATATAGTTTATTTCCATAGCTTCCTGTTTTATTTCTTCCACCTTTTCACACTCCATTTCTTTTGTTGCTCTTTCATAGTAGGCTTTGCATTCCTTACATTCCTGTATATGTGCTTCCAGTTCTTTTCTGGTCTCATCGGACACCAGATCCTCTGCATAGAGGGGGACCAGATCTCGAATGAGAGCACAGGGTACGCTATTCTTCATGCTTCAACACCTCTTTTCGAATCCTCTCTTTTCCCCGGTAAAAATTCACTCGGGCCCAGTTTTCACTTTTTCCCATGATTTCCCCAATCTGTCCAAAATTAAGATTCCCAATCAGACGCAGATACATGACCTCTCGGACGGGCTCCTTTAATCTGTGGAGCAGCTTCAAGACCTCCAGGTTCTCCCACTGAAGACAAAGCTCCTCCTCCGGCCCATCCGCCCCTGCTGCAGGCTCCATTTCCTCTATGGGCCGAAGCTTGCTGCTCTCCCTTATATGCTGGCGCAAAAGATTCCGGGCTATTCCGCACAGCCACGTGGTCATGCTACTGTTTCCCTGAAAAGTTCCAATACTTCTGACAGCCTGGAAAAAAGTCTCCTGGGTCAGTTCTTCCGCCAAATCCCCGTTCCCGGTTCTACTGAGCAAATATGCATACACCGTCTGGGCATGCTTCCGATAGATTTCCTCAAGAGACTCCATTTCGTATCCTCCTTTCCTTGTTTTGCACATACTTTTTGTGCATAAAGGTATACCCGTAGGGAACTTCCAAAAGTACATGTCATTAGTAAGTGTTACAAAAAAGCATTTCGTTACATTTTCCAGCCAAAAAACTTCCGTGGGTCTGTGACAAAATAAGGCATACGGCTTTTCCGATATCCAGTGTCCGGCTATTCACGTACAGTAGTCTGATACTGGCGAACGTTGTACAAAACGTATATCAGGCAACGCCTGACAAAAACACTCCCCAACGTCCGACAGTAGCAGACTACTGTACGTGAATCGTCCGAACACAGGATATGGAAAAGCCGGATGCCTTATTTTGTCACGGACCCTCACAACCTACATTTCTTACAAACCTCCAATCAACACATTCTTTCCCGAAGCCCTCTTTCCCGTATCAAAAAAGCTGAATGTCTCCTCTGAAACACGGTTGATGTACTCATTCATCGCTTCCAGATCACCTAACAAAAGCGCCTTAATAAAGTCATTATATGCAGAAGCCGTTCTGGAAAACCATCCCCGGACAATCCGCTCAAACATCAGTTTTACCTCTTTATTCGTCAGAGTCAGCTCATACTCCTGAGTCCCCTGCTCCTCATGCATCACATAACGCTCCACCTTAAGGTAGCCGCTTGCCAGCAAAAGGCTCCAGACATCAGACTCATCCTGATCCAATTGGCTAAATACCAGCTGCTCATCAATCTCCGTACAAAGACGCCCGCCTTTCAGCAAATCCTCCATTACTTCTTTTAGCTTAATACTCCCCTCCTGAATCAGCTTCCCTACCAAACTGTTGCTGCTGGTATTTGCCCAATAAAGCCGAAAAGCACGTTTATCTAAATAATTAATAATAGACCAAGGATTATAAATATTCTTCCTGCTTCCAAAGGTAAATCCATCATACCATCTCTTTACCTCCTCTTCCTCTTCACCCAATCCATATTTTTTCAGAGCATCAAATGCCTCTTGCTGTGTAAATCCAAAGGATTCTGCATACTTTTCCGACGTAGTTGTCACTACCTCCAGATTATTTAAATCTGAAAAAACGGATTCCTTACTGACTCTGGTAATTCCTGTCATAATAGCACGATCCAAATGGGGATTTGTTTTAAAAGTTGCGTTAAACATACTTCTGGTAAACGCAACCAGTTCTTTCCAATAGCCATTTACATAGGCCTCCTGTAACGGCGTATCGTATTCATCCAGAAGAATGATCACTTTCTTCTCATAGTAACGCTCCAAAAAGGCCGACAGGGACTTTAATGCATAGGATGCCACCGTATCCGACATACCCATAGTAACACTTCGGAAATATGTTTCCTCCCCCTCTTTTAGAAAACCCTCTTCCAGCAGAAAATCATACTGATTATAAAGATTCTGCAAAATCAGGCAAAGCTTCTCCCTTACATCCGAAAAGGTGGTCTCCTTCACATCCGCAAAGCTTAAAGCGATCACCGGATAGGTCCCCTGAAGCTTTCGATATTTTTCCTCTTCCCAGATAGACAGCCCCTCAAACAAATCGCCCCGGTTCTCATACTTTACAGAAAAAAACTGCTCGGTCATGCTCATATTCAAAGTCTTTCCAAAACGTCTGGGCCGGGTAATCAGCGTTACCTGATCCTCCGCTTCCCACCACTCCTTAATAAAATGAGTCTTATCTATATAAAAAATATCTTTTGTAATCACCTGCTCAAAATTCTGGTGCCCGATTCCCACTGTCTGCACGATGGATGCCCCCTTTCCTGTCAAAGGCCTTTTGCTCCTACTATCTCAGTATAACAATTTTGAGCTTTCTATTCTATGCCCTCAAATTTATTATCTCATTTTATGCCTTTTATACCTCCACAACACTCAGTATCCATTTCACCCAGCCAATGATCGTAGAGGATCGTCGGTAAAAGGTGCTGTCTGATTTTACTTGGTAGAGATTAGACCGCTTCATAATTTCTACTACGGTCTGTGCATCCGGCATTTCCCCGCATTGCAGGCAAACCTTCAAAGTCTCCCGGAAAGCCCTGTGCTTGAGAATCTGGGTGATAATAGCAAGCTGCCGCTCCCGATAGCTCAGCTCCATCATATGACGGCCCAGATCCGACAGCCAGTATGTAACGTTTCCTTTCTCCGTCCCTTTCTCGATAAGGTCCAGATAGCGCCCTGCATCGGTGTAATAATTGGTCTGCCGCTCGTCAAAGGCGTATTCTGTGGTAATGTCCTGCCGGGTCATTGGCTTTTCATAGAGAAGCTCCGTGAGGTTGATAATCCTTGCCATGCTGTTTGCCTGAGGAAAGGAAACGGACGGCTCCTGCTCTAATGCCGTGGTTTTCAGGAGATTTTCAATATCCGAGAGCGCAATTTCCGCTGCAATGGCATAGCTTTTCTGCTTTACAAGACGCAGAGAATTGTAGTGCGCCGTATCCGTAAAGGCATACTGGCAAAGGTGAAAGACGCCGTTGGAAAAGACGAGAAAGACGGGCTTCACCGGCTTTGTAATGCGGGTGGACCAGACACGCATAGGGTAATAAATCTGTCGCACCAAAAAATCCTCGGACAGATCTCTCTTCGCCTCAAACAGAGCAAGGCACCTCATCCCCTCATAGGCGGCATCAATCTCAATTTGGGAGTTGCTCACCCCAAGCATCTGGCGGCCGCCCTCCGTATCGATATAGAACTCAAAGGCTCCGGAGCTCATACGGCCACTGACCGTAGGGACCAGCGTATCCTCCTCCAAAAAATCCGAAAGGATTCCGCAGGCATTGGCACAGTTTAAGGCAATGGCCTCGCTTACAAGAAATTTCGGACTTAAGGTCTGAAGATGGGACGGAATGGAAATCCTCTTAGGCTCTTTATCCGTCCATGGAAATTCCTCATAGGCATGAAAGGTGGAAATTACGTAATCGCCCCGTGTGACAGGAAGAATGGCAAGATGATTCCTTGCAAAAACTTCCGGCAGATTGACCCTGTGATCAAATTTGGTCATCAGTCTGGGCTCCCGATATTCCTTTATCTGTGCAGCGGAGATGGCAAAGCGTCCCTCGGCTGCAATGACATCCAGAATGTGGTATTTGTCAAAGAGTGCCTGCCATGCGGTATCATTCAATCCCATGAAATGAGAGCTCCTTTCTTTGAGATTTCTCCCTCTCATTATAAGCCGCTTTTATCCGAAACGCAATTGTCAACAATCCTCCCATCCTCAATCCGCACAATGCGATCCGCCATCTGTGCAATCTCCGGATTGTGGGTAATCATCACAATCGTCTGATGAAATTCTCTGCTTGTCATCTTCAACAGCCCAACCACGTCATCGCTCGTCTTAGAGTCCAGATTCCTCGTGGGCTCATCTGCCAGAACAATGGCCGGTCTCGTAATCAAAGCCCTTTAATACATCCTGCTTAAGAGCTTTCCGACAATGATAAGCCGCCACGGTCAGATAACCGCTTGTATCCAATTCAAAGCACAGGCCGGCGCTTAAGGGCAAATCATCCTCTACCAATAATATTTTTGACATTGCTTTGTCACCTCTGTTTCGTATTGTAACAAGACGATACCCTGCGCGTCTCCCATCCATACATGCTCCCGCAGGGTGAACGGACTTCTACTATCCCATTATAATTCGCTTCTTTAATAAACACAATTTTGGAGAGCCATTTTTATGTTTTGTGAGAAGTCTTGATGTTTGTTGCCACATCATCCATTAAAAATAGAGCCAGAAACCTTTATTGAAGATTCCTGGCTCTATGACAGTGCTTTATGCGTTTCGTTCTGCTTTCAGTTGATTTACTTCTTCAAGGGAAAGCCCTGAAATATTCGCAATTTCTTCTAAGGCATATTTCCCGGCAGCTAACATACGGAGTGCTGCTTCTTTCATACCTTCTTTTATTCCCTCTTTCAGGGATTCATTTCTCATATCCTCCATGATACGGCACATCTCACTCACTCCCTTCGGATTTTCTTTCAGATACCGTGTCCGGCAGCTCTTTAAATTCCTGCCCGGAATGGAGGTTCTCTACATCCATCACGCTGGAATGTTATCTTTAAACAGGCAGCGCATAAAATCATCGTCGATAGGCCGTAAGTCACGCAGGCGCTGTAAATCCTCCTGGTGCTGTTGTTCCGTCGCTGTCAATATCCTCACCTGCCTTTCCTTTCGTTTTCGTAGTTCCATACTACCACAAACCTCCTGATTTTACAAACCGGGAACAGGCAGGGGAACCCCATCAATGTACATCTGGATAAGATACCAGTTCGCCCACTGGGATTCTGGTCTGCGAGTGGCGTTCCGGGTCTGCCGCTTCCTCATCCGAATACCCGACTGCAAGGATATTGACCGGCTCCAGATTTTCAGGAAGTCCAAATTCCCTGCTTATCACATCCGGCTTGAAGTAACATATCCACACGGAGCCAAGCCCTAATTCCGTTGCCTGCAGCATCATGTGGTCTGTCAGT
>JAAVZL010000052.1 GCA_022791635.1 Lachnospiraceae bacterium
GGTCCAAGGGCGAGGTGAAGAAACCGGAAACCATTAATTACAGAACCCTGAAACCGGAAAAGGACGGCTTATTCTGCGAACGCATCTTCGGACCCAGCAAGGACTGGGAATGTCATTGTGGAAAGTATAAGAAGATCCGCTATAAAGGCGTGGTCTGCGATCGCTGTGGCGTGGAGGTTACCAAGTCCAATGTACGCCGTGAGCGTATGGGACATATTGAGCTGGCGGCTCCCGTATCCCATATCTGGTATTTTAAGGGAATCCCCAGCCGCATGGGACTGATCCTGGATTTGTCTCCCAGAACCTTGGAGAAGGTGCTCTATTTTGCATCTTATATTGTGCTGGATGCGGGAGACACGGAGCTCCAGTATAAGCAGATCCTTACCGAGAAGGAATATCAGGATATGCGGGAGAAGTACGGGAGTCGTTTCCGTGTGGGAATGGGCGCGGAGTCCATCAAGGAGCTTCTCATAGCCATTGACCTGGAAAAAGAGTCCGGGGAGCTTAAGAGCGCTCTGACCAATGCCACCGGGCAGAAGCGTGCCCGTATTATCAAGCGTCTGGAGGTAGTGGAGGCATTTCGCGAGTCGGGAAATCAGCCAGAGTGGATGATTATGGATGCCATTCCCGTGATTCCGCCGGATTTGCGTCCCATGGTTCAGCTGGACGGCGGTCGCTTCGCAACCTCAGACCTGAACGATTTGTATCGCAGAATTATCAACCGGAACAACCGCTTAAAGCGTCTCTTGGAGCTTGGTGCGCCGGATATTATTGTAAGAAATGAGAAGCGTATGCTCCAGGAGGCAGTGGATGCTTTGATTGATAACGGAAGGAGAGGCCGTCCCGTAACGGGGCCTGGCAACCGTGCATTAAAATCTCTTTCCGATATGCTGAAGGGTAAATCCGGACGTTTCCGCCAGAATCTGCTGGGAAAGCGTGTGGACTATTCGGGCCGTTCCGTTATCGTAGTGGGACCGGAGCTTAAGATTTATCAGTGCGGTCTTCCCAAGGAGATGGCAATTGAGCTGTTTAAGCCCTTTGTGATGAAGGAGCTTGTGCAAAAGGGCACGGCTCACAACATTAAGAGCGCCAAGAAAATGGTGGAGCGTCAGGTACAGCCTGAGGTGTGGGACGTACTGGAGGAGGTTATCAAGGAGCATCCGGTAATGCTGAACCGTGCACCTACTCTGCATAGACTGGGAATCCAGGCCTTTGAGCCGATTCTGGTAGAGGGTAAAGCCATTAAGCTGCATCCTCTGGTTTGTACGGCCTTCAATGCGGACTTTGACGGCGACCAGATGGCCGTGCATCTTCCCCTGTCCGTGGAGGCTCAGGCGGAGTGCCGTTTCCTTCTGCTCTCACCCAACAACCTTTTGAAGCCCTCGGACGGAGGTCCGGTGGCTGTTCCCTCCCAGGATATGGTGCTTGGAATCTATTATCTGACTCAGGAGCGTCCGGGAATTCAGGGAGAGGGCAAGTTCTTCAAGAGTGTAAATGAGGCTATTCTTGCTTATGAGAATGGGGCCATTAAGCTTCAGTCTAAAATTAAAGTGAAGGTGACCAAGACCCTTGCTGACGGCAGTGAAATATCGGATATTATCGAATCTACCATGGGCCGCTTTATCTTTAACGAGATTCTGCCCCAGGATTTGGGCTTTGTGGATCGGAGCATTCCGGGCAACGAATTAAAGCTTGAGGTGGATTTCCACGTAGGCAAGAAGGGCTTGAAGCAGATTCTGGAAAAGGTTATCAATACCCACGGAGCCACCCGTACCGCAGAGGTTCTGGACGACATTAAGGCTATGGGGTATAAGTATTCCACCAGAGCGGCTATGACCGTATCCATTTCCGATATGACAGTGCCGCCGGAAAAGCCTGAGCTCATTAAAAATGCTCAGGATACGGTGGATAAGATTACCAGGAACTATAAGCGAGGCCTTATTACCGAGGAGGAGCGCTACAAGGAGGTTGTGGAGACCTGGAAGCAGACGGATGAGATTCTCACCAAGGCACTGCTGGACGGGTTGGATAAGTACAACAACATCTATATGATGGCAGACTCCGGAGCCCGTGGTTCCGATAAGCAGATTAAGCAGCTGGCCGGTATGCGTGGACTGATGGCAGATACTACGGGACATACCATTGAGCTGCCCATCAAATCCAATTTCCGGGAGGGGCTGGATGTACTGGAGTACTTTATGTCTGCTCATGGAGCACGTAAAGGTTTGTCGGATACGGCGCTTCGTACTGCGGACTCTGGGTATCTGACCAGGCGTCTGGTGGATGTGTCTCAGGATTTGATCATCCGTGAGGTGGACTGCTGTGAGGGGAAGGATGAGATCCCTGGCATGGTGGTGAAGGCCTTTACGGACGGAAGAGAAGAGATTGAGAGTCTTCAGGAGCGTATTACAGGCCGTTTCTCCTGTGAGACCATTAAGGATAAGGATGGCAATGTGATTGTAAAGGCCAATCATATGATTACGCCTAGGCGTGCGGCGGCTATTATCAATTCCGGGGTGGATGAGAATGGGAAGCCTTATGATCGGCTGAAGATTCGTACGATACTGACGTGTAAATCACATATCGGTGTGTGTGCGAAGTGCTATGGATCGAATATGGCTACCGGTGAGGCGGTTCAGGTGGGTGAGTCTGTAGGGATTATTGCGGCTCAGTCTATCGGTGAGCCGGGTACGCAGCTGACCATGCGTACCTTCCATACGGGCGGTGTGGCCGGCGGCGATATCACACAGGGTCTTCCTCGTGTGGAGGAGCTTTTTGAGGCCAGAAAGCCTAAGGGACTTGCGATTATTACGGAGATTGCCGGTACGGTAACGGTTCTGGATACGAAGAAAAAGCGGGAGATTCAGGTAACCAATGAGGATGGGGAGTCTAAGACTTATCTGATTCCCTATGGCTCTCGTATGAAGGTACAGGACGGGCAGGTGCTGGAGGCCGGCGATGAGTTGACGGAGGGTAGTGTGAATCCTCATGATATTTTGAAGATTAAGGGGATTCGCGCTGTTCAGGATTATATGATTCAGGAGGTACAGCGGGTATATCGTCTTCAGGGCGTGGATATCAATGATAAGCATATTGAGATGATTGTGCGTCAGATGCTGAAGAAGATTCGTGTGGAGGATAACGGTGATACGGATTTCCTGCCGGGTACGCTGGTGGATGTTCTGGATTTTGATGAAATGAACGAGAAGCTGGAGGCAGAGGGCAAGAGGCCGGCAGAGGGTAAGCAGGTGATGCTTGGTATTACCAAGGCTTCTCTGGCTACGAATTCCTTCCTGTCTGCGGCGTCCTTCCAGGAGACTACCAAGGTGTTGACTGAGGCGGCGATTAAGGGACGGGTGGATCCGCTGATTGGTTTGAAGGAGAATGTGCTGATTGGTAAGCTGATTCCGGCAGGAACGGGTATGAAGCGTTATCAGTCTGTGAAGCTGGATACGGAGCTGAAGGGATATGAGGAGCTGGAGCTTTCGGAGGATTTGGATGAGGAGTTGGATCTGGATCTGACGGAGGAATTTGCGGATGAGGAGTTCCTGGAGGAGGATCTGGCAGAGGATGCACTTGATGAGGAAGAAACGGAAGAAGAATTGACAGAGGTTTAAGGTAGGCGGGCGAAGTTTCCACAAAATAGGACTGCAGCCATTTCCATATCCGGTGTTCGGACGGTTCTCGTACATTCTGTCTGCTCTGTACGGACATTGCATAAGCAATATCCGTACAGAGCAGACAGAATGTACGAGAACAGCCGGACACTGGATATCGGAAAAGTCTGCAGTCCTATTTTGCGGAAA
This sequence comes from Lachnospiraceae bacterium, assembly GCA_022791635.1. Lineage (GTDB taxonomy): Bacteria > Bacillota > Clostridia > Lachnospirales > Lachnospiraceae > Laedolimicola. The sequence continues at coordinate 3,807 of JAAVZL010000052.1, forward strand.
CTTCTTGATTTACTTCTTTGAGAAAGTTTGAAAGATGGCCTTGCTTTTTGGGGTGTGGAGACTGTATGATAGAGCTACGGGAAATTATAGATGTTGTGGAACCGGAAACTGCGGAACTGGAAACAGCAGCGCCCCAACCAGTACCCAGATGGATTTACGGACACGCTTTTTTTGTGGCCGGAAATTCATCTCTGTAATTAATTGCGTACTGGATGGGGTGCTGCGGAACTGGAAACAGCAGCGCCCCAACCAGTACCCAGATGGATTTACGGACACACTTTTTTGTGGCCGGAAATTCATCTTTGTAATTGCGTACTGGATGGGGTGCTGCGGAACTGGAATGGAGGAACGAATGCAGGAATTTGATGTGATTGTGATTGGTGGGGGCCCGGCGGGTTATAATAGTGCGGAGTATGCGGCTCACCATGGACAGAGGGTACTGTTGGTGGAGAAAAAGAATTTGGGGGGCACTTGTTTGAATGTGGGGTGTATTCCTACCAAGACTTTTTTGTATGCGGCAAAGATGTATCACCATGCCAATGGGGCGGGGGAGGCCTATGGTGTGACGGCTAAGGAGGCTTCTCTTGATCATGCCAAGGTGGTTCAGAAGAAAGATGAAGTGGTAAAGACGTTGGTGCAGGGGGTGGCCGGCGGCCTGCGGAGAAAAAAGGTTCAGGTGGTGAATGGAACGGCAAGGCTCTCAAGGGAGAATGGCGCTCTGGTGGTATCCACAGAGAAGGAGTCCTTTATAGGAAAGAATGTCATTATTGCGGCCGGTTCTTCTCCTGTTGTACCTCCTATTGAGGGGGTAAAGGAGGAGTTTGAAAAGGGTACGGTTGTGACCAGTGATGAGATTCTGGATATGACGGAGATTCCCAAGAAGCTTTTGATTGTGGGCGGCGGTGTTATCGGTTTTGAGATGGCGGCTTATTTCCAGGAGGCGGGCTCTAAAGTAACCGTGATTGAGATGATGGATAAGGTGCTTGGCCCGAATGACCGGGAGGTAAGTCTTCTCCTTCAGCAGGAGCTGGAGAAAAAGGGTGTAACCTTTTATCTTTCCAGCGGAGTGACAAAGGTATCCGGAGGTGTTGTAACCTTTAAACGAGAGGGGAAGGTTGATGTGGCGGCCTATGATAAGGCTCTCATGTGTGTGGGACGCCGGGCCAACAGCAGTATAGAGGGGCTTGCGGAGCTTGGAGTTCAGGTGGAGCGGGGAGCCATTGTGACGGATGCTCAGATGCGGACGAATGTGCCGGGGGTTTATGCCATCGGTGATGTAAACGGAAAGGTAATGCTGGCTCATGTGGGCTATCGTGAGGGAGAGGTGGCTGTTAATACCATCCTTGGAAAGCAGGATGCTATGAGTTATGGCGCTGTCTGCGGCGTGGTGTATACCAGCCCGGAAGCGGCTTTTGTGGGGCTTTCCGAGGAGCAGGCCAAGGAGGCCGGGATTCCCTATGCCGTGAAAAAGGTTTCTATCAATTTCAGCGGACGCCATGTGGCAGAGAACGGAATGAGCAATGGAATTTGTAAAATTATCATTGATGCCCGGAAGGAGGTCATTGTCGGGGCGGCAATCATGTCCTTCTATGCGTCAGAGTATATTTATTCCCTGGCCCTGATGATTGAAAACCAGATTCCCCTGGAGAGTATCAAGCGGACTATCTTCCCGCATCCTACGGTGTGTGAGGTGATTCGGGAGGCGCTGTTTTCTTAGAAATCGGTGATAGTATCTGCTTGCTGAAAAGAATCGCTTGAGAGGTGCTTTGTACTACAGATAATCAATCAATTAGATGTCGGAAAATAAGGCGGCGGGCATTTCCGATATCCAGTGTCCGGCTGTTCGCGTACAGGATGTCTGATATGGACGGATATTACCCAAAAGTAACTTTCGTTACTACAAAACTGTCAGGGTAATGTCCGTCCGGAGCAGACAGAATGTACGCGAACCGTCCGAACACAGGATATGGAAATGCCCGCCGCCTTATTTTTCGACATCGCCTTTTTGGCTACGCGCTTAAGGGCGCGGGGATTTCTTGTTAGTCTTTTTCGTCCCATTCGTATTTTAGAATGGAGCCGTCCACGGCATGGATTTCATATTCATATTCGCAACTTTCGGTTTCGAATTTAAGCTCATAAATCATAATTCCGTCGTCATCATCCAGATCAAATTCATAATTATAAATAGCCTCAACCGAAACGCCTGCGTGAGAGAGCGCGATTTCCTTTGCCCGGGCCTCGCCGATATAGCTTCCACTTCCGTCGGAGGGGTGTTGACTACTGTCAGTCTGGGGCGGAATATAGTTGTCGTCTTGGTCCTTCTCGTGCTTCAAGATGGCTCCGGTATAAGCATCAATCTCATAGTCGTATTCAAAGCCCTGGCAATGGAATTCGATTTCATAAACCATAGTATTATGCTCATGATCCAAATGATGCTGATACGCGGTGACAGCATCAGCCGAAAGGCCTGCGTGGGACAAAGCTACCTCTCTGGCCTGAGCTTCTCCGATATAGGAGGCGTGCTCTGGGACAATATTTGTATGACCCGGATTGTGGTGGGGCTGAGAGGAGGTGGTGTTGGCTCCTGTTGCTTCTTTCTGATTTTTCAGGATCGCGCCGGTGACGGCATCCAGCTCGTAATCATACTCAAAGCCCTCGCAGTCAAATTCCACCTCATAAACCATAGTTCCGTGCTCGTAGTCCAGTTCCAGCTCGTATTCGGACAGGCTTTCTGCCGGAACGCCGGCGTGAGAGAGGGCAAGCTCCATGGCTTTTTCTTCGCCGATGTACGCTTTGTCGCTGGCGGTACCCAGAGAGCTGACGTTTGAAAGATTTAGGTTGCCGGATTCGGTCAGCAGGTTCAGCTCATTGATGGACAGGGGGACCAGATCTTCAAAGGAGTAAAAAGCATTCTGAGCAATAATCTGCTGAATGAGCTGCGCTTTACCAAGGGTAATGCCATAGGTATCGGCCAGGTCTCTGAGATTGGAGTCTGCGGAGATGGTCTGGCTCAGTACGGCGCCATTGAAGGTGCCGGTCTGAAGCACGGCGTTAATCTCGCTGGCAAGGCGCTCCTTTAGCTCTGCGCTCTTGGCGGGATCCTGACTGTCTACGCTGATCAGGATAGAATTTGCAAGCTCATTCAAATATCCGTTGCGCAGCATGGAACCGATGAGGGCGTTGATGGTCACATCAAGGCTGCTGCCTTTGAAATCCATATCGCCTACCACGATTTTTGCATCCTCGTTTCGGGGGGTTACGGAGAGAACCTGTTCTTTTTTATTTACCTGAATCTCAATGGAGGGATTAACATCCAGAGAGACTGTGGAGGCAACGGAATAATTTGCCCGATAGATCTGAAAGCCGGCCAGCCCTCCGATAAGCAGCACGAATGCTGCGGCTATACCGGCGAGGCGCCTTGCCCATAGAGTCTTTTTATTGGTATCTGTCATAATGATTACGGCTCCTTTCTTGGTTTTGCAGTCGGAAAGGATGCTATCGCGGATGTCCGGAACAGCATTTGAAAAGGCTTGCCTGATTTTCTGCTCTGTATCCTTGTTTGTCATCGTCAATACTCCTTCCCAATATCGTTTTCCAGCTTTTTCATAGCACGATTGTATTTTGAAAGAACAGTGGACAGTGGAAGCTGCAATAGCTTTGCAGTTTCCCGGTGCTTAAAGCCTGCCACGGCATGGAGAACAATGATTTGGCGCTCCTCGTCGGACAGACGCTTCATGCATTCGGTTAAAATGATCCGATCCTCCGGGGAAGCGGCCTCACAGGCTTTTAGATAAGGCTCCCAGTCTTCCAGAGGAGTCTGGGAGAACCGTTTGCGATCCCGCAGCTTTAAAAGACAAAGATTCCGTGCAATCGTCAGAATCCATGCCATAGGCTTTCCAAAGGACCGATACCCGGAGGCTCCGGAGTAAATATGGAGATAGCAATCGTGCAGGACGTCCTCTGCGTCCTGAGTATTTTTTAAAATAGAAAGGGCAAAAGCATAGACAGAAGCGCTGGTACAGTCGTAAAGCTCCTTAAGAGCCTGGGAATCTTCATGGGCAACTCCCAAAAGACATTGTTCTAATCGGGAGGAATCCAGTTCTCCACCGCTGTCATTTGCCGACGTCAAGCAAATTATCATTCTTACTTTCTCCTTTCACTTAGTTAATGCGCAAGCATTGGGTTTTATTGCATTTATTTTAGCATTTTTTTAGGAATTTAAAAAGAGGTACTTGAAGTGGGATGTGTAGGTGTATATAGGTAGCAAAGAGTGAAAACGAAAGCCCCCTCATTGACACAAGATGAAAATGTGATTAAGATAAAATATATTTTATACACAGCAGAAAACAGGAGATTGACCAAATATGAGCGGTGAGATCGCGATACGCCACACGGCCAGTGCCGGTGTACTTATCAAAATAGGAAGAAACTGCATCGGAGTAGACGCCTTCAGCAGAGATCCCAACAAGTTGTATCCGGATACGCCTGCCGGAGTGAAGGCGGAGCTTCTGGAAGAAATTGAGAAAGGAAGCGTCGGAGCGCTTTTGTTTACCCATCATCATGGAGATCACTTCTGTCTGGAGGATACACTGGAGGCTCTGAAGCGGAATCCGGAGCTTGTGATTATTTCCACACAGGAAGTGATCGGGCAGCTTCGCCAGGCTGCACCGGGCTATGGAGTGCTCCATGCCGTTTCCCCGGAGGAGACTGAGAATATAAGGATGCAGCTTCCGGGAGGCGCCTTGGAGATGTTTAACAGTAAGCATATGGGAGAGGCCTATGCAGGAGTCCAGAATCTGACCTGTATGCTTGAGGTGGGAGGAAAGAGGCTTGTGCTCCTGGGAGACGCGTGGCCAGAGAGAGAGCTATTTGTGCGTATCGGAGTCTGGTGTGCGGAGCCGGATGCGCTGATTGTGCCCTTCCCGGTTATCGGCCTGCCCTCCAGCAGAAGGGGGCTTGCAAACGCTCTGAAGCCTGCGCATATCCTGGCGCTTCATCTGCCCAGGCCGGAAATGGATGCTCAGAATTGGCTCGCCAGTGCCAAGACAGTGTGTGAAAGAGCAAAGGACGGCCTTCCCATGCCCTGCTTTGGTGAGGAGCTTGGGAGAGTGTACCATTTATAGAGGAGGAACCGCCCGGTTTTGGGAGAAAACCCTGATTTTCTTTGAAAAAATCCTTGACAGCAAAGGCTTTTGTTACTATAATAATCCAGTGTGCGCGAATGCGCAGGCTTTCGTGCGCCATAAAGCCGTTTAATGGCACAAGCAGCCTGACAGGGCCGGCAGCATGCCAGCCACTTATTACAGGAGGTGAAAGGAATGCCAACATTTAACCAGTTAGTGAGAAAAGGAAGACAGACCTCTGTGAAGAAGTCTACTGCACCTGCTTTGCAGAAAGGATTTAATTCTCTGAAGAAGAAAGCTACGGATACATCCGCACCCCAGAAGCGCGGTGTATGTACTGCAGTAAAGACTGCCACACCGAAGAAGCCGAA
>JAAVZL010000053.1 GCA_022791635.1 Lachnospiraceae bacterium
CCTCTTACGGAGCGCTGTGCCAGGCTCATACAATAACCAAACTATGACGCATCCTCAAAGAGGGAGTTGGACCATGAAGGACCATGTCACTTCTGAATTACGGTGTAAGGAGTAGAGGGTGAGGAGTTGCACAAGATGGAGGAACATCCTGTTGCATTTGCAATATACATTCTGTCGCCGAAGAGCTGTGTAATCAGCTTCGCATACGGTGTCTCACCGCAGCCTGCACATGCTCCGGAGAACTCAAGAAGCGGCTTCTTGAACTGGCTGCCCTTTACGGTAGCCTCCTTGAACTTGGCAATCACATCTGCCTTCTCCGGCAGAGCTACGCCATAGTCGAATACCTTCTGGGAAGCGATGTTGGCTTCCATATTCTCCATAACAAGCGCCTTGGCTCCCTTCTTGCCCGGGCAGACATTTGCACAGGAGCCGCACCCCGTACAATCCAGTGCGGAAATCGCCATCACAAACTTGTATTCCGGCATTCCGGTCATATCCAGCATCTTGGTGCCTTCCGGAGCCTTGGCTGCTTCCTCTGCAGTCATGGCAATGGGACGAATCACGGCATGGGGGCAGACATAGGAACATCTGTTACACTGGATACAGTTCTCCGGCTGCCATACAGGGATATCTACGGCAATGCCGCGCTTCTCGTAAGCGGAGGATCCGCTGGGAGTGGTGCCGTCCGCATAATCCTTGAATGCGGATACGGGTAAGGAATTGCCCTCCTGAGCATTGACCTTTGCCTGAATCTCATTTACAAAGCTTACCACGTCGGCTCTGCCGCCCTCTGCATGGGTGATGGTAAGGCCTTCATCCGCCGCGCTCTTCCAGCTCTCGGGAACTTCAATCTCCACGATCTGCTTTGCGCCGGCGTCGATAGCGTCATAATTCATCTGAACGATAGCATCGCCCTTGCGTCCATAGGTTGCCTTCGCAGCAGCCTTCATCAGATCGATGGCCTGCTCCTCAGGAATAATATTTGCCAGCTTGAAGAATGCAGACTGCAGAACGGTGTTGATACGTCCGCCCAGTCCGATCTCCTTACCAATCTTAATACCGTCAATCACATAGAACTTAATGCCATGATTTGCAATAAAGCTCTTTACCTGTCCCGGCAGATGCTTCTCAATGCCTTCCATATCCCAGGGGCAGTTCAAAAGGAAGGTTCCTCCGTCCACCAGCTCCTGTACCATATTGTACTTGCGTACATAGGAAGGGTTGTGGCAGGCCACAAAGTTTGCCTTGTGAATCAGATAGGTAGACTTGATGGGGCTCTTACCAAAGCGCAGGTGAGACATGGTCACACCGCCGGACTTCTTAGAATCATAATCAAAGTAAGCCTGCGCATACATGTCCGTATTGTCACCGATAATCTTGATGGAGTTCTTATTGGCACCAACGGTACCGTCAGCGCCCAGACCCCAGAACTTGCAGTTGATGGTTCCTTCCGGAGTGGTTACCAGAGGAGCGCCCGGGTCAAGAGACAGATTGGTTACATCATCCACAATGCCGATGGTGAACTTCTGCTTGTCTGCATTCTTATAAACGGCAACGATCTGTGCCGGTGTGGTATCCTTGGATCCAAGTCCGTAGCGGCCGGTAAATACAGGCGTATCATTAAACTTCGTTCCCTTGAGAGCAGCCACTACATCCAGATACAGCGGCTCACCAAGAGCGCCGGGCTCCTTGGTTCTGTCAAGCACGCTAATCTTCTTCACACTGTCCGGAATCGCAGCCACCAGCGCCTCCGCACTGAACGGACGGTAGAGGCGTACCTTCACAACGCCCACCTTCTCGCCTGCTGCTACCAGATAATCGATAGTCTCCTCAATGGTATCACATACAGAGCCCATTGCCACGATCACATGCTCCGCATCAGCCGCTCCATAATAATTGAACAGCTTATAATCTGTACCAATCTTGGCATTGACCTTATCCATATACTCCTGCACAATTGCCGGCAGCGCATCGTAGTAGGGATTGCACGCCTCTCTGGCCTGGAAGAAAATATCCGGGTTCTGAGCAGAACCTCTCTGGCAGGGATGATTGGGATTGAGCGCATTCTTACGGAACGCGTCAATGGCATCCATATCAACCATTTCCTTTAAATCCTCATAATCCCAGGTCTCAATCTTCTGAATCTCATGAGAAGTCCGGAAACCGTCAAAGAAGTTGATGAACGGAATCTTACCCTTGATACCGGCACAGTGAGCAACAGGCGTCAAGTCCATAACCTCCTGCACACTAGACTCGCAGAGCATGGCTGCTCCGGTCTGACGACATGCATAAACGTCAGAATGATCTCCGAAAATCGATAATGCATGGCTTGCAAGAGCACGCGCGGATACGTTAAACACACCGGGAAGCTGCTCGCCCGCCACCTTATAAAGGTTTGGGATCATCAGCAGCAGACCCTGGGAAGCCGTAAAGGTCGTGGTAAGCGCACCTGCCGCCAGAGAGCCGTGCACCGCACCTGCCGCGCCTGCCTCAGACTGCATCTCCGTCACCTGTACAGTCTGTCCAAAAATATTGGTTCTTCCCTGAGTCGCCCATTCATCCGTAGCCTCTGCCATCACAGATGAGGGTGTGATCGGATAGATTGCAGCAACATCAGAATATGCATAAGATACATGAGCCGCTGCATGATTACCATCCATGGTCTTCATTTTTCTAGCCATTTTCTCTTTTCCTCCTTCAATTGTTTCGCCCCGGTCATTCATTCCCGGAAGCGCATGGGGGATACCTGTTCATAGTCAGTTCACCAGTACCCCATATGTAGATTATTCTAACATATTGCCCGGAAATTGTCCATTTCAATGTTGTACTTTTTGATGTACAAAACCAAATAAATAAGCCTGCAGTGCCATTAAGTTAAGCCCTGAAAAGCTTATGAAGACTCCGGGCAAGAACCGCCACCCCTAAACGGGGCGGCCCTCCTCCCTTGCGCCGGCAGTCTTTGCAGGCTTAACTCATCGACATTTTCAGACAACTCCATACAATTCCCCCACCTCCCTTGCATTCCGAACGGATATCTGCTACACTTCCCCCATAACAGCTTCTCATCATCCGGCACCTCGCCAGATCCCCTTTTAAAAACAGAAAGGAGCCCTCCCTTGACCCCAAACCATAATTCACCCCCACTATCCCCGTCCACCTGCGAAGCCACCTCACTCTGGAAACAAGGCATCGCAAGCGGCAAAGCCATCTGCATCCTGGAAACCCTCTCCGATCACGGAAAAGTCCCCCTAGGCATCCGCGAACAAATCCTATATCAAACCAGCCTCCCCCAACTAGACCGCTGGTTCCTCCTCTCCCGCCAGGTCCGCACCATCGAAGAATTCATCCACCGCATGTAACCCACCCATTCCTCAACAAAGCTCCACCCCCCCCCAAGCGTGACTGCCGCAAAATAGGGCAGCAGCCTTTTCCGATATCCAGTGTCCGGCTGTTGGCGTACAGGCTGTCTGATATGGGCGAACATTACCTAAAACCACCTTCCGTTTCAACAAAATCCACAAAAAGGTAATGTACGACCAAAGCAGACAGAATGTACACTAACCGTCCGAACCGTTGTAATAAGGAGGGACCCGCAAGGCGGGAGGATTCCTTATTGCTGGGGATATGGAAAAGGCTGCTGCCCTATTTTGCGGCAGTCACGCCCCTTCGTTCCATCCATTTATTCATCAAGCGCTTCCTTCACCTTATCCATAAACCTCTTCTTCCCCTTCCCCCCTTTTCCAGAGGGCGCAACCCCATTCACCACATCCTCATAAGCCCGCAAAGCCTCCTTGGCCTCCCGGCTCAGATCCGTAGGCACCTGTACCACTAAGGTTACATAATGATCCCCCCGCACATTCTTATTCCGCAGAGAAGGCACCCCCTTCCCCTTCAAACGCACACGGGTATCCGTCTGAGTGCCGGCCTTCACATCATACTCCACCTCGCCGTCCACCGTCTTAATCCGCACCGTGCCCCCCAGAGCCGCCGTCACAAAGCTAATAGGTGCCGTAGAATAAATATTTGTATCCTGCCTCTGGAAAATCGGATGCCTGCTCACCAGAACCTCTACCAGCAGATCCCCTCTGGGACCGCCGTTCACACCCGGCTCTCCCTTGCCCCGGATACGGATACTCTGCCCATTGTCAATTCCCGCCGGCACCGTCACGGCAATCTTCTTCTTATTGGAAATATACCCAGTCCCATAACAATCGGGACATTTCTCCTTAACCACCTTACCGGTTCCGTTACACTCCGGACAAGTACGCACATTCTGCACCATGCCAAAGAGAGACTGCTGCGTATACACCACCTGGCCCTTGCCGCCGCACTTCGTACAGGTCACCGGAGAGGTCCCCGGCTTTGCACCGGTTCCGTGACACTTCCCGCACTCGTCCTTAAGCGTCAGCTCAATTTCCTTATCACAGCCAAACACAGCCTCCTCAAATGTCACGCGAATCTGCGCCCTGATATTCGCCCCCTGCATAGGACCGTTATTGGCCCTGCGGCTGCGGCCGCCTCCGAAGAGATCCCCGAAAATATCCCCAAAGATATCCCCCATATCCGCACCGGTAAAATCGAAGCCCCCAAAGCCTCCTCCGGCGCCTCCTTCAAAGGCCGCATGTCCGAACTGATCATACTGGCGGCGCTTCTCCGGATCACTTAAGACCGCATAGGCCTCCGAGGCCTCCTTGAACTTCTTCTCCGCCTCCTGATCTCCGGGATTCATATCCGGATGATACTTTTTCGCCAGCTGGCGGTATGCTTTTTTAATCGCGGCATCATCCGCATTTTTCTCTATGCCTAAGACCTCATAGTAGTCTCTTTTCTGCTCTGCCATTCTTTTATCTTCCTCTTTATTCGAATACTTTTATACGGCCAAATTCCAAGGAAAGCGGACGCTTTTTGTTCACTTCCCTTGGAATCTGTTCTATTGCTGCTCTCTTACTTTACACCTCTCGGTAGTCTCCGTCAACCACATCGTCCGCCGGTCCTGCGCCTGCGCCCATATCCGGTCCTGCCTGGCCTGCCGCACCCTGAGCTGCCTGGGCCTGGGCATATACCTTCTCAAATACCTTCTGAGCGGCATTCATCAGCTTCTCCTTGCCGGATTTGAGCTCATCCAGCTCGGAATCGGAGAGCTCCTGCTGATCCTTGGTTCTCTCCAGAACCGCCTTCAGAGAAGTAAGCTCTGCCTCCACGGCAGACTTGTCGGCAGCGTCAATCTGCTCTCCCACTTCCTCCAGAGCCTTCTCGGTCTGGAATACCATGGCGTCAGCATCATTTCTGGCGTCAATGCCCTCTTTGCGCTTCTTATCCTGTGCCTCGAACTCCGCTGCTTCCTTTACGGCCTTCTCAATGTCGCTGTCAGACATATTGGAGCCTGCGGTGATGGTGATGTGCTGCTCCTTGCCGGTTCCCAGATCCTTTGCGGAAACATTTACGATGCCGTTGGCGTCAATGTCAAAGGTAACCTCAATCTGAGGCATACCGCGTCTTGCAGGCGGAATTCCGTCCAGACGGAACTGCCCCAGAGACTTGTTGTCTCTTGCAAACTGACGCTCACCCTGCACTACGTTGATATCCACTGCTGTCTGATTATCCGCCGCCGTGGAGAAAATCTGGCTCTTCTTGGTGGGGATGGTAGTGTTCCGCTCAATCAGACGGGTTGCAATACCTCCCTGGGTCTCGATAGACAGGGACAGCGGGGTTACATCCAGAAGCAGAATATCGCCTGCGCCTGCATCGCCTGCCAGCTTGCCGCCCTGAATGGAAGCGCCCAGAGCCACACACTCATCGGGGTTCAAAGACTTGCTGGGCTCATGTCCGGTAAGTTGCTTTACCTTATCCTGTACGGCCGGAACACGGGTGGAGCCGCCTACCAGCAGCACCTTTCCTAGCTCGGAGGCCGTAATGCCTGCATCCTTTAAGGCTGCCTTTACGGGATTTGCAGTCTTCTCTACCAAATCATGGGTCAGCTCGTCGAATTTTGCTCTTGTCAGGTTCATATCAAAGTGCTTCGGCCCCTCTGAGGTAGCTGTGATAAAGGGCAGGTTGATGTTGGTAGTGGTTGCGCTTGACAGCTCCTTCTTTGCCTTCTCTGCCGCTTCCTTTAATCTCTGGAGCGCCATCTTGTCACCGGAGAGATCCACGCCCTCGGTGCGCTTGAACTCGGAGAGCATATAGTCGGTAACCTTCTGGTCAAAATCATCTCCGCCCAGACGGTTGTCACCGGCCGTTGCCAGCACCTCGATCACGCCGTCGCCAATCTCGATGATAGACACATCGAAGGTACCGCCGCCCAGGTCGTAAACCATGATTTTCTGCTCTTTTTCATTGTCCAGACCGTAAGCCAGCGCTGCGGCCGTAGGCTCGTTGATGATACGCTTTACATCCAGGCCTGCAATCTTGCCTGCATCCTTGGTAGCCTGTCTCTGAGCGTCATTGAAGTAGGCCGGAACGGTAATAACAGCCTCTGTTACTTTCTCGCCTAAGTAATTCTCTGCATCTGCTTTCAGCTTCTGGAGAATCATAGCGGAAATCTCCTGGGGGGAGTATTTCTTGTCGTCAATGGCTACTCTGTGATCCGTTCCCATGTCTCTCTTGATGGAGGAAATGGTTTTCTCAGAGTTGGTAACGGCCTGACGCTTGGCCGGTTCGCCTACCAGACGCTCACCGGTCTTTGTAAATGCTACTACGGACGGTGTGGTTCTTGCGCCCTCTGTGTTGGCGATAACCACCGGCTTGCCGCCCTCCATAACTGCTACGCAGCTGTTTGTTGTTCCTAAATCGATTCCAATAATCTTGCTCATAATAGAGACCTCCTCATTTATTTTGATTTGTAAGTTGTTGGCTAGTTCGCGACCTTCACCATGCTGTGGCGGATTACGCTTTCTTTGTAGGTATACCCTTTCTGGAATTCCTCGGCTATGATGTTTTCGCCCAGCTCCTCGTCTTCTATGTGCATCACCGCATTGTGAAGATTGGGGTCGAATTCCTGTCCTGCCGCCTCGATGGGCGCTACGCCCAGGTCCGTCAGCACGGTCATCAGCTGCTTGTAAATCTTATCCATTCCCTCAATCACGGGATTGGCCCGCTCTTCTTCCGGAACGGCCGAAAGTCCCCGCTCGAAGTTGTCTACCACCGGAAGAATCTTCTCAATCACATCCCGGGCTCCCACCTCGTACATGTGAGACTTCTCCTTCTCGGTGCGCTTACGGAAGTTATCGAATTCCGCCATCTGGCGCTTCACCCGATCCTCAAGCTCTTCAATCTTTTCTTCCCTGGGATCCTTTTTCTTCTTTTTCTTTCCCAGGAAGGACTTTTCTGACTTTTCCTTCTGCTCTTTTGGTTCCTTGGAACCCTCAGGCGCCTCTTCTTCGGCTTCCTGCTCCTTTGCTGTCTCTGCTTCAGGCTCCTGCTGCTCCTGTTCGGCTTCCGCTTTTGCCGCTTCTCTTTGAAGCTCCTCCTCCTGGATGGCTTCCTCCTGCTTCATTTCCTTTTCCACGGGTCTTTACCCCTTTCTCTTCTTTTATTCCCGCTTCCGGTTATATATTTCATCCAATTGATCCGTAAGGGTTTTTAGGGTGTTTACTACATTTTCATAGTCCATACGCTTGGGTCCTATGATTCCGATGGTGCCCCGAAGTCCGTCTCCCAGCTCATAGGTGGCCGTCACCACACTGCAGTCCTTCATGGCCTGCACCGGAAGCTCCTGGCCGATGTACACCTGAATGTCCCGCTCGCCGCTTCCCTCCAGGGTCCGGTTCACCAGATCGGTAAGCTCCTGCTTTTCCTCAAAGGTGCTCAAAAGCTCACTTGCCTTTCCGTTCTCGGAGAGCTCCGGATAGCGGAAAATGTTGGTGGTTCCGGAGGTGTAAATCTCTACCTCCTCTTCCGAATGAATGACCTCTGCCACTGCGTCAATCACGTCGGCTACCAGGCCGCTGTGAATACCTGCCTGTTCCTTTAAGCTTTTAATCATAGCCAGATTAATTTCCTCAATGGCCAGCCCGTTGAGAACACTGTTCAGCAGGATATTCAGCTTCAATACCGTCTCCTGATCCAGCTCCTCGGTGACGGGAATCACCTTGTTCCGCACCAGATTTCCTTCCATCATAATGACGGTGAGAATCTGGGTGGAGCTTACCTTGGAAAGCTGAATGAATTTCAGCTTATTTCCATGGCAGGCGGGCGCCGAAACCATGGTGGCATAGTTGGTGTTGGCCGCCAGAACTTTGACCACCTGCTTGAGCACGCGCTCCATCTTATCGGTCCGCTCAATCATCAACTCCTTGAGCTCACTGACCTCCCGGTCCTTCTCCTCCATCATGCGATCCACATAGAGACGGTAGCCTTTATCCGAAGGAATTCTTCCCGCCGAGGTATGGGGCTGCAGAATGTAGCCCATCTCCTCTAAGTCCGACATCTCATTGCGGATGGTTGCGGAGCTTAGGTTTAAATCGGAATACTTGGAAATGGTTCTGGAGCCTACGGGTTCTCCTGTTTCCATATAATTGCGGATGATTGCCTGCAGGATTTTCAATTTTCTCTCGTCCAGTTCCACTTCCTCACCCCATTCTGTCAAGCACGTTTTCTGCTTCTTTTTTCCTATTAGCACTCGGCCCTTTTGAGTGCTAACATTAAAATATCACTATGTTTTCCGTTTGTCAAGCAACTTTATATATTTTTTAGAAATTGGCTTGATTGGTGGTTGTAGCTCAGACCTCGCCTATTATGTTTTCAATTCTTTAGCAATTTTTAGAAATATTTTAGAAAAAAGGTATTGCATTTTTTTATTCAGAGTGCTATATACTAGGTGTAAGCAAGTGAACAAGGCCCTGTATCACATGTGTAAGGCGTGTGATAGAGGGTTTTTTATGTTGCGGAACTGGAATTACTGGATATAGAAATAGGAGGTAACAAAATATATGAATATTAACAAATTTACGCAGAAATCCATACAGGCCGTCAATGACCTGGAGAAAATTGCCTATGAATACGGCAATCAGGAGCTGGAGCAGGAGCATCTGCTGATGAGCCTCTTACGGCAGGAGGACAGTCTCATTTTAAAGCTGATTGCCAAGATGGAGATTCAGACGGAGCATTTTGTTAATCGGGTGGAGGAGGCTTTAAATAAGAGAGTGAAGGTCTCCGGCGGTCAGCCCTATGTGGGGCAGTATTTAAATAAGGTACTCATAAGCGCCGAGGATGAGGCAAAGCAGATGGGGGACGAGTATGTTTCCGTAGAGCATCTCTTCCTGGCCCTTCTCAGTAACCCGAATCCTGCCATCAAGGAGCTTTTCCGGGAATACGGGATCACGAGAGATCGCTTCCTGAAGGCTCTCTCCACGGTCCGGGGCAATCAGCGGGTTACCAGCGACAATCCGGAGGCCACCTACGATACGTTGAATAAGTACGGCTCCGATCTGGTAGAGCGGGCCCGGGACCAGAAGCTTGACCCGGTCATTGGCCGGGATGCGGAGATCCGCAACATCATCCGCATTCTTTCCAGAAAGACGAAAAACAATCCCGTCCTCATCGGAGAGCCCGGTGTGGGCAAGACAGCCGCCATCGAGGGCCTGGCCCAGCGGATTGTCCGGGGAGATGTGCCGGAGGGCTTGAAGGATAAAAAGCTCTTTGCCCTGGATATGGGCGCACTGGTAGCCGGCGCCAAGTACCGGGGAGAATTCGAGGAGAGGCTTAAGGCCGTCCTGGAGGAGGTCCGCAAAAGCGACGGGCAGATCATCCTCTTTATTGACGAGCTCCACCTGATTGTGGGAGCCGGCAAGACTGACGGCGCCATGGATGCGGGCAACATGCTAAAGCCCATGCTTGCCAGAGGAGAGCTTCACTGCATCGGCGCCACTACCCTGGACGAATACCGTCAGTATATTGAGAAGGATGCGGCCCTGGAGCGGCGGTTCCAGCCGGTGATGGTGGATGAACCTACGGTGGAGGACACCATTTCCATTTTAAGAGGCTTAAAGGAGCGCTATGAGGTCTTCCACGGCGTCAAGATTACGGACGCGGCTCTGGTCTCTGCGGCCACCCTCTCCAACCGCTATATTTCCGACCGTTTTCTGCCGGACAAGGCCATTGACCTGGTGGACGAGGCCTGCGCTCTCATTAAGACGGAGCTTGACTCTATGCCGGCGGAGCTTGACGAGCTGAGCCGGAAAATCATGCAGCTGGAGATCGAGGAGGCGGCGCTTAAGAAGGAGACGGACCGCCTAAGCCAAGAACGCCTGGAGCATCTACAGCGGGAGCTTGCGGAGCTACGGGATGAATTTAACGGGAAAAAGGCTCAGTGGGACAATGAAAAGACGTCTGTGGAGCGTCTCTCCAGGCTTCGGGAGGAGATTGAGGAGATCAACAAGCAGATTCAGACGGCACAGCAGAATTACGACCTCAATAAGGCCGCCGAGCTTCAGTACGGCAAGCTGCCCCAGCTTCAAAAGCAGCTCGAACAGGAGGAGGAATCCATTCACCAGAGGGATCTCTCTCTTGTTCACGAGGCGGTCACGGAGGATGAGATTGCCCGCATTATTTCCCGGTGGACGGGAATTCCCGTGGCCAAGCTCACGGAGAGCGAACGAAATAAAACCCTGCACCTGGACCAGGAGCTTCACAAGCGTGTTATCGGCCAGGACGAGGGGGTGACTCTGGTGTCTGAGGCCATTATCCGCTCCAAGGCAGGCATCAAGGACCCCAGCAAGCCCATTGGCTCCTTTTTGTTTCTGGGACCTACCGGCGTGGGGAAGACGGAGCTTGCCAAGGCTCTGGCCGCCAGCCTCTTTGACGACGAGCAAAATATGGTGCGGATTGATATGAGCGAATACATGGAGAAATACTCCGTTTCCCGCCTTATCGGAGCGCCTCCCGGATACGTGGGCTACGAGGAGGGCGGCCAGCTTACGGAGGCTGTCCGGCGCAAGCCCTATTCTGTGGTGCTTTTTGACGAGATTGAGAAGGCCCATCCGGATGTGTTTAACGTGCTTCTGCAGGTGCTGGACGACGGGCGGATCACCGATTCTCAGGGCCGCACGGTGGACTTTAAGAACACCATTCTCATTATGACCTCCAACATCGGCTCCTCTTATCTTCTCGAGGGGATTGATGCAGAGGGAAATATCCGGGAGGAGGCTCAGAAGCTGGTAATGAATGACTTAAGAGCCCATTTTCGGCCGGAATTCCTAAATCGTCTGGACGAGACCATACTCTTTAAGCCTCTGAGCAAGGACGACATTGCTTCTATTATCCGTCTGCTTTTGGATGAGCTCAATGAGCGTCTTAAGGATCGGGAGCTTACGCTTACTCTGACGGAAGGAGCCAGGGCCTTTATCACGGACCACGGCTACGATCCCGTATACGGCGCACGGCCTTTGAAGCGGTATATGCAAAAGCATGTGGAGACTCTGGCCGCAAAGCTTATCTTAAGCGGTGAGGCCGCTACGGGAGATACCATTGTGATTGATACGGACAGGGAAGCGCTGACGGCTTCCCTGCAGAGGGTCTCTTTGTAAGGCCTGTCCAAAAAATAAGTCAGGAGGTGTCGCGAAATAGGACGGCAGCCTATTTCGCGATACCTCCTGACTTATTGTATTGTACCTCCAATTCTCATTCAAAGGGTGGCTTCTCGAAAGGCGGCTTCCTCCACAGCAGCCGCCAGGCCGCCCACCCGGTCACACAGCCTACCAGCATTCCTCCCAGCACGTCGGTGGGATAGTGTGCCCCCACATAGAGGCGGGAAAAGGAGATAAGCCCTGCCGTCGCAAGAGCCGGAATCCCGAATCGCCTGGGCAGGCAAAGAAAAAGGACGCTGGCCACCGCAAAGCAGGCTCCCGCATGGCCGGAGGGGAAGGACAGGTCCGAAGGCCGCCTGGTAATCAAAAGCAGCTCCTCCAGCACATCATAAGGTCTGGTCCTGGCTATGAGATTTTTTAAAATCAGATTAACTATCAGAAAATCCAGACTCAAAGACAGGGAGGCCGTCGCCCCCACTCTTCGATATTTTTTGATACACAAAAGGACAATGCAGACCAGGATAGCCAAAAAGCCTGCATCGCCCAGAGATGTGACAAACTGCATTACCTTATCCAAAACCGGATTCCGGATACTCTCTTGCAGAAATAGTAGAAATCGCTCTTCCCAGCCCATTTACTGCTCCTAGATCTCCGTAAAGGTATAACGAATCAATGTGCCGGACAGATCCAGATGGTACACAATGGAGCCGTCGTTCATGGTTTCCTTGTCAACGCTTACCTTCTTATCCTTATGTAAGCCCTGTACATAGGCATCCAGATCCTCGGTTTCTATCTCCCGAATCTCCGTATCCCGCATCTGATTTCCCGGACACTTGTTCAAATTCTCGATCATCATTTCATAAGCCTTCATACCTTCTACCTCCCAATGCCTGTTATTGAAGCTTCCGTAACTGTTCTTCCGTGAACTGTTACAAAATTTAAGGGTTCTATGGGTATATTTTACACCCATTGTGAGGTTAGGGCAAGTTTTTTCTGAAAATTTCAGCGTTTTATTCCTTTATCACTTTATCCTATCAAAACCCGTTTTCCCTCAAAGGCAAATCCGTATTTTCGGATACGTTCCGGTTGGATTCCTTTGGCCTCCAGGGCAGCAGCGTACTGCTTTTCCTCTATCTGATTCAAAGCGGACCTTACCGTGTCCTCAAGAGTCTGCTCCTTTCCGGGCCGGAATACCTTGAATTCTATAATGATTGCATCGTCTGCTTCTCTCACAGGCTCCAGCATCACATCGTACCGCCCGAAGCCACTCTCCCGGTTCGAGGTCAAAACATAGCGTCCTCGAAGCTCCGCCAAAAGCCCCAATACAAATCCATGATAAAAGCGTTCCGGTTCTGCTACCTTGGAAGGCCTTTTCCCGGTATCAAAGGAGCTGAAGGTCTCCTCGGTTACACGGTTCATATACTCATTCATTTCCTCCAAATCATCCCGGAGCAATGTCTCCACAAATCCGTTGTATGATGTGGCATCGACTGCAAACCAGTCTCGAAACATCCCCTCAAACATAATGCGGACCTCTTTGTTGGTCAGCATCAGATCGTACTCTTCACGTCCCCATTCCTCATCAAAATAGAACTGTTCCACACGCAGATAGCCGCTGGCCAGCAAAAGACTCCAAATTGCATTTTCGTTCCCGGTCAGCTGATTGAATATGATCTGCTCGTCAATCTCTGTATGAAGGATTTTTCCCTCCAAAAGATCCTCCATTATCAGCTTTGTCCGCTTGCTTCCCTCACGAATGAGCTTTCCTACCAGGCCGTTGCTGCTGGTGTTGGCCCAGTAGGTGGAAAATTTTCGCTTATCCAAATAATTTAAAATCGACCATGGATTGTAGATGTCTCTTCTGTTTCCGAATGTAAATCCGTCGTACCAGTTTTTTACGCTTTCTTTTTTATCAGATAATCCATATTCCTCCAGTGCACTCCATACCTCTTCCTGGGTAAAACCGAATGATGTTTCATATTTCTCCGAAGTTGTCGTCACCACCTCCAGATTATTTAAATCCGAAAAAATGGATTCCTTGCTTACCTGGGTAATGCCGGTCATAATGGCCCGCTCCAGGTAGAAGTTTGTCTTAAAGGTGGCATTGAACAAGCTTCGGGTAAATGAGACCATTTCCTCCCAGTAACCATGTACATAGGCTTCCTGCATGGGCGTATCATACTCGTCCAAAAGAAAGATTACCTTCTTCCCATAATAGCGCGTCAGATAGTCGGAGAGATATTTCAATGTATCCGCCGCCAAATAATCCTCCATCTCAGCAGAAACCTTCCGGTATAGCTCCTTCTCTCCCTCTCCCAGACAATTTCCTTCCAGCAGGAAATCATATTTATCGTAAAGACGCCGGAGGCTCTGGCAAATTCGCTTTTTTGCCTCCAAAAAAGTGCTCTCCTTTATATCTGCAAAGCTTAGAAATATCACAGGGTACGTGCCCTGAAGATTTCGGTAATGCTCCTTCTCCCAGATGGCAAGTCCCTCAAACAAATCTCCGCGGCCTGCGTATTGTACCGATAAAAACTGCTCTACGGTATTCATCATCAGGGTCTTTCCGAAACGCCTGGGGCGGGTGATTAAGGTTACAGAATCTCCACTTTCCCACCATTCTTCGATAAACTTGGTTTTATCAATATAAAAATAATCATTGGTAATCAATTGTTCAAAATTCTGGTATCCGATTCCAACGGTTCTTGCCATATCCGCACCGTCCTTTCATAGCTGCTTTTACAGCCTGCCGGTATTTCTAAAAAATATCAGAAAAAACAGCCCTCTGCTGTTATTAGTATAACAACTTTGGGCTGGAGGTTCAATGGCTATTCCACATTTCTACCCATATTGTCTTTCTACAAAGTGCTTTCCGGCATAAATAATCAAAACTCTCTAGTCCCTATATTTACCTGCCTAGAGGGCATTTTTTACGCTTTTTTCCTGCAAAACTCAGGTTATAAAATGTTTCTTAGCGACAGCCAGCTTATACTCCTTCCTGTGCTGCTCCAAAAAAATAGTCATCAGCCGCTCTGCCAGAAAGCCGATATATCTCTCCTGATAAGGATCATTTCGCTCTCCAATTTCTTTTTCACACTGAAATAAAATCGGGAACAGCCATTCACAGTACTGGCCCAGTATTTCCCGACGGGCAATCAGCATGTTGTAGGCATAATAATAATTTCCCTTTTCTATTTTTGCCGCCGCGTCCCAATATTGCGGAAACAACTCTCCGACCGTTTTCATACAGATATTCCAGTCCATTTCCATATGGTCACTGCAATATTGCTGTTTTACACCTTTCAAATTTAAAACCGGAACCGTAACTACCACATCAATATCAGATTCCAGCAGCTTCGCGGCCATTTCTTCGCTGATATCAAATCTTCTCCGGTAATGGCTCAAACCCAGATAGCCGGCTTTTCCGTGTTTCCATATCCAGTAAAGAGCTGTCAGTTCACAATATTTTCTGTTCTTTTCTGATATATTTTCTCCCTGATTGTCCAAAACAGCGGCAATCCGTCTGTCTGTCAAAGCCGCCCCAGCCTGAATCGGAATCTCAAAGCTGCGCTTTGGTATTTCTTCTTTTAACATATGGTCTGCCACATGACATGCGACATAAACTTGCAGCTTCTGTGTCAGCGCTTCATTCAAATCCAGATAATTTTCCTCATATACACTGCTCTTATGTAAAAACCAGTTCCCTCGGATATCACTCCATTCATCGCTGTCAAAAGAAATGGGATACAACTGTCGATTGCTAAATCCCGCTTCCCTCAACTGTTTGAGCGCTCCCCCCATATATCTTTCATGCAGCGCGATTAAAATCGGCAGCTTCCTGCAGATTGACGCATGTGCAAGATCCAGAACCGGAATCCCGTCAATTTGATCCGGGTTATTCTGCATAGAGGATACCAAAAATGCCCGGATCTTTATATGATACGGAGCATCCTCCAGACATTTTTTTACCGCGTTTCCCATCGTACCCGCTCCATAGATCACAATCTCGTCCGTATTCATTAATTTTTCAATCAATGTATTCCAGTAAATCAACACTTTTTCCTTCCTGATACTTGCTTTTCATCATTTTAGCGACCTTATAACTCACACCCTAATAATTTTTTGTTCTGCAATTCCCATAGCGGATAATTCTTTTGCAACCTTTGCCGCAATCATTTCATTTTGAATGGCAATTATAACATAATCAAACGGGTAATCCATGATTTCCCACGAAAATATATATGGAACTGATGCCGTTTTTCTGCCGGACTTCCTGGGATTCCTATCAGCCCATGCAGACAGCCTGCAATAATTCGTCTGCTTTAATTGGTAATACAGCGCGGCGCCCATTTTTCCCATGCCATAAAGGATAATCCTGGATTCTGCTTTCACCTTATCAAAAGGAAACAGGAATGAATTTACGGACAAATATGCGGCAGGATCCCTTTTCCAGATAATACGGCGCATATAATAATCCAGTTGTCTTATCAGGCTATCGCGATGCTCGCTCTCCTCAAAATAAGCATAGAGTGTCTGATAAAGGCAGGAAGCATTTCGGTATGCTTTCGCGGAATCTCTAAATGAGGCAGAATCCCCATGATTTCTATAATGATATTTACAGTCGTCCGTAAGAACAATTTTCTCTGCCGCCAAAAGATATGGATATACAACCGCCACATCCTCCCCGTCAAAAATCTGTCTATCTGCGCTTTCCAAAAATGGCTGCATCAAAGCCTTCCGAAATATCTTATTGCACAGATAGGGCAATACGCCAAACTGATACGGGCTTGCACAGTACAGCATTTTCTCATATAATTTTTTTCTTTCACCCTCTGATGCATACATCCCAGACGCAATCCCATTATATTCACAGAAAACACTTTCGTCTTCTCCCATTTGTTCTCTTGAAATTCCCGCCGCGATCATATCCGCCCCACCCATGCATAAGAACATGGACGCAATATAATCCTTCTCAATCCAGTCGTCCGCATCCACAAAGGCAAGATATTCCCCAACTGCTTTTCGCGCTCCCTTAAGCCTTGCACTGGTAACACCGCAATGCTCACTGTCTATCACCTGAATCAACGATTGATAACGCTGCCTATATTCCTCACAAACTGCACCCGTCGCATCCATAGAACCGTCGTCCACTAGGATAATCTCTATATTTTTGTAGGTCTGGCGTATAAGACTGTCAATACATTCCCCTATATACCGCTCTGCATTGTATGCAGGTACAATAATACTCACTTTACTGCTGTCTTTCCTCTCCATATACCGCCGCCCT
Organism: Lachnospiraceae bacterium; assembly: GCA_022791635.1. GTDB lineage: Bacteria > Bacillota > Clostridia > Lachnospirales > Lachnospiraceae > Laedolimicola. The sequence continues at coordinate 16,813 of JAAVZL010000053.1, forward strand.
CACAAATATTTCCCGCAGCAAAAACTCTTCGTCATCACAGATGAGAATCTGTTCCTCCCTAACTCCCAGCGTAAGGAGCTGTCCCTTCATCTCTTGTCCATGAATTGCGCTGGCAATGATAATTTTTTCATCCGGAAAACTTTCTACTGCTTTCTCCGGCTGAAATACCCTCTGCCCCATAAAGCCCAAATCTTGAAGCCTGCCACTGTTATCCAGCAAAATCACTTCTTTTTTATGTAATTCCAAAAATTTCTTCAGAATTTTCCCGATCTGCCCCATGCCGAACAGCAGAATACGGCTATCCTCCCTGAAAAAGGACAGAATATACGTAAGAAGCCTTTCACTGTTCTCAATTCCTTCCAAAATTTTTTCTGAAAAATCAGCCTCGCCCTTAAGAAATGCCTCCGCAAGCTCCCGAGCCGTATCTGTCACACATGGCAAACAATATCCATTTTCTTCTATCTGTCTTTGGAGACAACGGTACACCTTTCCCAGTTCTGCCTTCCTTACTTCCCCGGAAAGCCGCCTTAAAATCCAACGGTAGCTGAGAAGCTCCCAACTAAAAAAAACATTTTTATATTTTTCCCATTGCCCTCTTGCAACGAGCTGTTTTTTCAATTCTTCATATTCTCTGTTATGCATTTCCATACTCTGCGGTGAAAAAGCCGAAGCATTCGGATTGTCAATCCGGTAGCAATAAAAGGCTTCTTTCATAAACCAGATCCTTTTTGCATACATCTGTGTTAAGAAAGAAATAGAAATATCCTGATACGCCGCCCCTTTTGTTTCATTCATCCTGACATCATAATCCTCTAAAAATTTCCTGCTATATAACCCACTCCAAAATCCGTTTACCGCCTCTCCCAAAAAAAGAAATATTTCAAATTGATTTATCCCTAACCCATGAAGAGTTTTCTCCATCTCTTTCTGTGCGTCATGTCCCGCTACGGATAAAAAAATCAATCCCGGCTTTTTTACTGCTTCCTTTACGGGAAGCACCCTAACCCCGTCAGGACTGACTGATACTGTGGGGTTTCGGCTAACGGCATAGCACAATACCTTTTTGTCAAGATTCCTCTCATTCAAAAAACGGTAAAACAGCTTCCCCACATTTCCGGCTCCATAAAGGATCACTCCTTCACTGTCCGATACCATCTTTTCTAAACCATTTAAGATTACCCGTTCATTTACGGCAAGCCGATATCTTCCAATCTCCATGGATTGCAGAAACACCTGATCCAAAGGCAAAAGTTCCCCTTCCGGCTGCTCGTCCACCCGAAATTCATCCAGGTGTTTCGCCTGATCTACAATCTGAAAAAGATAATTCATCAAAGCTTTTTGTAATTCCGGTTCTGCATTTTCAGGCAGATACCCCATACGTAAAATTTCCCGGTATACGACAATCCTGCTGTACACATTTTTCCACCGTATCTTACCCGTCATGGTTGACTTTTCCCTTATCCTGTAGGTATAAAACCTTTCTGACAGATGTACCATTCTCCCAGCGCATAAAAAACACTGTATGCAAAATAAAGAGTCTTCATAATAAATCCCCGGATAAAAGAATATTTTCTGCTCGGAAAGCCACTCACGCTCTATGAACAACAGACACGCGGAATCACAAAATTCACGATTAGACATCATAGAAAGAAACATCTCTTTTCCCGTTTTGATTCCCTCATACCTGTTTTTTTTGTAATAGTAAAAATCTTTATTTTCTTTTTCTTTCATGGCGGCTTGATACAAAAGCTCCGTTTCAAAGCTAATGATTTCCAGTTCGTACTCTTCCGCTTTTTGATATAGCTCCTTCAATGTATCCTTATGGTTAAAAAAATCATCGGAATCTAAAAATGTAATATACTTCCCTTTTGCATTCCTTACTCCCGTATTCCTCGCCTCTGCCTGTCCTTTATTTTCTTGCCGTATCAGTTTGAACCGCTTATCTCTCTCGACATACGTTTCTATGATTCTATAAGAGCTATCCTCAGAACCGTCGTCCACACAGATAAACTCACACTCCCGTAAGGACTGCCTCGCCAAACTGTCCAGACACTCTTCTAAGTATCTTTCCACGTTATAAACTGGCACTATTACAGAGACCTTAAGCATAATATTCCTCCAAAATCCGAAGCAAATAAGTATCCATCAGCAGTATATCGTTAAATCCCGCCGCTTTTGCCATTACAACCATTTCCTCCCGGCTCGACTCCGAAAAAACGGCCACTACTGTCAATGCATCCCTCGGCCATGCTTCATCGTAAATGCCGCGAACTATGCCTTCTCCTGCGCATTCCTTCCCCAAAGAGACTTCAGACACTGCAAATCCTAAAAGCAACTTGCCTAACCCTTCCTTTTCCATGTATCGGCGAACCAGCTTTCCCATTTTTCCCGCCCCATATATAATAATTCCAGATGACTCCTGAAGAACATTTTTGAAGCCTCTCATATAAATTAAAAAATTGAATTTTGAATCATTAAACAACGGATAATTCATATAGCTTACTAAAAGCCTGTCTAAAGGCGAAAGTTCCCTAATCCGGTAAGCCTCGCTGATTTCCAGTTTTAAATATTTATTCTTTATATGCCATAAAATGATATCCACAAATTTGCAGATTGCCCGCTCTTCACTCACTGACAGTGTATTCATCAAGGCAAAACGCAGGATTTCCCTGACTGTGTATATTCTTCCATAAATATCGTCAAAAGAAATCTTTTTTGTTGTGAGTGAATTGTTTCGTATCCGATATTTATAATAGCTTTTTTGAACATGCTTCACTCTTCCTGCACACATATAGCACAAAAAACACCAGATACAATCCTCTGGGTTTAATCCCACCGGAAACCATAAATTGTTCGACAGTATCCAATCCCGGCGTAAGAATAACACCCACACAGCGTCACAGAAATCATTATGCTTTATCATCTCACAGAATAATTCCCTACCTGTGGGGAAAACGCCGTATTCTCTCTTTCGGATATAGTAGGAATCCCTGTTATCTGTTTCTCGTAATATATCAGACTCATAAAAGCAGTCTGCATCATAGGTCAAAAAGTCCACCTGAGCCTTTTCCGCCACCCCATATAATTCATCCAAAGCATCTTTTTCCTTCAGAAGGTCGTCACTGTCCAAAAAGGCAATATATTTGCCTGTTGCGGCTCTTATCCCCACATTCCTTGCCTCTGCCTGTCCTTTGTTTTCTTGCCGTATCAGTTTGAATCGCTTATCTCTCCCGGCGTACGCTTCTATGATTCTATACGAACCATCCTCTGATCCATCATCCACACAGATAAATTCACACTCCCGTAAGGACTGCCTTGCCAAACTGTCCAGACACTCTTCTATGTATCTTTCCACATTATAAACTGGCACTATTACAGAAACCTTAAGCATAATATCCCTCCAAAACCCGAGGCAGATATGTATTTCTTGCAATATACAGATAAAACCCTGCCTTCTTCACCATTGCAGTTATTTTCTTCCCATCTGCCTCTGAAAAAGACGGTTACTATTGTGCAGATCCGATCATCTTCAATACTTCCTCCAATGTCATAATCTTACATTGTAATTTTTTTGAAAGTAATATACGGATTCTTTTCCTGTCATATACCGCCGTAATAATAACCAGATTAACAGGCGGAAACTCATCATCCGGCCCCTTCAAAGGCAAACCTTTATAATGTATTTCTGTACTCCGATCAATACCATAGGCTACTACATCCTTCAACTCGTCATATAATTGTTTTCCCAGACGGCCCATGCCATATATGGCTACCCTTTGCCAGCCATTTTTTATAAAATATTCTGCAAGAGAAGGTCGGCTGCCTGTTCGCTGCAATAGCTCGTCTGCTAATGTATGTATTCGATGTTCGCGTTCTTCCGGCAATATATTGAATTCTCCCGCCTGAACCTTTTCCTCAAAACTTTCATCTATTTCCTCCCTTTGACGGAATGCCAAATAAACATCTCTCCAATGCGAATGCACCTGCACAAGATCCTTTCTCTCAACACTCTCTGCAAGAATATCCTCATACATTTCTTCTACCCTGTTTAAATCGAACACTTTTTTATATTTTTGCAGTGCATTTACTGCCGCTAAGTCCATCACAGTATACCTGCATTTTTCACAGTCACATGTACAATTGATATGAGACGCATACTCCGTATTTCCATTCCCATAAAACAAAGGTTGATGGCAAACCCTCAGATTTTCATATGTTACAGGATATCTGGAAATATACTCTGCCTTGTCAATTCTTGTAGCCTCTGCACCAGATAACTGTATTCTGCAGTTTTCTGTACTCAGACAATAAAAAATCCAGGGATCTTCTCTTCTTATACCGTTTCCAAAATCAAAATTTTCCAGTGTTACATCCGCGGCAAAATAATATAATTTAAACATTTGCTTTAGCAGAATAATCGCCCCTGCATCCCGGTAAGAGCCGGAAGAAAAAATTTCAATTGGCATCATCTCCTGAATATTCGAATCAACTGTAATCAAATTCAATTTCTTTCCATATTCACGGTTTAAATCATGGCAAATTTCTTCTGCCTTTTCTACTTCTCCATAAAAATATTTCCTTGCGGCCTCTCCGCCAAATTCACCAAAACTCTGGACATTAAATAATGTCAGATCCGTAAGGGGGAATAATCCGTCTAAATTATTTAATATGGTATAAAACGAGTCGATACCCCTTGATATTCCCGTTGCTACACCGGTTCCTTTCTTTAAACTCTTATAAATCGGTACTGCATCAATATCAATTTTCTGAAAATCATATGCTTTCGCATTATTTAAAACAGGAAGCAAAACCTTTGTAATCTGATACAGAAGATCCGCCGAAACGCCTGTTTTATCTGAAACATGAATATGATACCCATTCTTCATGCAGTATGGCAATATTGCTACCAGGAACGGATCTATTCTGTCTGTATACAAATACTCCCGATATATACTGTCTATTTTATACCATAAGGTTTGTATCCCCCTGGAAATCTCAACATCCACACTAATTTTTGCTTTTTTGCCATCATCTGTAACGGTTGGCGCACTGATCTGAATATGATTCATGTTCTTCTCCTTTACACATCTTAAAAATTTTCTGTCCTATATTTTCATTTCCTGCATTATGATATACTCTGCCAAGATCATACTTAAATAGTTTTAGATACATTTTCAATCCCATTTTCTCTTCTATTTGAATCGCTCCTTCGCATTTAGATAACACATAGCATTGCTCTGCATACAAAGGATCGCATTCCACCTTATACAATTTCATCGTTTTCTGATTCAAATCAAAAACTAAGACTCCATTTCCATCCTTGGGCAGAAACAGTATCTCCGAGCCTTCCTGCAGATAATTCATGTATAGATTCAGATACCGAACCGAAAATTTTACCCCCATTAGCGGAAAACTTTTCACTTCTACATCCTCGCCTAAAAAAGAAATCTCCATTACCTCCGTATGATATCCTCCCGGCATCAGAAACAGTTTATCAGAATATTTCAGTATACTTAATACCGGGCATTCCTCTTCATTTTCAAATTCAGAGATTACTTCTCTGGCTATATCTTTTTTTTCATCATATATGACAATCTTATAAGAATTGACAACTGTAAAATAAAATAAACCGTCAAAATAATGAATTCCTCTTGGAGTAAAACCAATTTTTTTCAGGCAGATCTTTCCGGATTGAATATCATAACAAATGACAATACTCAGTCCTACAATTGTGATATATATCTTTTGATTTACCAGTACACATCCAAAGCCTCCTATAAAATGCTTTTCCGTTAAATGAAATCTCTTCCTGATATATAACCAGAAATCAACATTTGCACGAACGCTTTCATTATTTATGTCATAAATCATAAATGGAGTATGCATATTTAAAGGAATCAAAAATATTTTTCCATCTGACTCAACTGCATTGGAAAAACTAAATATATTCTTATCATGTAATGAATAAAACTTAAAATTCTTCTTTTCCAAGTCATATATATGGATTCCATGACCAAAAAAAGGGGTGAAGAAAAGCTTTCTGTTATATTCAACAATTTTATAATGAAGTCCTTTACTCCAAGCTTCTTCTCCAGGAAACTGTCCCAGCCATTCCGCATATTTTTCTCCTCTTTTTAAACGAAACAAACCGTTAAAATCAAGTGATGAAAAATAGATATACTCTCCATCCATATATGCATCATGAAAATTCAGATTAAAACTTTCCATTTTTATTTTCCCGTCTTTATACTTTCTTTCATTTCATAAAACATTTTTTCAAGCGTTTTATATCTTTCATTCATAATAAGGTAATCCTGAGAATATTTTGCTGTGTGCGGTTTTTCCAGATTTTCTTTCAACCAGCTTAGTGATTCCTTCTTCTTTCCCTCCAAAATTTTGTAGACACTATCATAATCTATTTTTTCCTGCAATATAGGATTATGGCATATCTCCTCCGCCTTCCATACTAATCGTTTTTTCAGTCCCAATTGTCCTAGTATTGACAGAAACCTTACCGCTCCCCGTCCCTCGTTACAAATCGCGATAAATTCCTTTCTGAAAATAATGGAAAGACAAATCCCATGAAAAGAATCAGCAATTACAAACTGACTGTTAATAAGATTTCCAAGCCATTTTTCAAGCGGTATATTTTGCCTCTGAGCGCGGCATTCCTCCTTTGCCGGATCGGACGCTAAAAATAGTCTCAAATCTTTTTCGTGTGCTACATCATGCAATACATCTAATGCTTTTTTATCCGGATCTAATATGTAGGCAAACAGAATGCTGTCGCCTTGTTCCAAAACATATCTTTTCGCAAGTTTTCGGTAAACTTCCTGTCCGCACAAAAAAACAGGATCCAGTACTTCCTTCGCTGCAATGGAAAATTCCTTTTTCATAAAGCTTACCGCATCAAGTTCACGTACAGACACCGCGTCAAATTTATCCAGATGAAATGCAATCTCTCTCTTTGCTGTTTCTTCAAAACAGATCGGTATACTTCCGAAAGACAAAGCATAGCCTATCTTTTTCTTAGATGGATCTACCCAATCCAAAACAGCATTTTTACCGAACACTTGATATAAAAACGGATGTAATAGCTGATCGGATCCCTGAACAAACATTCTGCACTGCCTGTTATATTGATCAAATTCCGAATGGTTTCTCACCGAAAAGGCAATCTCGCTATATTCATAAGGCTCATCTTCAAATAACTGTGTAACTCCATATGGTTTCCATTCCGCATCCTCCGCCCACTCAATCATCAATACCGAGTAACCCAATGATTTTAATACATAATACAACGCATAATTCGTAAGCTCTGAGCCATAGTTCGGATAACTCCAGTTTCCCACCAGCCCAATATCATACATTCCTTCATAAGCATCTTCTGCCGCCTTATTAAAGCCGAACTCTTTTAACTCTCTATAAAAACGATCCCTATACATATGAGGTTTTACACTATCCACAGTACGGTTCTCCGTCGTCCATGAGAATGGAACGGGCACAGCCTTTTTGGCATCTTGTTCAATTTCTTCATACATTTTCCTTCCCTTCTCTGTGTTAATAATAACTGTGCTTGTCCCCTTTCCATCATTCAGAGAAGGATCATGTTTCGGTACGCCCCATGCATCCCCTATTGTTAGATCTCCTGCTCTCGGATAGTCAAGAAAATTACAATGCTCACAGCAGACTGCCATCATCATGCGGCTGTGGAACGCCTTCTGGCTCAAATCTTCCATATGCATCATTTTCTTTTCCTGATTTTTATTTAAGACATAAAATGAATCTGCTCTCCAACCGGTCGATTTTTCACGAAATCCAATCTCCTGAATATCTTTCATTTCATAATTTTCCGTTAAATACTTCATAAAAATATAGTGCGATGGTGCCTCCGCACATAATAAATCTATCAGGTACAAATTTTCTGTAAATCCTTCCAAATAGCTTTTCGCTGCTTCGACCTGACACGGACATCCAACAAACAATATCTCTTTTTGTTGGCTCAGCAGTTCCCGCATTTGCGGCAATACTCCCGTGATATCGCTCCTTATATATTTTGACATTTGAAGCGCCGGCAAGTCCTCGATTCTCTGGATGATCCTATGACTCACTGAAAAGTCCTGATTCCATGCAGCGCCGCAGACATAGCCTTCGTTTTGCAAAAATCCGGAAGCCGCAACACCAAACACTCCGCCACTGCTGCTGTTTCTGCGTATTTCATCCTCCGCCATATAGGCATAGCACGCCGGAACGTCCGCACCGCTTTTCCTAATTATATATGTAGGACAGGTATTTACACATTTGCCACAGGCAACGCACTTGTCCGTATCGCAGACTGGCTTTGCATATCCATATTCATCCGGGCGCATCGTGATAGCGCCTGTCGGACATTCCAACATACATTTCCCACAGCCGGTACATAATTTATCCGTATACAGACTTTGCGGCGTCCTTTTCTCAAACTTCAATAATATATCTTCCGTAGAAAATTCTCGGCTGCTACGATGAAACTTTTTGGAAGCTGACAACTGAAATCCGCTTTTTTTTACAAGATTTAAAAGTGAAAAATCATCATATTTCATATACTTATATCGAAAGGACACTATGATTTCTTTTCCAATACCAAATGCTTTTTTCAGTATTCCTCTCCAATCTCCGCTCCAATCCAACAACAGAACAAAAATAATATCCGGCGATTTTATGTCATACTCAACATTGAGAAATTCTTTTCCTGATACCAATTCTGCTTTTCGGCTTAGACGCCGTATTGTCTCAATGTTACCGTCAGATATTATTAACCCTTTTATTTCTTCATCGTCCGACATCTTTCTCATTTCATTAAGCCGAAGCTTTGTGGACGCAATTTCATCCTTTTCCAAACTATATTTTTTTCTCATATTTTGAAACATTTCTTCGCTTACAGCATAGTATTGATAAATATTATGTTCTTGCAGAGTTTTGCTGATACTGCTGTGAAAATCTGATAATGTTGCAATAACCACCGGAACAGATTTATCAATCTGGTTTACAGAAAGTACCGCCCGCCCCTCTAATTGATATGGATACTCCAGTTGGCTTACCACAAACGCCTTTATGATTATATCTGTCTCTTCTTTGATTTCCATCGCTAATAACCTGGCAACCATTCCGGCTCCATATATGTATATCTGCTTACTTCCTAATTCTTCAATATAATACAGTAAATTCATGTATTCACCCTCTTCCAACAATCCGCCTGATACTCTCAGTCTCTATTTTTCTTAAATGTTTATTAAGTTTCCGAGACTATTTATAATAAAATATATTGGTCATCCCAGAGCCAAAGCCACAAGATGATGCTGCCAGCTCTTTTACCAGCCGCTTCGCTCCCCGCTACCTCATGTCTTCCCATGTTCACAGGGTCCTGGCATACCCAATGCACAGTCCTTTTGGTTTCCCTAAATTCCTGCCTTCTAATGCCGTATCTTCTTTTTATATCATGAACCTGCCTCTTAGTCCTTCCGGTAAAGCCCCGGCTCATCACCAGCGCTTATCTAAACGGCTGCTCTTATGACCCATACAACACACCTTCACCCTGTCCCCGCTTCTTTGCGTTGCGTGCGGTGTTGGTCTTTTCCTCTTCCTCATATCCACAGGAGGGGCAATGAAAGCCTCCTTCCGGCTTTGTCCCAGCTGTGATGTAACCGCACCGGCTGCATTCTCTCCCGATATCCTTTCCCAGAACCTCCACAAGCTCAACTGACTGCTCTTCGCACTTCTGCTTAAGACGCCTTCGGATGTAGCCTCTCTGCCACAGGCTGACAGAATGGTTGATCCTTTTGTCCGTTCCCTTCCCCTGCACCCACGGCAGCCTTGCCATATAAATGGTCTGCGGCTTTTCTTCCCAAAGAAATCGGTTCAGCTCTTGGTTGATATAGCCGTGAAGCTGTTCCTCCAGCTTTCTTTTCCTTTCCCGGTACTTTTTCCTTCCAGGATTGTTCTCCTTATTGCGCTGATAGCTCCTGGTCTGTCTCCGAATCCAGTCCGTGTATGACATCTGATATGTTCCAAATTCCTCCCCGTAGCGGTGCCCCGCATCGGTTGTCAGCATAGTATACATGCCAAAGGCGACGCCGATTTCGTTGGTGTAATCGGAATGCTTACGCACCGCCGTCCGGATGGGCACATGAATCTCTACGGTGCTCTCTTTCGGATTCAGCCTGATATAAAGCTGGGACTGATACTGGTTGTGATCCGTAAGCGGTACAAAGATCCGCTTCCTTTTTTTCTTTGTGGAAATGTAAATGCCCTGCTCTCCGTAGCGGTAAGCCCGCTCCGAAACAGAGAACCCAAAAGCCTGATCCGTATGCAGTCTTACCTGAAGCTTTCGCACCTGTCTGCACAGATAGCGATGAAGTTTTCCGGTATCTACGTTACCCGAAAGCTTCTCATACTGTACCTGCAATCCCTTCACAAGCTCTACCGGCTTCTGGTTCAGCACCTGTTCAAAGGCATTGCTGACCTTTAAGAGAAACCGCAGATAATGCTTTTCTTCCTCCGTAAAGCCTTCGTTCTGACTCACCAGCTTCAGCACCTGAGCCTTTGTTCTGGTCCACTGGGCCCGGATATCCCCCAGGGCGTCGAACATGGCAAGATAGAAATACACAGAAGGCACTCCCCAGCTTTCCCGAAGGCCGCTTCTTGCCATCTCATTTTGGATGGTATAGCCGGGATACAGCTTTGACAGGCTTGCGATGCCGCCGTAACGCGCATACACATAGTTTTTGACCCGGCAGCAATCCTGTGCGATCTCCAAGAGCTTTTGCATATCCTCCTCCGGAACAGGACCTTTGCTGTACTGGTGTACGGTTTTACAAATCGTAGCGGATGACATGAAGTATTCCTTTTCTGTCAGTTTCCTTTGAGAAGCCTGTCAGGGACAGTCTATTTAAAATGCGATTCTCAAAAGGTGTACTTTTATAGAACGAAAAAACAGCGGAAAAATTTAGAAATATAGCACAAAAAAGGAAGAAAAAAACTTGCAGAATTAGCTAATGTTATGATACAATTGTGACGATATCATATAAAATAAGAAACACAAAAAAGTACACTTTATGACAACCAACGGTCTTTTTCATAAAGTATACTTTTTATAGGTTCCAGAAAAATCAATATTTATATTCTATAGATATTCAACAAACACTTTATCAATAAATTCAGGCTTATAATTCACCCTATATCAATAACTCATCAAACGTAATCTTAAAGTAAGGAAGCCAATGCTTATGCCCTCCTCCTATCAAATCTCCGTAAACGTATACCGCTGAAGAATCCCGGAGGTATTCACGTGATAAATCACCGTACCGTCCGCCAGATCCTCCCGCTCAAAGGTAAAATCCTTATCCTGATGACGACTGGTCACATAGGCCTCCAGATCCCCGATTTCCACCTCCTCAATAAACACATCCCGCATCTGATTTCCCGAGCACTGATTAAAAATCTCATGTACCACTTCGTATTCTTTCATTTACATAGACCTCCTATTTCAATTTTATTACAATTCCCCGGCACCGTCGGGCGGACTGCTTGATTCTTCTCTACACCGGCTGTATATTCGGAATACAGTACCAGGCAAAGGAATACAGCGACAAAAGCGCCGTCACACAGATCAAACATTGAAACCATTTTGACTCCATAAGATTCGGGCACAATGCCACTCCATGGGCCACAAAAATCAGCACCGGCAGCATATAGCGCCCCTGAGCCTGAAAATCAATAAACCACCCATTGTACACCACCAAAACCCAGGAAATAAAGGCCATCAGATGAAGCAGCGCAAACTTCACCTTCCGCTCCCTCTGCCCCTTCTCCCGCCAGATAGACAGACACATTGCCAAATACAGCACAATGTACAAGATCCCCATCACCGCCACATACCACTTGGGACTCGGGAATGCGAGGCAGCCGTATGTACCCACAAAGGAGCGAAACAGCATGGTATGAAAGCCCCTGTGGAAAAGCAGTTCCGAAAGGGTTACTCCCTTTCCGTGAAGGTTAAAGGCCGAGCTCTGGACCTCCGGCGGGGACGCCGGTCGAAGCTTCGGGATGGCTATCTCATTTTGCAGCTCTACAATCACCTGCTGCTTGTGGATTCCGTAATGAAGAAATTCCGGAATATACCGAATTCCCAGGAACAAAAGTGCCGCCAGAGCAATCCACAGACAGCCCAGGAACCGCTTCTTCCTCTCCTCCCCCTTCGCCGCCACAAGCTCCACCAAAAGCATGGAAAACGCATAAATGGCAATCACATAATAATTTTGCTTGGACATAAAAATGTTGGAAAAGAGAAAGCCCAAAAGCAGAACCCGCCCAATATCCTGCTTCCCCACTCCCTTTTTAAGAAGCCTCTGAAGCATACTCTCCGGATTCGCCAGCTGATACAAGACCAGCACGGCTACTGCAAAATCCAGTGCATCCGAGGTGCAGTAGGTATAGAGATACCAGACCTGAGGCGTCAAAAAGAGAGCTGCCAAAAGATACCGGTTCTTCTTAAAATTCCAAAAGGCCAGATAAAAAAGACCTGCCGCCAGCAAAACTCCGAAAAATCTCGTTCCGCTCTCCAAAGTAACAAACCTGGCAATCTGAGCCGCCAGAATATAATAGAGATTCAGCTCCGAAAGCCTCGCCGTTCCAAACTGGGAAAATGCCTCCAGAGGGAGCGTGCGCATATCCGGGATTTTCCAGTGAGTGGTGTAATAAAGCACCGAATAAATCCCCTCCGATTCGTCGGGATTAATCTCAGGGGAACCAGCGAGAGCTCCATAGGCAATCAGCCCCACCGCACAGACTCCCACCCCGTAAAGAACACCATTGGCAACACGAAAGGTTCCCGCATCCGAAAGTCTCCTGACATAGCGCCTGTAAAATGCAACAACAAAGGCCGCCAAAGCCAGAAAAGGAATCAGATAGAAAATTCCGGTCCAGGAAAGCCTCCTGGCTACTGCCCTATAGAAATTCGTAAAAGTCTCTGTGGGGATCAGCTGGGAATCCTCCCCCTCAATATACAGCCCCAGACTTCCATCCTCCGTCTCATGCATCTGCACCTGATCGTTGGGGATAAAGGCGTTCAACAGCTCCTCCCCCTCCAGGCAGCCGCCGTAAAACCCATTGATGTAGAAGGTCATGGAGCGCACCGCCACCTCATCGTCGCAATTGTAATCCATGGGATCCATGCGTTTTACATAGTTTCCCCTATTGTAAGACCAGTCAAAAAAGACCACCCTGGCCTCACCGGGCCGCTCATAGGTGCGGCGCACGCTGTCAATGCCCACCTGATCCCGATAGGAGGTAAGCACCTTCCAGTGATTTCCCGCCCTGTAATCTGCTTTTGCAAAATCAATTCGGATTTCTGTGAGAACTGCAAAGGGATGCATAAGAAAGCCAAGGAGCAAAAGCCCCAGGGCCAGAAGCTTCCATCTCTTCTTCACTAAGCTCTTCATAGTATCCCTCCTATTCCAGTTCCATTTTAAAGTCGCTGCGCGACGACACTAAAGGGTAAAGTCACTTCGACGCACTTGTAATGAGAGGAACTTTTATTCGAAAGAACACTCATGAAAGTTCCTCTCGTGCGTCTTTGCGACTTTACCGTCCAGCAAAAAATATTTTTCAAAATACTTGACATTTCTTAGCTGGACTATTCCGCAGTATCCCGCTTTAATCTGCATCATCCAGCTGCCGCCGCAGATACCGCCCCACCACGCTGGAAAAGTTCATAATATCCCGGATGTAGGCAAAATCCCGGCCAAAGATCCGCCGCTCCGCCTGCAAATCCTGCTCCTCTCCCGCAAACACCCCCAGCACGGAAATATCCATGGCACGGATTTTCCGCACCTCTGCCGCAGTGTCCCGCACCGCATAATCTCCCGAATAGGGCATGGGATTGCGGCTCCCGGGCCGGTTCACAATAATATCATTGGGCCGCCCGTCGCTTAAGACGATGAGCACCTTGTGCTCCTCCGGACGTTTCAGCAGACTGTCGGCCGCGGCCCGAATTGCCAGACCGTCCCGGTTGTTGGAGGAGGCATAAAACTCGAAAATTCGCTGATTCGCCTCCCGGCCCTCATCGTAATCCCGATACCTCTGCATTACCGTGTAATCCCAAAAGGTGCAAAAGCCCATCACCTGATGGGGAATCTCCACGATGCTTAAGGCCTCACTAATAATAAATCCCTGGAGGGCTACCAGACTCTGGCGCCTCTTCTGGGAGCCGCTGGCATCAATCAGCACATGCACCGCAAAATCCGAGCTGTCCTTCTTAAGCTCCCGCTCAAAAAGCTTTTTATCCCGGCTCCGCCCTACCTTCCACAGCTTCGTTGGCACGATCTTGCCGTATTCCGAGGGCAAAATCTCCTGCTCACTGCGGGCAATCAGGGCTCTCCTGAGAGTGTCCGAAAGCTGCTCAATATTTCTTTTGGACACCCGCATACAGTGGCCGTAAGCCTTCAGATTCTCGGACCGGGCCCGCCTGGCATACTCCGACTGATAATTCTTCTTCACCATCCCGGAGAGAATTCCGTCCGTAAAATAGAGGCTGCAATCCTCGTGGGCTCCTCTGCAAAGACTTCGGTTCACCCGTTCCTGCTCCGTCTTCGACAAATAGGAGCGGCCGTAATTGAGCTCGATGTAGGAGTACATTTTGTCTGCCGCCTCCTGATCGATAAGCACCCGTTTCGTTCGAAGCCTCCTTAATTCCTCCTCCTTTGCCCCTTGCTCCTGAAGCTGAGTGGCCGCGTTGGTCACCTGGGAGAGATAGCGGTCAAAGTCCTCCTCGTAAGCCTCCTCCTCCAGAAAATCCTGCCACCGAAACTCTCTTAATTCCTCCATGGTTACGGCAAGCACAGTCTCAAGAGAGCCGTGCCGCTCCTCAAAATGGGGATCCACCAACCAATTATAGAGGGCGTCCACTGTCTTAATCACATCCATGGTATCCGTGGTCTCCCAAAGCTCCCTTAGCATATCCACAGCCCTGCGAATGCGATCCGGCATGGTCCTTGGCCCCAAAACCGCCTCCTGCATCACCGACAGGCGAATCTGACCGATAAAAGAGGCTACCAGCCTAGAAAAATCATACTCCATCAGATCCTCAAAGGCCTTCCTTCGAATCTCCAGAACGCCCAGACGCTCCCGGCCGATTTTTTTGTAAACGGCGCTGTCCACACAGAGCTGGGCCAGACTGGTAAGAGGCTGCTCCTCCGCCCCATAGTAAAGCTTTTTCATCAGATAGAGACCAAAGGCATTCCGGTCAAAATATCTGGAAAAAGCTCCCTGCTTGATGGCGTCATAAAGGGATACGTAGATGGATTTGGAATAAGACAAGGTATCCAACTTCAGATTCAGCTGATAATCCCCACTGACAGTCCAGCAAAGATTGCGGAGACGATTTTCAATTTCAAACTGACCAAACTCAAGCTCTTCTTCCATGAAACACCTCTTCTCCCGTCCATTCCTCCGGGATGCGGGTCATCACAATATCTCCGATGATCTCCTTCTCAAAGATATCAAAGCTCTTATTGGTAATTCCCATAGTAACGGCCTTCCGGGGAGAGATTCCCTCCCGTATAATCTTAAGGGCGCCAATCATTCCCCGAAGATCCATAGGCTTTGTGGAAATCTCGCTGTTCTGAGCCTTCAACTGCAGATCCAGGAACAGGCCGGCAAACTGCTTTAAGCCCTCCTCCTTGGCATCGGGAAAATTTTTCTTTAAAATCAGCAGAAGCGTCTCCTCCGTAAGAGGCGGCATATCAATCACCAGGAAACGGGAAACCAAAGCTTCATTGAGCTCCTTGGTCCCTGCATAGCCGTAATTCATGGTTCCGATAAAGCGTGTGGCCGGATGAAGCTCAATCTTATCGTAGCCCGGAACGTCTATGATTCTCCTGTAATCCAGAGTGGCATGGAGAACCGAGACAGCATCGTTTTTGGCCATATTGATCTCGTCAAAAATGCCGAAGCCTCCGCTTAAGGCACACTGATACACCGGGCCTTTTCGCAGGCGGACCTCATTATCTACAAAGGTGTCCGTACCGATGAGAGCGCTGCTGTCTGTGTTTACATGAAAGGAAATATTATAGGAAGGCCGCCGAAAGACAAAAGCCAAATTTTCCGCCAGAATATTCTTTCCCGTAGCCTTGGACCCGCTTAAGAGAACATTTTCCCCCTGCAGCAGGGCCGCTATGGCCATCTCCAGGATTTCCTTTCCATAAAAAGGAATGGGCGGCTTAACAATCCGGTTCCTTACCTCCTCCGGGATCCAAAAGGCCTCCCGAAATTTTTCCACTTCTCTTATGAGCTTCGGCGATACCTGCTGCTCCTCCAAAAACTGTAAATCCTCTGTCATAATTCCCTTCCTCTGGGGCTGCCATAAAGTAAGACATCAGCCCCTTTTCCTTATTCTTACTCCTTAACCAAGGGTCCGGATATAGGGCACAAGTTCGTCAAAATGGCGAATCTCCCGATATGCTCCGGCAAAGGCGTCCGCCCCTTCCGGCAGAGCTTTCCCTTTTGGGTTATACCAGACTCCATGCATCCCGCAGGCTATGGCTCCGCAGGTATCCTTTTTAAAATTATCTCCCACAAACACACATTCCTCCGGAAGGGCTCCTGCTTTCCGGACGCACAGAGCCATAAAATCCGGATGTGGCTTTTCCACTCCGGCCTCCTGGCTGGTGACCACGTGGGTAATAAAGGGGGCAAAGCCAAAGGCCTCCAACTTCTCATACTGCATCATCGCCGTCATATCCGTTCCAATCCCCACGGAGATTCCCATTTTTTTAAGCTCCTCCATACAGGCAATGGCGCCCGGCTCCGGCCCGCTTTCTCGAAGCAGCGTATCCCAGTAGGCGTGATACATGGTCTTTACATGAGGAAACAGGGGCTTTCCCCAGTTCTCCAGAAGTGTCTGAAAACGGATGCTCCGGCTGTGAATGGCCGCATTATCCTTCCCCAGGCGCTCCGCAATTTCCTTATTGCTCCTCTGCACCATTTCCTGAAACTCCTCCCGGCCTACCTGAAACTGCTCGTTCACGTAGCGGTAGAGCTCGTTCATGCCCTCCTTGTGGCCTTTGTCATAGCTGTAAAGCGTGTTGTCAATATCAAAAATTACTTCTTTTATCATTATCCATCCTCTATTCCAGTTCCGCAAACCCTTGCTCAGCACCCACTTTAGAGAAGAATTTCCAGTCACAGATACGTGTGCCTGTAAATCCTTCTGGGCGCTTCTCAAGGCATTGCTGTTTCCAGTTCCGCAATCCCTACAAAAACTCCGCCAGCGCATAATTGCTCACATCAAACCCAAGATCCGTCAGGCGCACACACCCCTCCTCCCAAAGCAAAAGTCCCTGCTGCCTAAGCCTTGCAAACACATCCTCATAAGCTTCCAGAAGCTCCCCGGTAAGCTTCACCCCTTCTGTCTTTCGAAGCCCAAGAAACATCGTCTCCTCCAGCTCCTCCCGACGGGTAAGCCTCTCTGCCTCCTGTGCTTTCGTATCCCCGGCCAAATATTCGGAAAGACTCCGGGAATTGCGAAAGCGTACACCGTCCACAAGGGAAGCCGCCCCCAGTCCCAGTCCCAGATAATCCCGTCTCTCCCAATAGCCCAGATTGTGACGGCAGGCAAAGCCCGGCCTTGCATAGTTGGAGATCTCATACCGCTCATACCCCACCGCCTTCAAAATGTCCCTGGTGTCGTAATACATCTGCCGCTCCGCATCCTCGTCAGGGAGAAGCTTCTCCAGCTGCCCTCCCGGCCCGTAGCGCTCATAGAAGGGCGTCCCCTCCTCCACCATCAGGCTGTAGGCCGAAATATGCTCCGGCCCAAGGGACAGAACCTTTTGCAGGGTACTCTTCCAGCTCTCCCGGGTCTGCCCCGGAAGGGCGGACATCAGATCCACATTCAGATTGTGAAAGCCCATCTCCCGGGCCAGAGAATAGCCCTCCAGAAATTCCTCATAAGTGTGAATCCGTCCAAGAAGCGCAAGCTCTTCATTATCCGCAGACTGAAGTCCCAGACTTAACCGGTTTACGCCCGCTCTCTGATAAGCCAAAAGCTTGTCCCGGGTTAAGGTTCCCGGATTACACTCAACGGTAATCTCCCCATCCTCCTTAAGGCAAAAGCAGCCTCTTACTTCCTCAAGAATTCCCTCCAGCTGCACTCCCGCAAGAAGCGACGGAGTCCCTCCTCCAAAGAACACTGAGGTAACCATCCGTCCCTCACCAATCCCCTGTTTCCTCCGGATCTCCTCTTTTAAAGCCTCCACATAACAGGCACGCACCTCTTCCCCAGCCGGAGCCGACAAAAAATCACAGTAAGCACATTTTCGAACACAAAAAGGAATATGAAGATAAAGCATAAGCTCCGTTTGTCTCTCTTCCCTTATCCCCACTGCCCTTTCCTCCATTCCGCGTATTCGCCCGAAGCTTTAAATCCGCTATTTATCATCCAGCTTCAGCACACTCATAAAGGCCTTCTGGGGAATCTCCACATTTCCAATCTGGCGCATGCGCTTCTTTCCTTCCTTCTGCTTTTCCAGAAGCTTCTTCTTCCGGGTAATGTCTCCGCCATAGCACTTGGCAAGCACATCCTTGCGCATGGCCTTCACCGTCTCCCGAGCAATGATCTTGCTGCCCACCGCCGCCTGAATGGGAATCTCGAAAAGATGCCTCGGAATCTCCTCCTTCAGCTTCTCACACATTTTCCGTCCCCGCTCATAGGCCGTGCTGCTGTGAACAATAAAGGACAGGGCGTCCACCTCTTCCTTATTAATGAGAATATCCAGCTTCACCAGCTCCGCCTGCACATACCCTTTCATATCATAATCAAAAGAAGCATACCCCCGTGACCGGGACTTAAGGGCATCAAAGAAATCATAAATAATCTCATTCAGAGGAAGCTCATACTTAAGAAGCGCCCGGGTTTCCTCCATATACTCCATCCCCAGATAAATCCCCCGCCGCTCCTGGCAAAGCTCCATAATGGAACCGATAAACTCCGTGGTCACCATAATCTCCGCGCTGACCATAGGCTCCTCCATATATTCAATCTCCGCCGGATCCGGAAGATTCGAAGGATTCGTAAGCTCAACAACCTCCCCATTGGTCCGATGGACCTTATAAATAACCCCGGGAGCCGTCGTCACCAGATCAAGCCCATACTCCCGCTCCAGCCGCTCCTGAATGATCTCCAAATGAAGAAGCCCCAGAAATCCACAGCGAAATCCAAACCCCAATGCAATGGAGGTCTCCGGTTCAAACTGCAGCGAAGCGTCGTTAAGCTTAAGCTTCTCCAAAGCATCCCGCAAATCCGGATACTTGGCCCCATCCGCCGGATACATACCGCAGTACACCATAGGCAGCACCTTCTTATATCCCGGCAGCGGCTCCTCGCAGGGCTTCTCCCGATTGGTAATCGTATCTCCCACCCGCGTATCCTTCACATTCTTAATGCTGGCCGTAAGATACCCAACCATCCCCGCAGACAGCTCCTCACAGGGAATAAACTGCCCCGCGCCAAAGTAACCAACCTCCACCACGTCCGCCTCAGCCCCTGTAGCCATCATCCGAATGGGCGTCCCCCGCTTCACCGTCCCTTCCTTAATCCGGCAAAACACAATCACCCCCTTATAAGAATCATAAAGAGAGTCAAAAATCAAAGCCTGAAGCGGCGCCTCCGGATCCCCCGTGGGCGCCGGAATCCGCTCCACAATGGCCTCCAGCACATCCTCCACATTCTGCCCGGTCTTGGCGGAAATCTGCGGAGCATCCTGGGCCTCAATCCCAATCACATCCTCAATCTCATCAATCACCCGCTGCGGCTCTGCACTGGGCAAGTCAATCTTATTGATCACCGGCAGCACATCCAGATCATGATCCAAAGCCAAATACACATTGGCCAAAGTCTGCGCCTCAATCCCCTGAGCCGCATCCACCACCAAAATCGCCCCGTCACAGGCCGCCAGACTCCTGGACACCTCATAATTAAAATCCACATGCCCCGGCGTATCAATCAAATTAAAAATATACTCCTCCCCATTTCGTGCCTTATACACCGTGCGCACCGTCTGAGCCTTAATCGTAATCCCCCGCTCCCGCTCCAGCTCCATATTGTCCAACACCTGAGCCTGCATCTCCCGGCTGGTCAAAAGCCCCGTCATCTCAATAATCCGATCCGCCAAAGTCGATTTCCCATGATCAATATGCGCAATAATCGAAAAATTCCGTATCCTACTCTGCTCCACAGACGCCATCAAAACTCCTCCGTACCTCTAAACTTGTATACCAACCGCCCCTATCGGCAAAGATCCCAGGCAAGGCTGCCGCGAAATAAGACAGCCGTCATTTCCGATATCCGGTGTCCGGCTGTTCACGCACATCCTGTCTGATATTGGCGGACAAACGCCAAAGCCTCCCATAACCAACGCAGACACCGTTCGTCCGACAAGAGCAGACAGGATGTACGCGAACCGTCCGAACACAGGATATGGAAATGACGGCTGCCTTATCTCGCGGCAGCCTTGCCGTCCGCGTCCGTCCCCTACCAATCGAAGCTAGTATAGCATAAACAAGAAAAAATGTAAAATTATTTTACTCCTCTATCATCCCTCCCCTAAGCACTTCATTCAACACAAACGCCAACGGCTCCATCGCATTCATCATCTCCTCCAGCGTATTCGTCTGAGCCCCCGCCTCCACCAAAAGAGATTTCGGCCTAAGATGCAGATTATACCGCAGGCTCTTCAGATAAATCTTCCTGCTGACCCCCGGATAATACTTCTCACAAGCCAATTTCAGCTGCAAAGACAAGGCAAGATTATCCTCAATATAAGGATTCGGCAAATAGTCAATCACCCCATTGCGCTTACTATAGCTCAACCCATTAAAAAACATAAACTGAGCCGTAGGCTTCCCATTCACCTCCGTCACCAAATGCGTCCCCTCCTTCACCCCGTCCCGGTGAAGATCAATAACAACCTCAATCGAAGGATTCTCATCCAAAATCTGCTGTACCTCCTCCTCCGCCAGGGCATAGGCCCGGTTTCGGTCCAGCTTCCCGTCAATAAAATCATAAACATTTTTATTATGTATCACCTGATAGCCATATGTATTCGTAAGAAGCTCCGCCAGATAATCTCCCACCCCCACAATGGTAGTGCTGTTATCTCCGGCCACAGAATCCACAAATCCCTCCTGAGAATGGGTATGATAAATCAGAATCTGCGGCCCACCGTCTCCATTCTGTATCCGCATATCCTTCTCCAAAAGCCGACCTGCATTTAACACCTCACTGCTGATATCCGTATTATTTTCCACGATATAAAAATTGTTTCTCAAAAAATCAAAATCCGAGAGCTGATCCAGGGTATACTCCACCCCCACAGCCTCCAGCGCCGGCTGTGGGAGCGTCTTTTGCTCCTGCTCATAAGACGCCTTAAGATTCTCCTCCTCCATCCGCTCCGCAAGGTCAAAGGCCTCTCCCGTACGCTCGTCAATCTCATTTTCATCGTGGACTCCGCCCTCCACCAGAATGTCATAGGTTGCCTGACTCTCAATCTCCGTCTCATAAATCTCTTTCTCATCCAGAAAAGAATACATCGGAAAAATTCCCACTGCCTTTCGAAGAACAAACTCTTCCAAGCTGTAGGACAGCTCCCGGTCACCTGCCAGAAAGGAAAAGCCCGGATAAAGGGCCCTCTCTGCCGCTCGTGTAAGGCTTCCCTCTCCATTGCGAAGCACCCGCACACAAGCATAGGCAGCCTTTGCAAAAGACTGCCCCTTCACCCCATATCCAAGAATATAGATTCCCAGTATTCCAATGATTCCCCAAACAATCCCATTCAGTATCCTGTGCAGACGGCTCATTTCCCATCACTCCATATTCTCTTTATTATATTCCAAGAGAGACGGCCTTATGCAAGAGCAATATTAAGAGCCTCGGAAATGGTGTAGCTTAACCGCCTTATGGTCTCGTCAATATCCTTAGGCGTCACAAACATTCCGTTCAGATTGGGAGAAATGGCATTTCGATCTCCTGTGGCATCATAAATAATGGTAGCCGCATCCACCACCGTGGGAACTCCGATGGCCACAATGGGCACGCCTAAGCTCTCCTTTGTCAGACTGTTTCGATGATTTCCCACGCCAGAGCCCGGATGAATGCCCGCGTCTGAAAGCTGTATGGTCCGATTCAGACGCTTAGTGCTCCTGGCCGCCAGAGCATCGATAGCTACCACCACATCCGGCTGGGTTTCATCTATGATTCCCTTGATGATCTCAAAGGTTTCCATCCCCGTCTGGGCCATGACCCCGGGAACGATTCCGCTTACCAGGTGCACCTTCTCCTTTCCGAGTGCGGCTTTTCCGTACTCCCGCACCACATGACGGGTGATCAGTAAGTGATTCACCGCCTCCGGTCCCAGGGCGTCCGGAGTCACCTCCCGATTTCCAAGCCCCACCACAAGCACCGATTTCTCCTCCTCTGTACCCAGAAGACTTTTTAGCTCCTCCGCCAGCTTCCTTGATACCTCCCTGTGATATCCCTCATCCGGATCCGAAAGCCTGGGCGCCTCCAGGGTCAGGTAGGTGCCCACCGGCTTCCCCATGGCCCGGGCGCCGTTTTCCGTCTCAATGCATACTCTTGTGATGCGGATATCCCGCTCCTCGTCGTAGGTCTCCTCAATGGCTACCCCGCGAATCTCTACGCCGTCCTCCTCAAAGCTCTCTCTGGCCTCCAAAGCCAAATCCGTTCGTATCTGAAATCGCTCCATTCCTCGTTCTCCTATTCTAGTTCCGCAGACCTCTTCCGGTACCCTTTATATAGAAGTATTTCCGGTCACAAATGCATGTGCCCGTAAATTCTTCTGGCACTGTTCAGATGCCTGCTGATTCCAGTTCCGCAGTGCGCGAACCCTTGCTGTTTTTACTATTTTTCCATTATTTTTGGGAAATATGTATTGACAGAATGCCATTCCTGACATAAAATAAATGAGTATGTTTGGATGAGCCAAACAGTGACATGTTTTGGTAAGACGTCCGTGTCCGGCTTTCACAGAGCATGTACAGATAAATGTAAGATAAAGATGAAATCAATAATTTGGAGGTGTACGGGTTGGCTAATATCAAGTCTGCAAAGAAAAGAATTTTAGTAGCCGAGACAAGAGCCGCAAGAAACAAGGCCATTAAGTCTGAGGTGAAGACCGCCATCAAGAAGGTGGATGCTGCCATTGCTGCAAAGGATGTAGAGGCTGCAAAGGCAAATCTTAAGGCTGCCATCGCAACCATGAGCAAGGCAACTTCAAAGGGAGTGTATCACAAGAATACGACTTCCAGAAAGATCTCTCGTTTAACCAAGGCTGTAAACAGCATCGCATAAATCAGAGAACAAAAAAGGATGCCCAATACCGTCAGTTGGGCATCCTTTTTTATGCACACGGGCACCCGGAGGAAAATGTCAGCCGAAGCTGACGGGTGCTCGGCGCGGCGAGCAGGGACAACGCCCTGCTCGATTGATTACACACAGTCACCAAAAGGAAGCAAGGAGGCGCTGCCATGAAAATGCTTGCCGAGGATATCAAAAACGGAGCCTTTAAGACCTCCTACCTTCTCTGTGGGGAGGAGGCTTATCTGCGCACCCAATACCGCAACCGCCTCATGAGCGCTCTTGCCGACCCCCAGGATACCATGAATGTTTCCCGCTTTCAGGGAAAGGGTACCCGGCCGGAGGAGCTCATTGATCTGGCGGAAACCCTCCCCTTTTTTGCCTCCCGCCGGGTAATTCTGGTGGAAGACAGCGGCTTTTTCAAGGGAAAATGCGATCTGCTGGCCAATTATCTGCCCACCATGCCTGATACGGCCTGTCTCATCTTTGTAGAGACGGAAACGGACAAGCGAAGCCGTCTTTATAAGGCTGTAAAGAATCAGGGCCGGGTGGTGGAATTTCAGACCCAGGACGAGGCTACCCTCACCAAATGGATTCTGGGCATTTTAAAAAGAGAGGGGCGTCAGATTTCCAGGCAGGCCCTTGCCCTCTTTTTAGAGCGGACAGGCACTGACATGGAGCATATTTCCCGGGAGCTGGAAAAGCTTCTTTCCTACACCTACGGACAAGAGGCCATCACTCCCCAGGATGTGGAGGAGATCTGTACCGTCTTAATCAGCAACCGGATTTTTGATATGATCCGCGCCATTGCTGAGAAAAAGCAGAAGCAGGCCCTTGATCTTTATTACGATCTGTTAGCCTTAAAGGAGCCGCCCATGCGGATTCTCTTTCTCATTGCCCGCCAGTTCCAGCAGCTGCTTCTGGTCAAAAGCCTCATGGCAAAGGGTCTTGATAAAGGAGCCATTGCCTCCAAAGCTCAGATGGCTCCCTTTGTGGCCGGACGCTGTATGAGCCAGTCCCGCAGCTTTTCCGCAGAACAACTCAAGGCCGCCGTAAAAGACTGCGTGGAGGCAGAGGAAACCGTAAAGACCGGGCGGATGAATGATGTGTTAAGCGTGGAGCTCCTGATCCTGAAATATAGTCAAGGGTAGCGCTTCTTACCATCCTTAGTTCGTTCGAAACCCTTCCACCCAAAAGCTCCTCCCGTCACTCCGAACGGTGATCGCTCCCTGCTCAGTGGTCAGAAGGACTCTGCTTCCTGCCTCCCGAAGACGCTCCAGCGTCTCCTCATGGGGATGGCCATAGGAATTGTCTTGCCCGCAGGAAATCAGCGTTAGGGCCGGCTGCACCCTTTGAAGCCACTCCTCTGTAGTGGAAAACCGGGATCCGTGATGGCCGGCCTTTAGAATGTCACTGCCAAGCTCCTCCGAACTTTCCAAAATTTCCCTCTCCCCGGTCTCCTCCAAATCTCCCGTCAGCAGCATGGAAAAGCTTCCGTAGGTCAATCGAAGCACAAGAGAGCCTGCATTCTTATCCCCATAGGAGGTCTCTTGTGCCGGATGCAGACAGCAAAGCTGCACACGCTTATCCTTAAGAAGGGTTCCCGCCTTTATAAGCTTCACCTGGGTTCCCGCCCTCTCTGCCAGCCTCCAAAGTTTCACGCCTGCCTCCTCCTGAGCCGACTGCCCGGAAAGAAGCAGCGTCCTTACTTTTATCCCTCCCGGCTCTCCCGCCTGCTCAAGGAGCTCGCCAATGCCGGAAATGTGATCCCCGTCCGTGTGAGTCACAAGCACATAATCCACTCTCCCCACTCCCCGTTCCTTGAGAAAAGGAAGAATCCGGTAACGCCCTACCTCCTTCACGTCACTGCTGCCCCCGTCAATGAGGCAGGTCATCCCGTCCCTGGTTCTAAGAAACAATCCGTCTCCCTGTCCCACATCCAGCATAGTAAAGGAAAAGCCTCCGGTAAAACGAAGCTGCAGACAGACAAGCAGCGCCAGGATCAAAGCCACACTCCTTTTCCTCCTCGGGTATCTTCCTGTCTTTTGCCCTCTTTTCTCTTCCCCTTCTCTCTCTTCCTCCCCCCTGGCCGCTGTGAGGCAAAGCTGCCACTTCTCCTGCTCCCTGACCCTTGTCTGCCACAGAACAAAACCGCAGATTCCTCCATAGTACAAAAGCACCTGCCAGAGCTTTGGCTTTCCGCAGATGAGTACCGACCAGGGAAGCCTTAATGTTCCGGCTCCCAGGCTCTCATAAATCTGCAGAATCAACCGGCACGCCAAAGCCAGGGGCCTTGCCGCCGAAAACGAGAACATACTCACCCCAAGGGCCCCGATGCCACAGAGCATCAGCGCTCCCATCAGGGGAATAACCAAAAGATTTAGAAATATGGAATAAAGGGGAAATTCGTAGTAGAACCACTGAATCAAAGGAAGGGTCATAAGCCAAATGGAAAAGCTGAGCAAAAAGGCCTCCAAAAGTCTTTTCCTGATTGGGAAAAAAATCCCGCCAGGAGCAGGTCCGTCCGAGGCGGACTCTCCCTGCTGCCAGCATTGCCGGAGGACCGGATAGAGGACTCCCACTCCCATGACCGCTCCAAAGGAAAGGAGAAAGGAGGCGCTTCGGACATAGAGAGGCTGTCCTGCCAGAAGAAGCAAAGCCGCAGCTGCCAGAGCCGTCAGCATATCATAGCTGCGTCCCAGAAGATCTGCTCCCACAGCCAAGGCGAACATGATCACTGCCCGGGCCGTGGAGATACTCATCCCCGTCATAGCCCCGTATAAAATCACCAAGCTTAAGCCTACGCCTCCGGAAAGCCCGTAGGAGCATCCCCGTTTTCGCATAAGCCGATAAAGGCTCATGCCCACAATCGAGATATGCAGCCCCGAGATGGCCAGCAGATGGGACATTCCGCTCTTCTGATAAATATCTTTTGTCTCATCCCCAAGCTCTGTCTTATCCCCCAGCAGCATGGCCCTAAGAACGCCGCCTTGTTTCTCCCCAAAGAGCAGGGTACACCGTGTAGCGAGATTTTCCTGCAAACGGCGCAGAAGCTCCCCGGGCCAAAATATATGCCCGTCTAAAAGAGACGCATGCTTTGCGCTTCCCAAATGGGTGATATGCTGGGTCTGATAATAGAGCCGGCTGTCAAACTGTCCCGGGTTGGAGGGCGCCTCCGGTTCCCAGATACGATAGGGTGGTTCGATTCGTATGGTATTGCCGATAGAAAAAGCCTGCTCGGCATCGAAGTAGATTAGAAGAATTCCTTTGTCCGAAAGGTAAGAATGCTTTACATAGACTGTCTGTCCCTCTGCCCGGGGAGCAATCCGTATAATCTCCCCTGTAAGCCCCTTGGGAGGGCTTGTGCCTGCCCGGGAGGATTTCCTCATCCAAATCCCGGGCGGCAGAAGCAAAAGCAGAGCCGTCACGGCCAGAGCAGCCATGCACAAAGGCCGTTTTTTTATCATGCTTTCGATTTCCTTAATTGCTATTTTCAATCAAATCCAGATTGCGCTCAAATATGGTTTCAAAGCGAATGCTCTCCTGATAGGTGAGATTCGTCTCGCCGTTGATCAGGATCTGCACCTTGCTGATTCCCGGAAGCTCTGTCAGGGAATTTACAATGGAATACACCGGAATCACTTCCAGGACGTCATAGCCCTGCTCCAAAAAGCCCTTATCCAGATTTACATAGCAGATCCCATCCTTGGTGGACACACTGACAATCTTTGTCTCCGGAGGAATGGCCGGATATGCCTCCTTGGTGATAGGCCCCTTGATGAGCTGCTCCACCACCAGCTTTTCCACCGACATATTGCTGCTGTAATGAACCTCCACCCGCTCTCCAACCAGCTGGTCGCCGGTCTCATTGGCAAAGTAAAGCTGCAGGGTTGCCTTGGTATACGTGTTGATCTCATTGCCTGCATTTTCCACAAAGCTCTCCTCATTCAGGGGACCAATCGGGGTCTCATTGGAGTCCATGAGAGCCGTATCACCAATCAGAAAGGACACATTCTCCACCTCCGGTATCTGACACAGCGTCCGCACAATGGCAGAGCGGCAGAGAATCTCATAGGGCTTCGTCATTTCCAGATAGAGCTGATCAAAGGACAGGGACAGCTGTCCCTTATCCAGCGTATAGCTCAATAGAAACACGTTGTCCGGAATGGCAGGCTTTTCTTCCCCGTCTGCCGGATTTTCCCGAAGCCTTTGCAGGAATTCCTTCAAAAGCTCCTCTGTGGTCTGCCCCTTTGGCTCATAGGGCTTTCGCACCACAGCCGTCTCTTCCTTATTGATATAATAAATCTGATATCCCTCCGGCTCCTTCGGCCCACTTTTCTGCCTCTTACAGCCTCCCAGGGCTATAAAAAGCATAAGAGCCAAAAGCAGGAAGAAAATCCGTCTGTTTCTCCTCATCGATTCCCTCCAAGGCTGCCGGCCGCCAAAGACACCCACGGCCGCCTATGCAATATAATTCAGCGGGATCCGCACGGAAAAGGTCGTCCCTTCTCCCACCTTACTGGTCACCTTGACAGCGCCCTTGTGCACCAGAATCGCGCTTCTGGTAATGGCAAGGCCAAGCCCTGTGCCGTCAATCTCATTGGAATGGGACTTATCCACCCGGTAAAAGCGTTCAAAAATATAATCCAGCGACTCCTCCGGAATCCCCATACCCGAGTCCATCACTTTCACATAGAAAAACTTATGATCTGCGTCCAAAGATACGTGAACCCAGCCGTTTTCCTTGTTATATTTCACCGCATTTTCAATGAGATTGGTAAAGGCCAGAGTCAGCCGCCCTGCATCCACCTCTGCCGTCACCGGTCGGAAGCTCTCCAGCACCATCTCAATATTTTTCCGGCTGGCAATGGGCCGCAGCCGCTTTAAGATCAGCTCCAGAAGATCGTTCATATCCACCGGCTCAATGTTGAGATTGGCCGCCTTCTTGTCCATCTTAACCAGAGACAGAAGATCCGTGATAATCTTATTTTCCCGCTCAATCTCCTCCGCGATATCACTCATAAACTCCTGATAGAGCTCCACCGGCGCATTCTCCTGAACCAGAAGGGAATCCGCTAACACCTTCATAGAGGTCAGCGGGGTCTTCAGCTCATGGGACACATTGGACACAAATTCCTGGCGGGATTCGTCCAGCACACGCATCTGGTTCACAATCTTATTGAATTCCCGGGAAATCTGTTCCGTCTCCGTGTAGGATTTCACCTTCAAGTCCTCTGTGGAATGCCCCTCCGCAATCTCCTGAAGGGCATAAATCATCCGCTTCCAGGGCCTGTCCAGAAAATAGGAAATCAAAATGGCACAGGTCAGAACCAGAACGCCGCAGATCAGAATGAATATCCGGCCGTTTCTGGAAAGAATTTCCAAGTTGTCAAAAATACTGTCCGTAGACACACTCACCAGCAGGACTCCCAGAATCTTCTGGGAATCAGCCTCTTGAATGGGGATTGTCATCTCAATGTAGCGCTTGGTGGAAAGCTGATTGGTGGTCTCCCCCTGAAAACAGCGGATGACCTCCTCGGAAACCACTAGCTTCCCCTCTATGAGCCCGTAGGTATCCCTTATCACCTTAAAATTCTCATCAATGATAATAATCCGCCCGTCATAGAGGTTGGAGAGCTGCGCCAGCTCCCCTCCGATAAGCTCGGAAGAGGGATCCTTCAGATAATTGTAGCTTAAGAGCTGATTGGACAGAATCCGGCACTGGTTCTGGACATCGGTCCCCCGCACGTGAATGGCCCGCTCCTTGTAGCTGTCCAGAATTCCGCTCGCCACAATCAGCATGGGAAGCCAGCCTGCCGCCAAAAGGACCAGAAGAATCCGGAATTTCAAGCTTTTTAAATATGTAATAATGACTCTATGCCTGGAAATAATAGCCCACTCCCCACTTTGTGTGAACATACTTGGGTTCACTTGGATTTGTCTCAATCTTCTCCCGGAGGCGCCGGATATGCACGTCCACCGTCCGCACGTCTCCCGGATACTCATAGCCCCACACCGTATTCAGGAGGCTCTCCCGTCCATAGACCTTGCCGGGATTTAAGGCCATCAGCTCCAGCAGATCAAACTCCTTTGCCGTGAGATTGATCTCCTTTCCGGCAATAAACAGGCGGCGGCTCTCCAGATCCATCTTAAGCTCCGAAGCCTCCACAAGCTTTCCCTTGCTCCCCTTCTCCGGCCGGCCGGTTCTGCGCATAATGGCCTTGATGCGGGCCTTGATCTCCAGAATATTAAAGGGCTTGGTGATATAGTCGTCGGCTCCGTACTCCAGGCCCAGAATCTTATCCATATCATCTCCCTTGGCAGTCAGCATGACAATGGGCATATTGGAAAATTCACGGATCTGCTGGCAGACCTCAAAGCCGTCCATCTTGGGCAGCATCACATCCAGAAGGACAATATCGTATTCCTTACTCTTCGCGTACTCTAAGGCTTCCTCTCCGTCATAGGCGCAGTCCACTTCCATTCCGTCCTGCTCCAGACTAAAACGCAGTCCCTTTACAATCAGCTTCTCGTCGTCAACTACCAATACCTTTTTTGCCATTTTCCCGCCTCTTTCACACTGTTATCTGATCCTTGATCTTCTCAAAAACCCGCTCCTTGATTCCCGGAATCTGCATCAGCTCCTCAATGGTCCCAAATCCGCCATGCTGCTCCCGGTAGTTCAGGATATCCTCTGCCTTGGACTCCCCGATTCCCCGAAGGGTCGTAAGCTCCTGCACCGTAGCCGTATTCAGATTCACCAGGCTGCTCTTCTGCTCGTCAGCCTGTTCCTCAAGCTTTTGTGCCTCCTCCCTGGAGGGCACCTCTATCTTTTGTCCGTCTGTCATATGCTCCGCCAGATTCAGCCAGGTGTCCGCCGCCTCCGGTGTCATACCGCCGGCCGCCTCCACGGCCTCTCCGATTCTGGCCTCTGCCGCCAGAACGTAGACCCCTGGATTTGCCACCTGTCCGCAGACATAAACGCAGATCCTGGCCGGCGCTTCTTCTACCCCTGCCTCCCTGCCAGGCTCGGCTTCTCTCTCATTGGTACTTGGAAGCTCCTCCCCCGGCTCTTCGCTGTCGTACAACAGATCCTGCTTTTTACAGGCAGCAAGAGTCAAAAGCAGAAGGAGCGTCAGACTTAACAGACTTTTGTTTATCACCTTCATCATTTCCCGAATCCTTTCCCTGCGGATCCGGTCCCCTCTGATGCAGACACTCTTAGTGTAGCTGATTTTCCGGATGATTACAACCTTTTTTTCAAGGACGTGCAAGCCCTACTCCCATTTAAACAGCACCACCCCTACAATGGCAATCACCATCCCCAGAATTTTGCGCCACTCGAGTGCTGCCCGCTCTACCCCAAACAGACCGAAGAGCTCAATCAGATAGGCCACAATCAGCTGAGAGATCACAATCAGCATCACGGCTTTGGCAGGCCCGAGGCTGTTCATGCTCTGAATCACCGTAAAGGTAATAAAGGCGCCGATGACACCTCCCAAAAGCATGTATTTTGGGCTCACCTGGAAGACATTCATCAGGTTCTCCCGCTCCCGAAAAAGCCAAACGGCCAGGCAGGTGAAAAGGGCGGAGAACTGCACCCAGCTTGCGGACGCCCACATGCTGCTGCTTTTCGTCACCGCCGTGTTAAATACACCCTGAATGCTCATCAGAGCCCCGGAAATCAGGGCAATAAAAATTCCAATCATAGCAAAGCCTCCTTAAAAGAGTTCCCTGAGGCCGGCTGCTTCCTCTGCAGCCGCCCCATCTTTCGTAGTAGTATAACCCGCTGACGCAATTTCATGCGAATCATACCGGCTTTCTCTATGACTGGATTTTATTTCCCAGCATAAATCCTTGTTGGTTCCTGCCTATTCCTGTGTCTGAAGCTGGGCCTGTACGGCCTGATTCACAGCCTCAATCTCGGTGCGCACATCATTCCCCCGCCAGATATTAGAAAAGACAATCTCCATCTCAATCCAATAATTCGACAGATCCGTGATCTTCGGAACCTCCACGGAATCCTCGTACTGCGCAATCAAAAGCTGCATCTCGTCGTTGGCATAGCCGACTCCTATCTTAACCGGCATCTTATTTGCCATGGAATACAGACTGTCCACCTTATCGTAAGTGAGATATCTTGCAAATTCCTTTGCCAGCTCCCGCTCTCTGGAGTAGGCATTGACAGCCACGGAATTGGTCACGGAAAGCCCCTTGGTGTGAAGCTCCTCCGTCAAATCCGGCACCTGTGCGATCCCGTAAAAATACCCGTTGTCTGCAGGCTGTTCCTCCGGCTGTACCTCCTCAGACGCAGTCTCCTCTGTGCTCTCTCCTTCTGCCTCCCCTTCGCCTTCCGTCTCCTCCGCAGGAACCTGATACACCAGCCCCTCGGCAATAGCCGCATCCAGTCTGGCGATGGCATCGGTTTTCGCAATGGTATAGACAATCTTTCCGTCAATAAACTCCTGAAGCACATCGTCTGTGGTGACCTCGTCCGCATCAATGGCAAAGAAGGCGTTGAGGCTCTGATAGTACTCCAGACATTGGATAATCTCCTCCGCCGACAGCTGAACCTCCGCCTTGTTGTCTCCCGTAGGCCCTCCAAGGTTCACATAATTTGCCACAAAAAAGAAATTAAAGAAAATGTCCGCCACATTCCATTTGAAAATGCTCTCCACCCTCTCCGTGGCGGAGCTCCCCTCAAAATTATCCGCATAAGTCAGAATCTCGTCAATGGTCTCAGGCGCTTTATCCGTATATCCCTTATTGTAAAGGAGGAAGCAGGTCTCAAAATAAAAAGGATAGGCCATCAGCTTTCCCCCGCAGGTTGCGGCGTCCAGGGCCTTCTGGGGAAAGGATTCTTCCAGCTCCTTCTGGGTAAAGCTGTCATTCTCCACCGCAAGACCCGAAAGCCGCGCCTTTTCCAGAAGCTCACTGGAGGTCACAAATAAATCCGGCCCGCCCAGATCGGAGATACTGGCCGTATTAATATGTTCAATGTAATCCACCGCCGTAACCAGCTGCAGGGTGATTTCTACCTGATGCTGCTTTTCAAATTCTCCTGCCGCTTCCACCAGATAAGCGTTCAGCTTGTCATCCGTATACCAGAGGGTAAGCTTTGACTTCTCCTTCGCAAGCTCCTCCTCCATCATTCTCTGCTGTTCCCGGTGATAGTTAGCCGCCACCTGCGACATCTGGGAGAACACCAGAATCACACAGAAAATGGCAAAGGCTCTTCGATATAGTTTCTGTCTCATAAAGCATTCCTTTTCTCAAAAAAGTGCGCGCGTAAGCTTGTCAAGCATCTCGTCCACATGCTTCTTTTCAATGATAAGCGGCGGAACAAGACGCAGAACATTGTTCCCGGCCGTAATGACCAAAAGACCCATTTCCTGTGATTTTACCACAATTTCCCCCACAGGTCTACCCTGAAACGCCAGCCCCTGCATGAGACCCCTTCCTCTGCGCTCCGCAATAAAATCATACTGCCTTACCAGCTCATCAAGCTTCCCGGAGAGATAGTCCCCTACCTCCCGCACATGATCCACAATCCCGTTTTCTGCAAAAAGATCAAAGACCGCGCTCACCGCCGCACAGGCGAAGGGATTGCCACCGTAGGTAGTCCCGTGATCCCCGGGCGCCAGGGAAGCCGCTGCCGCCTTCTCATCCAGCACAAAGGCGCCCACGGGGACTCCGCAGCCAAGGGCCTTGGCGCAGGTCATCACATTGGGCTTTACGCCGTATTCCTGCCAGGCAAACATATGGCCCGCCCGTCCCATGCCGCACTGAATCTCATCCAGAATCAGCAGAAGATCATGCTCCTCACAGAGAGCCTTCACGCCCTTTAAAAACTCCTCCGTAGCCGGATAAATGCCGCCCTCACCCTGAATGGTCTCCAGAATAATGCCGCAGGTTTTCTCTGTGATCTGAGCCCGCACGCTCTCCAGGTTATTGTACTCTGCAAAGCGAATGCCCCCTACCAGAGGGCGAAAGGGGGCCTGATAGGCCTCATTTCCGGTGACGGACAGAGCGCCCATGCTTCTGCCATGGAAGGAATGCTTCATGGCAATGATCTCGTGATCCTCTCTCTTATCCTTCAGCCAGGCGTATTTGCGGGCTGTCTTAAGAGCTCCTTCAATGGCCTCGGTACCGCTGTTGGTGAAAAAGACCTTGCTCATGCCGCTGGCCTTCACAAGCTTCTCCGCCGCCTCCATGGCCGGAACATTGTAAAACAAATTGGAGGTATGTA
This sequence comes from Lachnospiraceae bacterium, assembly GCA_022791635.1. Classification (GTDB taxonomy): domain Bacteria; phylum Bacillota; class Clostridia; order Lachnospirales; family Lachnospiraceae; genus Laedolimicola. Next base: position 50,469 of record JAAVZL010000053.1, read on the forward strand.
ACAGCTTATCTATCTGCGCCTTCAAAGCCTCATCATAGCCCGGATAATGGTACCCAAGCGCCTGCACAGCAATGCCGGCCGCAAAGTCCAGATACTGCTTTCCCTCTGTGTCATAGAGGTAAACGCCCTCCCCTTTTTCAAGCACCAATGGGTAGCGGTTGTAGGTGTGAAGGACCGCGCCTTCGGCCCGCTCGATGATTGTCTCTTTATTCTCCGTCATAATAATTGTGCTCTCCTTCGCTTAGCATAGCCGTGCCGATTCCCTTGTTGGTGAAAATCTCCAACAGCAGGCAGTGGGCAATCCGTCCGTCCAAAATATGTACCCTGGACACCCCGTTTTCAATAGCATCAATGCAGTTGTTCAGCTTCGGCAGCATGCCTCCGCCGATGGTGCCGCCCTCAATGAGCCTGCGGGCCTCCTTTACATGGAGCTCCGAAATCAGCGTGGCGGGGTCCTTCGGATCCCGATAGACGCCCTCAATGTCCGTGAGAAACGCCAGCTTTTCCGCATGCACCGCCCTTGCAATGGCACAAGCCGCATCGTCCGCATTGATATTGTAGGTCTGGTAGTCCTTGTCCATGCCTACAGGGCACACAATGGGGAGGAAGTCCTTTTCCAACAGATCATAGAGGATCTTGGGGTTTACCTCTGTAATCTCTCCTACGAAGCCGATATCCTCGCCCTCCGAGTATTTTTTCTCCACCTTCAGAAGGCCTCCGTCCTTGCCGCTGATGCTCACTGCTTTGACTCCCAACTCCTGCACCATCTGCACCAGACTCTTTCCCACCTTGCCCAGAACCATCTCTGCGATCTCCATGGTATCCGCATCCGTGACACGAAGTCCGTTGATAAACTGCGGCTCCATGCCAACCTTTCCCACCCAGCGGCTGATCTCCTTACCTCCGCCGTGGACGATGATAGGCTTAAAGCCTACCAGCTTTAGGAGTGTTACATCCTTGATGACGTTGCGCTTCAGCTCCTCATCAATCATAGCGCTTCCGCCGTATTTGACTACAATTATTTTTCGGTTGAATCTCTGGATATAGGGTAAGGCCTCAATCAGGACCTCCGCCTTTTCCAGGGAACGCTTCATTTCCTCTTCCCTGCTCATCATAATCTCCTCATATTCTGTGGTTTGTCTCTCGCATTTATTATAAACATCTGGGGGGACATGTCAAGTGGGTGAGGGATGCTGTTTTAGGGATATCTAAGCGCATCCCACCGTCAGATTCCTGCTTTTTGGCGGAATTCCTCGATGCTCTCTGCCTTTGCCGCCAGCCTAAGCCAGGCTTTCAGAAGCTCCAAATCGGTTGTCTGATAAATATGATCCCGAAGCTTCCCGGGAATTGGGGCAAGGTCCTCCAGGAGGTTTACAATAGATTCTGCTTTACCCTCTATCTTGCCTTCCTCCCTGCTGATTCGTCTGGTCTCCTGCACGTCGTATGCCTCAAAGCTGTCAAACAACATATCGAATTCCCTCCGTTCTATCATATCTGTAAAGTCTTCCACTTCTTTTCGAGGCACATTGAGGCGGTACAGCAGGACGGATATGATCTTGCTGATCAATTTTAGCAGATAATCCGGCGTATTGTTCTCAAAATGCTCCAGGTATTCTGCCGGAAGATCCTTGAGATTTTTGAACTCTGCCGAGCTTTGCAGCTTATTGATCAGCATAATCAGTGACAGCTCATCCTTCTTATCCAAAAGCGCCTGATTGGAATAGGCCCTAAGCGGCACCAAAAGATATTCAAAATCCGGAATGTACCTCCCTAAGGTATCACTCAAATATACACGGTTCTTAAAATTTCTCTCTGCGGTCCAGCTTTCTGTACCTTCATAATAAATGATAGGAAGGACAGGCGGATAGCGAAACCCCTTTTTCTTCGTAATTCCTGGATTCAGTCTTTCCTGCTCTGCCTCATAGTCTGTCCAGACCATTACAATATAGCGCAGAATGCGAAATGCCATATCATAGCATACGCCTGACTGATGCTCAATAATCGCAATTAAATACAGCGCCTGCTCCCCCAGCCAGATCTTTTTCACCGAATCCGAATCTCTTCCTTCCTGCCACATAGGCAAAAAACGTTCGGAAATGTCTTCAATATGCTCCGGCTTTACATCCTTTAGTAGCTCAATGTCTGTGTAGCCCCGCAGGAATTGCGCGCAGAGGGTGGGATCATCGAATATCAGCTTCGCCCCATTGTCTCTTACTCTTTTGTTTTTTACTTTGTCTTTTGTCTGTTCTTCTGTGTTTGGTTGCCGACTTCTCATATATTCTCCTTTCCTTATTATGTCCTTGATTTTTGGGCATAAGGGAACTTTCCCCATTTTTCTAAGGTATTTTGGAATATATAAGAAGCATCTCTTTCTTTATAATTATAGCAATGAGGAAGAAAAATAACAACGTAAAATAAAACTGCTTCGTATATTATCTTTTTCTGTTTGGAAATGCCTCGGAGATTACCGAAGGTTTTGATGTATTTATTTTACAGATAATAGAATATATTGTCAATAGAATTTTGAGACGGAGGACCGCCCCTGCCCCATATAAATGTTACTGTTCACTCCGTGACCAGTAACACGCTTCGCGAGGCACAGAAATCGCAAAAAGATGCGATTTCGCGCTGAGAAACTCGGAATTTCCACACAAAATGTGCGGAAACGCCTCGCGGAATAGTGATGTGTGAACATATATAAATATTCTATGTCAGATCGTCCCCCTTTGAGAATCGTCCTTTATATCTATCCAAGATAGACTCAATACATACTCTGTATCTAAAGGTAAATACCATCTTCCCTGCTTTTCCTCCATCTTCTCTTTCGGAATCCTGCTGTATCGGACAATCTTAACTTTCTTCCCCTGATATATGGTCGTTACCTGTGGAAAAATGCCATACTTTCCATAATCGACCGCCCGTAGCAGACGGTAGATATATTCTGGTGAATCTTCCATACGAAATGTACCGTTTCCAGGACAGTCGGTAGATTTGTATATTTTTCTATTTTCAGATACCTGCTGCTTTATAGCTGTTACTCTGTCTTCGATAATCTCACTGAATTTTTCGCAGAACCCTTCAAAAGCAAGCTGCATCAATTTCTCTGCCAGCTCATATGCACGAATATCCAGATCTATCCTGCATTTCTTTTGAACAATTATATCTCCTCCATCCACCTGCTCCGTTACATAATGCCATGTAATCCCTGTCTCTCTTTCCCCTTCAAATATCGCCCAGCTTGGCGCATTTCTTCCCGGAAACTTCGGAAGCAGAGCATTATGAAAATTAAGGATTGTGTATTGCGGATTCTCCGTCAATATCTTTGGAAACAAATAGTTATTGCTTGCACTGATGATCAGGCATCTTCCTGCCAGGCTTTGGAAATAAGCTGTTAGCTCCTTTTTATCCTCTATTTTATAACAATCAATATCTAAATCCGTACAGATTATCCGGCTTGTTCCAAAGACCTCTGCTTCATGCTCTATATAGATGGTGGTATATTCATACTCCTCTTGATATCTGTGCACAAGCCGGATAATCTCACCTGTAATCTTTCCATATCCGATTACGATCACGTTTTCATAAACATTCATGCCAGGAAAACTCCTCTACAGCGCTCAGTTCTGATTCTCTGTCAGCTTCTTCATCAAGGCGATAATATTTTCTTTTGTCCGGAAATTCTCCTCCAGGATATATCTTGCATCAATTTCCAGATCAAAGGTATCCTCCAGCTCACCAACCAGATCAATCACCAGAAAGGAATCCAAAAGTCCTGCTTCAAATAAATTCTCTCCCTCAAATGACAAAATGCCTTCATCGATTTCCTGTAATAACTCTAATATCTTCTGTTCCATTTCCGAATCCTCCTTTTGATTTAAAAATTTGTTTTACTGCTCTTTATAATAATTCTTTTAGTCTCACCCGATCTATTTTTCCGTTTGCATTGATTGGCATCTCTTCCTTTACAATCACCTTCCCCGGCAGCATGTACTCCGGAATCATTGTTTTTAGCTGCCCGTTTATCTCATCCTTTTTCCTTTCCTGATCAATAAATAATACAATCCTGCTATGCCGCTCATCATAAAGACAACAGCATAAAGAAATTCCCGGTAAGGACGACACGGCTGTCTCGATTTCTCCCAGCTCAATCCGATGTCCCATATGCTTGATTTGAAAATCCTTTCTGGAAAGGTAAATCAGCTCATGCCGTTCATTGTATTTCACCAGATCTCCTGTACGATATATTTTCTCTTCATACGCATCGTTCAGCGGATTCTGTACAAAGGCCGCCTGTGTCTTTTCCGGATTTCGATAATAGCCTCTTGCAAGGCCCGTTCCCCGCACACATAATTCACCAACAATCTCCGGTTCTGTTACCAGGTGATCCTCATCATCTAGTACCATAATATCCGTATTCCTCATGGGAAATCCGATAGGCAAAGGTTCCTCATCCCCAAACGCTCTGTCTACAATATAGCAGGTACAGGCGTCTGTGATCTCCGTTGGCCCATACAGATTTGCGAATACGGCATCGGGAAGAAATTTTCTCCAGATATTCAGCTGCTTATTCGGCATAACCTCCCCGCAAAACAGCACTCTCCTTAAGATACCTTTCGTATCGACATTTTTTAAGGCCCGCAACTTTGAAACCACAATCAATGCAGACGGAACCCAAAAAATCGTATTTACACCATGCTCTTTTAGGTATTCCAAAAGCGGCACTGGCTGAGAAAACAGCTTCTGAGGGATGATATAGAGAGCCGCCCCTGTTTTCATGGTAGAATAAATATCCAGAATCGAATTATCAAAATAGAAAGGCGCCTGATTGCCAAGGACATCCTTCTCCGTAATCTCAAAGGTTTTCGTAACCCAGTCAATGTAATCAATCACACTCCCATGGGTGATACAGACCCCTTTTGGCACCCCGGTGGAACCAGAGGTAAAAAGTACATAGAGCAAATCCGTATCGATGATCGAATCCACTGCATTTTGGACTTTTTCAGATTCCTCCCTTTCTTCTATCTCTTCATAGAAAAGGAATCTGCCCTGGTAAGCAAAGGCTTTAAATTCATCTGCCAATACCTTTGTTGTGATGACAAGCTCTGGTTTCAGTACCTCCAGTATTTTATTGACTCTTGTTGCCGGCATTTCCGTATCAATAGGAGAATAAAAATTTCCGCTGTACGCAATCCCCATAAAGGATACAAGAACCTTTACACTTTTTTCTATGTACACCACAACCGGCTTCTTGGGTCCATAACCACTTCTTAAAATTTCTTCTGCGATCCCTATACTCTTATCGTGATATTCCCGAAATGTAAGCAGTTCCTGTTCATCCACAAGCGCTGTCTTTTCCGGCATATATTTCGCAGTATACTCAAGCCATTCAAGTACATTTGACTGCAACTTATTTTCCCTCCCTTTTCTTTTTACAGGCTGTCTAAACTCCATAAACGCCAAACCCAGGACCTATATTGGACGGCTTTTAAGCAACAGCTGTTGTGAAAATCTGCCTGACAGTTCTGCAAATCGTTCTGTCATTTTTCTCGACTCCACGTTTCCCGCCCATACCCACATGCAGTCCTTCTGACATCCCCTGGAAAAAATATTTAAAAGGCTTCTGGAAAACAGGACTCCGCCCATCCCAATGCCATTGCAGGCCGCAGTAGTCGCAACATTTTCGGAAAATCCGGCAGTTCCGTTTATTTCAAAAATGCAGGCAGCAATCAACATATCCTCTCTGTCCCGGATGATCAGGCATTCTTCCTCCTGCTCCGCTCTATAAAGCCTGCTTGGCAGTATATCCTTCACAGAATAGCGATCAATTCGTTCTCTCCATAACGTATAGACGGATTCATAGTCTTCTCTATGAAACTTCGCATATCGAAAGCCCATCTTTTCCATAAGGCGCTGACATCTTTTATCCATTTTCTGAAGCTCTGGTATCTTCTCCAGAGTAAGCATATATTCCAGATTTCTACGATATCTCTCACAGCCAAGCCTTACAAGCTCTTCCTCCCGCTCTTTAGCATATTTCCTTTCATTTCCAATCAGGTAAACAACGACATCCAAATCCTGCGTCTGAATAAACAGACTTTCCTCTTTTGGAACATAATAATATCCAAGATAATAATCTCGTTCCAGCTCAAATAGCCAGAGAGAGGTATCTGACAAAATTTTATAGCTTAGGCGGCCTTCCTTTATATACTCCTCCATCTGAGGCAGCGGAATGTAGCAGTTTGTCTCACACCTATGATGGAGGGATTTAAATTGATTTACTATTTGTAACCATTCTTCAAGGGATTGTAATTTACCCCCTATATTTTCAATAAACCGCATACTTAAGCTCCTTCCCAAGCTTCTCTAAAACTGCATATATAAAAACTGGCCCGCATCATATTGCGAACCATACATTCCAAACAGCAGTATTCCAAATAGCAGAATATAATAAATAAGCCATCGGACCGGCAATACCTGATGATCGATGAAGGCCAATATATTGACATTCTTTTCCTTTCCGATGGACACTGCAAGCACAAGCAGAAGGCCAATTCCCAAAATAACCGCATCCTGTCTGAGCCAGTTTAACGCCGACAGATTGATAAAATCGCCAATGAAAAAGCTGCGTCCAAGAATCTGACGGACAACCATGAAAAAATCACCATAGCTCTTTACCTGTAGTATTACATTAGCGACCAATAAAAGCATCCAGGTCCGCATCAGGCAAAAGGCTGTATATATTTTCGACGATTCTGTAATGTGAAGCCTCTGTTTAAGTCTTGTAAATCTTCCCTCTAATACCAGGGAACCGCTGATAATCACACAGTAATACATTCCCCAGATCACATATCTCCAGCTGAATTCATGCCATAGTGCTGTGGTAATCCATACAAGAAGCGTCCCTGCCAAGACCGGAGCCAGCTTTCCCGCACTTTTTCCGTATTTTTTAAAATGCCTCCGCAGACTTCTGCCTGCTTTTGACTGGATAAAAGGCATCATGAGATAGTCCCGAAGCCCCCCCTAGTGTGATGTGCCACCTCCGCCAGAATTCGGCTATGCTCCTGGAAAAATAGGGCTGCCTGAAATTTTCCGGCAATGGGATTCCGAAGGTTTTGCTCATTCCCAGCATCATATCCATATATCCGGAAAAATCCGTATAAAGCCATAAAGAACATGCTGCCGTACCAAGGAGAATGGATAACCCGCTCTGGGTTTCCAGACTGCCATACACATAATTCGTTATCTGCTCCAGCCTGGCAGCCAGAACCAATTTCTTAAAGGTTCCCCACAGAAATCTCTGGAGGCCATGGAGAAACTCTGTGTAGTGAAATCTCGCCTTTTCCGTAAGGCTCTCCTTAAATCCCAAGAATCGATTAAAAGGTCCCTGCAATATGGTTGGAAGATAAATCAGGTATAAAAGATAAAAGAAATAATTCGGTTCAAAGCCTCTCTCATCCCGATCCACGTCATTGAGATAGCTTATGGCCTTTAAGGTAAAGTAGGAATTTCCAAGCAATGCAAACCAGTCTGTAGTGGAACCAATAATCATAGCCGCAATACAGACACCTGCTATTAACCATTTCAACTGACTTAGCTTTCTTTCAGAGATCTCTTTTCTTTTTCTTATATGTGTAATTGCAGCTGCGCCCCCATAAGTCAATACACTCACAAGAAGCAAGATGACCGGGGCCTTTGAGATGGAGGATGCATAAAAGACCAGGCTCATAAGCAGAAGAAGGAACCATTGGTGATTTCTTGCGACGGTGTAGTAGAGAAGAATGCTTACCGCCCACAGGGTATAAAATTCATAAGAAAATAGATTCATTTCAATTCCATCCTGTCACATTGCTGATAATCTGCATTTTCTGCCACTTCTCCTTCCGGTCTCGCCCAGACCATAAGCATGTCGCACCCATCCGGTATTTTGTCTCCTGCAATCTGATTCTTTTCCGAATACACCTGCAGCATATGCCAGCTCTCTCCACGATCCCCTGACCACTGGAAACAGTACTCCGGATTGACATTGTTTCCATAGGTAGAGTATGCCTGATAGCCGTCTTCTGTCTTTTCAAGCCAGGCGTTAAAAATCCATGGGGAATTGTCCAGGAGTTCTTCATAAGAGGAATAGAAGTACTCGTCCTGATCTATTTCTTCTCCATCTATATATTTCTTTATAAGTTCTGAGGCTGCTCTGCTGAATTTTTCCGCACCCTTTCCGGACATGTGGCCATAGTCATAAAAATCAGTGTCTTCCATAAATAAGTACTCTGGTTTAGAAAGATCAAAATGGAAGATCGTTACATCTAAATCATTGGCTATATCAACATAAAAATCCACGATCTCTTGATAATCCTCTTGCCAAACCATACTTGCATATGGTAGTGGGGGAACTATAAAAATCAGTTCGCAATCATTTGCCTCACATAATGCTTTTAGCTTATTCATGTATGAAATATATGTTTGAGAGACGCTATAATCACGAAATGAATATCCTTCCGGTTTGCCAAATGTTCCCTTCTCTATTTGCTTATAGGAATACAGAAATCCTCTTCCTGTATACTCATCCTCTAATGTCTTATAGATTTCATTTCCATAGCTTTGATAAGCTTCTGTTTTTTTAACTTCTAATACATTGTTAACAGTTCTTATCAGATCCTCATTTGTGTTCCGTGTTGCGGGTAGCCATGCATTTAACAACGATTTATCTCGAAATGCTATATACCCATACACACACTTGTCAAGGGAAGGCTTCAGATAGTCAAACACAATGTAGCTTTTCGTAGGATTATTATAGATATCCATATCATGAAATAAAATCCAATTAACCCCATAAATGCAATATCGGGGCGACTGATTTTTAAAAAGCTCCTTCATAATATAATATGCATCGTCCGGAGTCTGCAAAGGTGTACCCAGATTAAATGCTTCCATTTCAAGGCATTCGCTCCATATTTCCGGTTCGAAATGACGTTGAACAATTGAACTTCCAATAAACGTAATATCAATCTGTTTGGCCTGATACATTTCATGAAATGTCAATCGTGTATAAGTACTGTCATTATACAGACCATAATCTGCAATATGAATCAATAGTCCCAATAACAGTAAAAAAAGTGTTGCACGAAAAAATAAGTGTTCCTTTTCTTTCTCTGATTTCATATCATCCCTCATTTATTTTTCAACACTCTTTAAGCATTCATAAAAGCTGTGCTTTCCCTTACCTACAGGCCCTCAAAAATTCCTCATAATTCTCAAATAACGGCGCATGCGTTTTCAGATACTCCATAGACTGGTCATAGTTCCCGCACAGCTTTAGCTTTTCATCAAATACAGGATTCAGCTTGCTATCTGCCTTTGTAAACAAATAAAAATATTCATGTAATTTCATTTCATCCGGTTCTGTTCCATGGGCATCTATCCATTTTCTCACAAAAGTTTTTGCCTCTTCAAACTGTCTCTTCTGCCTTTTTTTCTGATACTCCTCCAGGCTCATAATCTTTCTGGCCGGATTTCCTACATAAACCGAATCACGCTCACACAGACCGCTTACAACACTATGTGCTCCAATAATCACATTATCTTCTACTACGCTTCCGCCAAGAATGATACTCCCTGCTCCGACAAAAATATTGTTTCCTAATTTTACAGGACGCTGATTCCCTGCTATTTCTCCATATTTTCCTTTGATTACACTCCAGGAGTAATCATGAGTTAAAATCATAGAGGACACAATATTCACATGATTTCCTATAGAAAGTAAATGCAGATTCAAAGTATCAATCTGACATTTTTCAATGGAGAAAAAATTAACATCCTCGCCGATTTTCGCTCCGCCTTCTCTCAAAAAACAAATAAATGTCTCCTGATCACATTTATGTCCGAATATTATTTTCTTAATTTGCTTTTTTAAAAGATTTCTCATTTCCTTTACTCACTTCCAAATGATACTTCCGTATAGCCCTTTTCCAAAACATCTGCAATGCGTTTACTGGCAAAACCATCTCCATACGGATTACTGGCTCTCGCCATCGCATTATATGCATTTTGATCCGTAAGCAATTCGTTAAAATTGGAATAAATCGTTTCTTCATTCGTTCCGACCAGCTTCAACGTCCCAGCTGCAATTCCTTCCGGGCGCTCTGTCGTATCCCGCATAACAAGAACCGGTTTTCCAAGAGATGGCGCTTCCTCCTGTATCCCGCCCGAATCTGTTATAATCAGATATGAATGCGCCATCATATTATGGCAATCAAAAACCTCAACCGGATCAATTAAGTGAATTCTGTCAAATTTACCCAACTCTTCTTCCGCCGCTTTTCGAACAATCGGATTCATATGAATGGGATATAAAGCCTTCACATTCGGATGCTCCTCCATAACACGGCGAATGGCCCGAAACATATGATGCATTGGCTTCCCTAAATTTTCACGACGGTGTGCCGTAATAAAAATCAGGCGGGAATCTCCCGCCCAGTCCAATTCCGGATGATTGTAATCCTCATGTACGGTTGTTTTTAGTGCATCAATCACCGTATTACCTGTGACCCAAATCTTATCCGCACTCTTGCCCTCCTTGAGCAGATTATTCTTTGCCTGTACCGTAGGCGCAAAATGATACTGTGAAATTACCGATACTGCCTGACGATTGAATTCTTCCGGGTAGGGGGAATAAAGATCATAAGTCCGAAGCCCTGCCTCTACATGTCCTACCGGTATCTGCATATAAAAACAGGCCAATGCTGTTGCAAACGTAGTGGAGGTATCACCATGAACCAGCACTACATCTGGTCTTATCTCTTCCAATACAGCCTTAATGTGATTCAGAATCCTCATCGTAATATCAAATAACGTCTGTCCATCTTTCATGATTGACAAATTATAATCAGGGGTTACTTTAAAAGCATCTAATACCTGATTTAGCATCTGTTTATGCTGCCCTGTTACACACACAACTGTTTTAATTTCTTTCCTTGTTTTTAGTTCATTTACAAGAGGACACATTTTTATTGCTTCCGGTCTTGTGCCAAAAACTACCATAACTGTTTTTATTTTCCTCACCTACTTTCATTTCTTATAGATAATCAATATTCCATAGCTAGGTGTTACCCCCCCCCTATGGATTTTTTCGATATAAGTCCATAAACCAGCACGAAGCAGCATAGCCTTCAATAGGACTTTTCCTGTTTTAGGCACATACTTTTTTGAAAGCTTCTCAAATGGCAGCTTGTTCATATCCTTATAAAATGTATTTCGAGCAATATGATAGGACTGAGATTTATAAATTGCCGGATTGCATTTCCTTGCCAATTCATTACTCAGCCCTTTATTTGTACTCCAAAAATTTTTCTTTACTGCCTCAAATAGTTCTCTCCCTCTATCTGAGTTAAGTAAAACCATAGATAAGCCCTTATTATCGCTAAGCTCCGGGAAAACAGTTTCTACATTCCAAAAGTCGCCCAATGTAATATCTGCTCCGCTTTCCCCATCTTTCGACTGGCAATAATAACAGGAAGGGCGCAGGCAAAAATTACTGTTAAACATACAGAAATACGGATCCTCAAAATTAAATTTGAAATACTGTTTCTCTTGGTTTACGGAATATCCTGTCCCAAAATCACGCCAGCCGTATTTTTTACTTCGGAAGTTAACACTGCCAATTTTTGCATTTAATTTTTTCTCTAAGTATTCTACATACTTTGCCCACAAGCTCTGCGATGGAACACCATGGCAAATCACATCTACACATATTAAATGTGCAAAATCTTTTTTCAAATATAATTTCAGGCCCTTGATCTGACAAGGGGTTCCCGAAAACAAAACCCTTCTTCCCTGCTCCAAATATTCCTTTGTAAGTACATAAGTATTTCCCAAAGAGCTCTGCAAATATTTTGAACCTCTGATACGTTCTATCTCTTCAAAAGATTGTACTGCAATGTGTTCTGCCGAACAATTATCCGCAGACATTGCCGCTCCAAACACGATTCCCTTTTGCTGAATGATATATTCTGCAAGAGCAGAAAACACACCGCCTGACGAACTGTTAAATCGAATCCTGTCGTTTTGATGCTTTACGCACCATACATCTGTTTCCTCCTTAGAATGAGGAGTTGAATTGATGCAAGGGCATACAGATTCACAATTTCCACAGTCAATACATACTTTTTCTTCTACCTTTGGATAATAAAACCCCTCCTCATCTTTCTGCATGGATATGCAATGCAAAGAGCAGCTTTGAACACATGCGCCGCACCCTGTACATAAAGATTTATCTTTTATTTTTATCATCATTACCTCTCATAAAAGTTATATCAATAACTTAAGAATTCTTTTTTCTTGTTAACACTGCCAATACCTTCCCAGAAATGCCAAAAAATATCTCACAGCCCCAATACACCATAAACATCATGGCAAGGAAAAGAATACCCTTCACCCATATATTATCAAAAATTAGAGACACCACTAAATAGACAATGAATACAGCCCATATAGCAAGAATTGTTTTATTTAGAAAATACTTCTTATCAACAATTTTCTCCTTAATATAAAAGGGAACAAAAATAACGGTTGTAATAAAATAGGCCAATAAATATGCACAGGAAATGCCAATAGCTCCCCATTGCTTAAAAATGAGTATGCAGATAATAAAGCAGATTCCCCATAAAAGATTGCTAAAAAAACCAAACCACATATAGCTATGCTTGATCAAATTTCTCGCAATTCCCTCCTTGAAGGCCAAGAAACCGCAAATCGCACATATAACAATAATAGAGCGATTAAGACTTGTATAATCATAACTCCTTCCATAAAACAATGTAATAAGTCCTGATAAAAATGTGACTCCTGATGATAATACAAGGACAATAAACCATGATAATAAGATATTTACATCCTCCACGGTGTCATCATCCCTTGTTATAATAAAAGGAAGAATTACATTTCCAATTGCCGCCGGTAATAGAGAGATTGCCGATCGCCACTGATTTGCTGCATTGAACACTCCAAGATGATAATATCCATTGAAATCCTGAATCACAATCGTATTTCCGAGCCATGTAACAGGTATTACAACTACATTCATCAGCATAGCCGGTAAAGCAAATTTGAACAACAATCGGTATTCTGAAAGACAAGTTTTGTAGGTAATAAAAATATGATTCTTTTTACAAGCTCTTTTTATATAGAGGTTGGCTATCAAAAATGTAATGATCCCGACAATCCCATACCCAATCACTAATCCATTGACCCCGAAAAGGAGTGTAAAAACAACAAATACCGGTACAGAAATAATACCTTGTATAATTGCCACTCTTGCAACTATTTTAAAATCCTCAAAGCCTGCCAAAATACTGTTCTGAATTGTATTTAGCGTATTAAATAGCAGCATTATGGTTGACAACTTGAGACCAATGGAAAGTTTTGAATTATTTAATGTATTTTCCGCTAACCAATCGCTCCCCAATATCAAGCCGCCGGCAAAAATCAATGACGAGGCCAGTGCAATGAAAAAAGCCATTGCTATTACATTCCCACATCTTTCTTTCTTATTCTCCTTAAATTCCACGACAAAGCGTGTAGCTGTCGTCCCCAACCCCAGAGCTGCAAAAGTAGAAAACATCCCTACCGTATTATTAATCATCCCAAACTCGCCATTGCGATCCGCTCCCAGAATGCGTGCTGTTAATATAGAAGCAAGCATAACTAAAACCTTACTTCCTACAGAACCAAATACATTCCAAAAAATCCCCCATTTAAGCTTTGATGTTGTATCATTTACCGTCATACCGCCCATTGTTTCTCATCCTTGCATTTATGAACATATGCTTCATATTTTTCTATAGAAAGCTGCTGACAATTCAAAATTTGATTCTGCAAGGCCTCCACATTTTCTAACATATCTTTTACTTTTTCTCCGAGCTTCTCTTCTATATCACAGAATGATACACACCACTCCCTATTTCCATAGACATACTCCGCCATTCCCAATGCTTTGGTACTGTATACTAAAAATAATGCCGGAGTATGGACCGTAATAGCATTTACCGCACAATGCATTCTCGCACAAATCGCAATCACGCACTGTTTCAAATAATGCTTTGTATCCAAAAAGGACTCCGGCTTCACAAAAATAGATTCTTCTTTTACTTTATCCGGAAGCTTCTCAAAAACTTTACTCAGAAAGGCTACATCATCATCTGATTTTTCTGCAGGATGAATCACATGAGGAATAAACATTAAAGGTTTTCCTGTGTTCAAATATAAATTTTCCAAAAGCGTAGAAAGCTTTAAAATCACATCTTCTCCAACAGAGCCATACAATTCACGTAAAGAAAATTCGCTCATATTAATTCCAATATATTTTTTCTCAATATACATTTTTTGAGGATCCTTTACCAAAAAAGCGGGATCCGGAAGCATGGTAACATTGTCTTTTATCCCCAGGGTTTTGAGATAGTCAACGGATATCTGCTCCCTACAAATAATAGCATTTACCTTCTTAAAATGCTCTTTATAATAAAAAAGTGCTTTCCTGTATTCCCCAAAGGGACCAATGGAAGCACCGTAAATCATAATTGACTTTCCTTTTTTCATTGCCCTATTCCCAAATTCCACAAGATAATTTACATATCTATATCTTTTCCTTTTTCTAAGGTATGCGGGTAAGGTATAGAGATCTCCTCCTACAAGCATCACCACATCAGACTCCCTGATAATCCGCTCAAACTCTGCTTTATAAAACGGAGTAATTTGAATCTGCAGGATATCTATCATTTTTGAGCAACATTTTGATAAAAATGTTGATCTTCTACTGATACTCACAATAGAAATTTTCAGTTCATCTGCTATTCTCTTATCCTCCTGATAATTTCTGGAATAATATACAATACTGCAATCATTTCCAAACAAACGTCTGACAAAGTCTACGGTCCCTCTGAGGATCGCCTCACATCCATAATTATAAAGGCCGAATATACCATATATGCCTACTCTTCTCACATGATTCCTCCATCTTTAAAGGCAACTATTTACAGGTTCATAAGCTCCTTTATGTTTTCCATTGTTCTTCTACAATCAGCTGCTTCATAAAATTTCTTCGCATTTCTCGAATATTCGTCATATTTATCCAAGATATTTCTGATTGCTTCTTCTAGCGCATCCACACTCTTAAAATTTACACATCTGCCAGCTTTGTAAAAGCCTACAGTTTCCGTTAATCCCAAATTTTCTGATGTAATCATGGGAATTCCAAAGGCCGCATATTCATATATTTTATTTGGCGCGCAAAATTGATTGTTCAAAGTAGAATCATCATAGATAGCAATTCCTATATGTGCATGCTTTGTAATATCAAGATGCTCCGGTGCCGGAATATAGCCTAAAAACATAGTTTTTTCATACAGACCTGCAATCTTTTTTTCATAATCCTTTCCCGATTTCCCCATGACAAGCAATATCAGGTTTTCATCTCCGATTTTCTTTAATGCCAAGGCAATATTATCAATGGGTCTGTCTGGCTGTACCAGCCCCTGATAAATAAGAAATCTACTGTTCGTATACTTATTTCTTATCATATCCCATCCTTCATGAAATCCGTTTTTTATATGAATCTCTATTGGATAAGGCTTATTCGGAATAACATGGGGGATGTCTTTCAGGCAATACCTGTCTTTCATGATTACGGCTCTATGCTTCTCACAGCAGATAACTTGTTCTGCATAGGATATCATTTTTCCAACAAGCCTGTCATACAAAGAATCATGTTCATATAGCTCCAGAACTGTTAATACAAATTTATATCTATAAATACGCTTTCCAAGAGTCATTGCCGATTCACAGTTTCCGAACCATAAAACAGTATCTTCGGAAATTTTTGACAAAATCCTTTTAGCCTCCAAAGTATAAGATATA
The DNA here is from genome assembly GCA_022791635.1 of Lachnospiraceae bacterium. GTDB lineage: Bacteria > Bacillota > Clostridia > Lachnospirales > Lachnospiraceae > Laedolimicola. Next base: position 66,375 of record JAAVZL010000053.1, read on the forward strand.
AAATTTAAATAACTATGAAAGCTGCTGGTACTTTCTTTATCTGATTTTAAGGTATAATTTTCTATCCCTTTCTGTTTCAAAAGTTCCTCTATATATTCAGAGTTCTTTCCATGGTATATCACTAACTCCACACCTAGGTCATGCAGATATAATACCTGCGCCAGACATGGCGGATAATGCTGAAAGCCCTTTTTTAATAGATAAATAACCTTCAATTCTATATCCTCCAAAATCCCAAATTTTGTTGATACTTTTATGTTAATACCACCTTGTTTTTCCCTTTTTTCATAAAATCGGATTCATCCATCCTTTTTAGATTTAAAATCATCCCTAAAAAAAGGAATATCATAAAAACCTGCTGGGGCTGATATAACACATTTCCGGTAACTCCATACATCATTATTAAAAGAAGTGCTAAAACTGCAATACTATTGTATATCATTTTATTTTTTTTATGATGTTTATAACAAAATACAATTTCCTTGATTCCTGATATCACAGTGGAAAAAATACCTGCAACATACAAAAGAGCCCCAATAATTCCTGTTTCTGCAAGTAATTGAATGTAGGAATTATGGGCTCCTGCAAAATCAAGCACCACTTGTTTTATACCTGCCCTATTAAATGCAATATCAAAGCTATTTATCCCTTTGCCCCAAATTCTACTTTCTGTAAACATATCCAATGCAAGCCTCCAATATTGTTCCCTTGAAGACAATTGAATCGTATCCCCCTGTCCTTTTGTTAGTACACTGCTTACTAGCCCAAATATAGCATTTGACTTCCAAATCAATAAAAGCAGAAATCCAAATACAGCTGTTACTCTCATTACATCTAAATTTCGATAGTCATTGAACAACCAAAACATCATCAATAAAACAGGCACAATTAACATAAAACTCCTTTTTCCGGTTAAAATTACAGCATAATACATGATTGCAATAAAAAAGGAATTTTTTATCCATTCGGACTTATTAATACTGCATTCTACAAAGCAAATAATACAGCCAAGAGAAAGGACAAGCGCTGAAAAACTAACTTCATAAAATAGTCCTGAATATTGATGGCAGCCAATACCTAAATGAAGCAACATATCATATTGATTTGAATAAAAAAACCATCTACTGGCAAAAGCATAAAATACTGTCGGTATATAAACCTGCAACAATACACTTCCTGCTAAAATAATTGCAGTTAATTTAAATAGTTTTACAAAACATTGAATCTCCTTGGCATCTATTACCCTAGCCATTACTAATATTCCACCACTAAAAAGTACAAGATATAAAAATGATTTTGGCATATTCAACAAGCTATTGAAGCATAAATACAGAAATAACAGCAGCCAAAGAGGTGAGCACAATTTTAAATTTATACGAGCCAATTTAGCGAATAAACCTAATATAAACAAAATAACAAAGCAACAGATCAAAGCCATACATCCATGATAACCTGCAAAAATTCCCGTATAAGAAATCGTAATCAATAATATAAAAAGACCTATTATTCTATTAACTTTAATTTTCATAAATCTGTCGCTTTCCTCCTTTGCAGGACTATAGAATTATCTTTTTAATCTAATCCTAAATACCAGTCTTGTAGCTTTTTTGCCTCAATATGAATATCGTATCCTGCTTCTGTCATTCGTTTTACTCCCTGCGTCCTATCTGTCGCGTGATATTGTTCGAAAATCCTTTTAGCCCATATATCTGCGCTCTCAGATAAATCAACATAGGAAATAAAGCCAACATTAAATTCTTCCGACACATTTGTTGACATTACACAGGGTAGCCCGGCTGCCTGAGCCTCAATCCCGGTCACAGGAATTCCTTCAAATAAAGAAGGTAGCATAAGTACATCCATTGCCTGTAATAATTCATTTACATCATTTCTTACTCCAAGGAAAAGGACCTTATCCTCCAATCCTTTTTCCTTTACCTTTTTTATCGTATGCTCTTTTAATATACCCTCGCCTACTAAAACCAAAACAATATTCTGCTTTATTTGTAAAGCCTGTTCAAATATATCAATCAAAAAGGTATGATTTTTTTCTTTGTTAAAATGACCCACATGGCCAATCACTATTTTATCTTCCAGTTCCAATTCCTTGCGAACCTTTTTTCGTATTTGCGGATCATACTTATATCTGTTGCAATCTATCGCATTTCTTACAACAATCACTTTATTTATATTCTTTTTTCCAAACAAAAATTCTCCTGCTGCTTTGGAGCATGCCATATAAATATCTGTCATTCCCTTAATGGGTAAACATAAAATCTTATTTCTTACTGCCTTTAACTTGTTATTCGAATACAAAGTTGAATGACTATGAACAATACGAAACTTAACCCCATAACGTCTTATATTCCAAAAGCACAGCCACACAATGTTAGGCGAATGAATATGGACTATCTCATATTCCCCTTGATGTGTTTTATAAAACCTCTGAATTAATACGATTAATTTCCCAATATTTTTTACAGAAAGTAAAGGAAAGGTATAAACTGTCGCTCCTCTTTCCCTTACTGCCCGATTAAAGGGGGTATCCTCTCTAGGATCAAAAATAATAAAATCAATCTGGATTTTATCCCTCTCAAAATGTGACTGATAATTTTTTACAACCGATCCAACTCCCCCTATCGGTTCATTACTCATAATATAAAGTATCTTTTTCACCATCTCTATTTTTTAATCCTATGATATAAATTTCTTGCCAAATCATATGTGCCAGTTTTATGTGTAAGCCGTATTATCAAACCCTGTACATTTGTAACAACTCTTCTTTTCATTCGAATAAAAGCCCTTTTCAGTCTTTGCCTTCTGTTGCTCTTGTTGTGCTCTAAAAAAGCATCGATCAAGCACAGGTCATTCATATCTTTTATCTCTCCTCTGTTTTTCTTAAATTCTTTTAAACAACTCAGAGTTAAGTATTTATGATTTTGATAATAAAAAAAATTTTGGGGATCAAACAAAAGCTCATCTAACTCTTTACCATAAAACTTGATATATTGATTGTGAGAATCGAGATCATTTTCACCAGAATTTTGCACCACATAATCAACATCATTTGATTCACATATCCCAAACAAAGCCATAATACTACTACCCGTTACCAGAACATTTTCTTCCGGATATGCATTTTCTTTCCAAAACCTTTGTATTCTTTTATAGCTATTTTTATATCTGGTAACCGTAGCCAAATTCATAAATTCAATGGAATTCGTGTTAAACAGCAATCTGCTCATCAACACTGCTTCTTCCATCGTATCTGTAATATGCACGGAATGCTTTCCTACCTGAAAAATATCTCGAATTTTTTGCTTCAATTCCAGTACTGTTTTTTTGCTGTCCGCCTGGAATACAAATACACGAATTGCTCCCTTATTCTGAAAACAAGGGAGCAATTTTCTATAAATACCAGCAAATTTATCTTCTATATTTCCTACCCAGTCATCTTGTGCATATATCTGATGCAAATAATTAAAGGCGCCCTCCTCCGATAATGCAACCTCTTTATATATTCCGAATTTTCCATATTCCTCAATGAGCCCTTTTATTTCCCTGTAATGCCCGACGGCTGTCGGCCAAATATTTGCAATAAAAATATCTTTTTTCAATGAGATATACTCTAATGTCATTGCATCCAGGTATTCCTGAGGCATTCCTGCCATCTCAAAATACGCATAATCATAATTATCCGTGGCCAGAATATCTAATTTAATGACTGTTACCCTTCTATTCAAAAATAGCGAAACCGCAACACGATGAGCGCCGTCTAAAATCTGCAGATTTCTATCAACAGGAATCAAATATCTCTCTGTATCATATCCGTTTTTTTCAATATCCTCCTTTAGCCTGTCAAACAGCTGACAAAATGCATCTATAGAGGTTTTTTCCGGATTTCCTGCTTCTACAAAGGAGCCTTTTGTCATTGCTTTAATATGTTCCATATACAATCTTTTATAAAAGGCAGATGTTCCTTTTAAATATAAAACCTTTGCAGTAATATCCAATCTGGGAAACGTAAGCAGTTCTTCCGGTCGCACTTCCAAAATTTCATATTTCGTATTTTCATCTATTCCATATATCTGTTTTATATAAGGATCCAGCCTTTTATCCATATATTTAATCAGCTCCTAATTTCTGCTTAATAATCCCTTTAATGTCCCTATTCCATAGCTTATATGAAGTAAAAAAAACAATACCGGCAACGCCATATAGCTTCCGGAAAACTTTTTCTCCTGTAAAATTGCTGTCAATGCCATTATAATTGCCAGCCCCCAATAGCAGCACCACATAACCAGGCAGGGGGCCCAGATATGTACTATCGCAAACGAAAAAGTTAGAACAATCCCAAAAACAAATAAACCCGGTACAAAATGATAAATAGAAAGACATTGAGGACATACCTTTGTTGTTTTACCGATCCAATATCCGTTTAAAAATTTCTGCTTCATCATTCGAGCCAGAGTATTTCTGGTATATTGGTATGATATAATCGATGGATCAAAACAAATTTTATATCCCGCTTTTCTCATTCTATAATGCATCTCGTTGTCTTCTGTTCGCTTTAAATGCTCATTATAATTTCCGACTTTCGAAAAAACCTCTTTGCAATACGCGCCATGAAAGATCGACTTTACATATCTCTTTTCACTGTTATGTCGATAGGGCGCAATACCGCTGCCAAACATAGAGCTTTCCGCAAGTAAAAGTGTCTTTTTCCACGGTGTTTTCCCATCTATAATATTCGGACGGTATCCACCGCATATTTTTTCCCCGGACTCCAGACATCGAATATTGTTTGAAATAAAATCGCAAGGAATGGAGGCATGCGCATCCACTCGCAATATTACATCTTCTTGAGCCGCTTCAAGTGCTATATTCCATCCGCATGGTAAAGTGCGTTTTGGATTATCCAGAACTATCACCTGCTTAAAACTTTTGTTCTCTTTTGCAAATAAATTCATCAATTCTTTTGTTGCATCCGTAGAACTCCCATCCACCAATATTACCTGTATTTTTTCATGAGGATAGTCCTGTTTCTTTAAGTCCTGTAAAATTGATGTGAGTGTTTTTTCTTCGTTATAAGCAATTATAATAAATGAAACAGTCATACACCCATCCCCCATTTCGCTCAAAACACCACAAATACTGTTTCAATCATTGTCCTTACATCCCTCCAAAACCCAAACTCCTCTATTCCTCTAAGATTCCACTCCATCTTCTTTGGCAGGATTTCTTCTATATAAACTTTGTCTGGATCCCCTGCCTTATTTAGCAGCTTCGCCTCATCCTTATAATAAATAGAAGTAAGATTGGTAATCCCCGCCGGCAAAAGCAACGTAGCCCTCATCTCCGGCGTATATTCTTTCACATACTTCGGTACCTCCGGCCGTACGCCCACAAAGGACATATTTCCCTGGAGCACATCAATGAGCTGCGGAAGCTCGTCCAGCCTCTTATCTCGTATCAGCCGTCCCACCCTCGTAATCCTGCTGTCATTCCCTACAGTCACCAGACTCCCTTTCTCATCTGCCCGATTTATCATAGAGCGGAACTTATGAATCCGAAACTTTCTCCCATACTGGGTTACCCGCACCTGCCTGTAAAACACAGGACCTTTCGAATCTATTTTGATGGCTACGGCCAGTATCAAAAACACCGGCGAAAGCAAAATCAGCAGAATCAGGGATACCACCATATCAAAAACGCGCTTCCAAAAAAGACTCCCCCTTTTTCTTTGCAGGATTTCATAATACTTCCGTACTTCATCCACCTGCATACTCCCAGGAAGCTCCTCCCACCTTCTCAACATCATCCTTCCCTATATCCCTCTATCAAGAACTACCCAAGATACCTCTTCACAACCTCACAATACTTCTCCAGCACATACTCCACATCCTCATCCGAAAGCTTCGTGTGCAACGGCAATGTTACCTCATTTTCAAACCGCCGATAGCTGTTGGGATAATCCTCTACCCGAAAACCCATCCTCCGATAAGCCGTATGCAGCGGCAAAGGCTTATAATGAACATTCGCCGACACACCCTTATCCGCCAGCTCCTCAATTATCTCCTGCCGATCCTTAAGGCCAGTCCCAGGAATCCTGGTTAGATATAAATGGCCAGATGAAGTGTATTCTTCTGTGAAATGGGGCAACACCTCCACCCCCAGCGGCTTTAACACATCATCATACCGCTCAATAATCTCCCTCCGCCGCTTCAACATCCTGGGATACCGCTCAAACTGGGCCAATCCAATGGCCCCCATAATATCCGTCATATTGCACTTATACCAGGGACCCACAATATCATATTCCCAGGCTCCAAGCTTTGTTTTGGCAAGGGCATCCTTACTCTGCCCATGAAGCGAAAACAGCTGCAGCTGATGATAGATCTCCTCACTCTCCACCCCCGGCAGCCTCCAGGCCAGCGCTCCTCCTTCCGCCGTGGTAAAATTCTTCACCGCATGAAAGCTGAAATTCGTAAAGTCCGCAATAGAACCAACCCTTCTCCCCTTATAGGCAGCCCCCAGCGCATGGGCCGCATCCTCTACAATGGCTACCCGCCCAATAGCTCTCTGAAGCCTATTGGACGGACAAAAAAGCCCCTTCTTTCGGTTCACAATCTCAAACAGCCTGTCATAATCACAGGGAATCCCCGCGAGGTCCACCGGAATAATCGCCTTGGTATGCTCATTGATAGCCCCCTCCAAAGCCTCATAATCCATCTCCAGGCTCCCCTCCTGACAGTCCACAAGCACAAGCTTCGCACCCACATGACAGATCACCGAGGCTGAAGCCGTATACGTATAAGCACAGGTAATCACCTCATCCTCTTCCCTGCCATAAATCCCATCCAACCCACAGGAATCCCGGCCAATCCCAAGAAGTCTTAAGCTCATCTCCCCGGCCGCCGTCTGACTGTTCAGGCATACACATCCATCCGCCCCAACATAATCCTCCAAAAGCCCCTCCAGCCTCTTTACCTTGGGCCCCGTCGTAATCCACCCCGAACGCAGAGTACTTACCACCTCACTAATTTCCTCTTCCGAAATATCCGGAGGCGAAAACGGAATATTCATTTTTCTCTCTATCAACGCATCATTTCCGACCAACTCCATCACAATCTCCTCCAAGCCGAATCCCCAGCAAAATCTCCCTGTCCCGTCCAAACAAATGCACCCGAATAATCACATACCGCAAACGAATCCGCTTCTTAATCACCCGGTCGAGATACCCCTGCAAGGGCCCCTTACACCCAACAATCTTCCCTTCCTCATCCACCTCCACCAGAGAAAGACGCACCGTATACGCCTCATCCCCATTCAGAAGCTCCTTTAAAAACCTCTCCTCCTCCACCGAAACCGGATAAAACTCCTCCCCCTCTTTTCCCAACAGCTTCGTATAAGAGAAAACTCCCTTAAGCTCCTGATACAGCTCCTTCGGATACTCCGTACTCACAAACACATATCCCGGAAACAACCGCTCCTCATGCACCCTGCAGGCTCCCTGAATCCGCCAGACCGCTTCCCTCTTTAATAGGAAACAATCCTCATAAACCTCCCCGTTCACCAACCGCCGAATACTCTCTATAGTCCTTTCCTCATTCCCCGTAATCGTCTGTACGGCATACCACATGCTCCCGCTTCCTCCCACAAAATATGAAAATGGGCATGCTTCGCCATTTTGCGGCACACACCCCAAATCAAACTATCTCATTTATGACACACCTCAGCCTATCCCACAGTCTAAAACTGCAGAACAAGCATCACTGCTTTTCCATCAGCTCTTCGCCACAATCTCCAGCCCAACCTGCATCTCCCGAAGCTGCCCTGTAGAAGGCATTCCCACCCGGGCGATCCGCTTATGCCGGTCAATCCTCCGAATCAGATTCTCCTTCCCCTTAAGAGGCCCCTCCGTCACAACCGTTTGTCCGTCCCTGATATACCCCCGAGACATCCGCGAGTGATGATCTGCTCCACAAAGTGTCCGTAAAAGCCCCTCCTCCTCCGGTTCCACCCGCACCAGCTTCCCATCCCTCTCAAAGACCGGAAATACTTCGGAATACTGCTTCAACTCTTCCACCAGCCTATCTTCATTCCCGCTTTCCAGAAACAGATAATGCGGAAAAAGAATCCGCCGCTCTAAATGCCAGGTGCCATCATAGCGGCGCATGCGATCATAGGTAAAGATAAAAGCATCCCCAAGAGCCTCCCTAGTCAAATGCCGCTTGCATGCAGAAAGCAGCGTCTCTTCTTTTTGGTTAGGACAATAAAGCACGTACCAGATAGCAAAGACCCCTTTCCCCCGCAGGAAAATCCACTCCACAAAAAACAATTCCAACGAAATTTTTCGTAGAGTATCCTACTCTACGAAAAAAATTGTAAAATATTTATAGTAAAAACCAAAATAAGGAAATCCAAAACCTGATAAAACGAAAAGAAATACTCAAAAATTATAATTATTAACAAAAATTGGGAAAAACAAGAAAATTTAACTCAGATTCAATAGAAAAAATAAGAATTCATATTGAAAAACTCCATAGATCTGGTTATAATAATAACCGTTGAATCAGAAATCATTCATTTGCAATCGCAGAGTAGGATACTCCACGAAAAATCCCCCCTCCAATCACATCAACAACCTCCAAGGCTGTGGCAAAATAAGCCATCCCACTTTTCCGATATCAAGTGTCCGGCTGTTCGCGAACGCTTTGTCTGATATTGGCGAACTAACGTACAAAGCTTCCAACAGGCGCAGCCTGCCACATCCTTACAACGTTAGTCCGACAAGAGCAGACAAAGTGTACGCGAACCGTCCGAACACGGATATGGAAAAGTGGGATGGCTTATTTTGCCACAGCCACACAACCTACAGCCACACAGTCTAAATCACAACCCAAACTCCCCCCCAAATCCCGGCCCCCACCGGCTCTTTCACCATCTCCCTCTCCCGGGTATTATAGATCCACTCCTCCCGATTCAAATTGATCCTCCCCGTACTATAAGGCCACCGATCAATCACCGGTTCCACCTCCGCTACTTCCGGATACTCCGGATCAATCGCACAATTAATGAGCAAATTCCGCACCCGAATCTCCAAAAGATTCCCCCCAGGCGTCAGCAGCTTCCCAATCTCCACCCGATAAGGCCTCTTAAACAGAATCCCGGCACTCATCCCATTCACAAAAATCTCCGCCGCCTCCCCCAGATGCTCCAGTACCAGCCACACCTCCCCGGTAGCCTCAGCTCTCGCCCAATCCTCCATATCCAAGAAGATCTCCTTCCGGTAAATCCCCTCCCCCGAAAAATACTTAAGCCCCGGCACCTGTTCCCAGCCCTCAAGAACCGCAAACTCCTCCTCAAACTCAACCTCCGGCACCTCCAAACTCCAATCCAGCGAAAGATCCATCCACACCTCCCCCATATCTCGTGCAGACTCCCCTTTCGCCCTCTCCCCAAAGGAACGCTCCTCACAATCCCCATCAAAAACAAACAGCAGCGACCCAAAAGGCTCCAAAGTCACCTCAACCGTAACGCCCCCATCCTCATACTCCCAGAAATCCACCCTCTTCTCCGCAGCCGTAAGCGGATCAAACACCGCAAACCCCTTCTCCTGCCTGGAAAACCGGATCTCCTCCGTCACCCACTGCTCACTGATATTCGAGACAAAATAAACATCCCGCCTCTCATCCGCCCGATGCACATACCCAACCACATCCGAATGCCGCCGCATCCTCACATCCGGTTCCACTCTCTTTTGCAGCTCCTCAATCATACCCTCAATCCGATCCGCCGTCTGCACACACGTCCCCTTCTGCTTCATCTCCCGGAAAATCCTTTGAATCCTCCGGGTCTCCTCCTCATACCCCATCCGCCCACAGGCCTTCCTGGGCAGCTCCCCCTTACAGATCAGAATTCCCCCCTTCTCTGCATAAGCCGCCATAGCCCGCGCCGTCTCAAGAGGCATCCGCTCACACTCCAGCAGAATCAACGCCTCATAGCCATACTCCGAAAACCGCTCCACCACATCATCATTCACAAAATCAAACCAATACCCCGCCTTCTGAATCGCGTCCACCGCCCTGGTAGTCATCCGCTCCTCCAGCTTCATACACATATGAATATCCGAGAGCGGATTCTCCGCCCAGATATCCGACTGAGGCAGATAAACGGCAATCCGCACCACCGGCTCCCCCATCCGAAGCCACTCATTCATCCGGTTGATATAAGCCCCCAGCACCTTATAAAAAGGCCACCAGGTATTCTTATGATTGATCTGCGTAGAAGCATAAAAAGGCCACCCCAGCTTTCCGCTGTCCTTGGGGCTATAAGCAAAACCATGATTCACAATGTGATTCATCCCGTCCAGATAAATACTGTCCGCAGCAGCTTTTAGATTCTCCAGCGTCACCACAAACCGCGGAAACCGAAGCCAGGTAAAGGACTCATTGGAAATCACCGGCTTCCCGTACACATGCCCCGCCGAGGACGCCAGACGCCGGTGCACCGTATTCACCTCATATTTATCATACTGTGAAAAGGTCTCCCCCTCCGGAATGTCCGCCGTTCCATAGCACCGTAAAACATCCCCCCAAGTGCCGTGAGCCTGAACCCGGGAGGTAGTCCCCTTCTCATGACACCATTTTGTCAGCTCCCCAAAGAAATTTTCCTCCGTAAGCTCCGCCAGCGTCTTATTAAAATCATACCGAACCTCTCCGGTGCAGCCCTCCACCTCCCCCCAAAGGGCATAAAGCCAGGGCCGCAGCTCATATCCTCTGCGGTTTCTGAATTCCTCATAAATAATATCCGTCCAGTTCTGCCCAAAGACCTCCAGCGAATCACAGAAAAAGGAATTTATCATCCCCTCCCCCACCTGCTCCGCAATAGGGTCCCCCCCATGACGCAGAAAATGACGCAGAGCATCCTTCCGGTTGTGATCAATGATAAGCCCCTCCCCGCCGGGAAGAGGCTTTAACACCGTCTGTCGCTTGTCATTGGACACAAAGAGCACAATCTTATAATCCCCTTTAGGAACAGAAATCTCCTTCAGCTCCAGCCCCCACTCCCAGCCGAAAAGATACTTATCCACCACCTGATCCGTAAGATCCACAATGGATTCCGGCAGCATCCGGCAATCCTTCATCCTCCCCATAATACAGCCCACACAGGTTCCGTACACCCGGGTGGTAAAGTCATAGTGAAAGCTCGCAGGCCCCTTTACATCCAGCATATAGGGAATCACATTGGGGGCGCTCAGCTCCTTGGGCACAAAGGGTCCCCCATAAGGCCAGGAGGAGCCCAGGGTCATGTCAAATACCATCCCCCGCTTTTTGGCTTCCCCACAGGCAAACCTTATAAGCTCAAAAAACCCCGGCGACAAATAGAACTGATTCTGAATCCCCTTTTCCTCATTATCCGGATAAATAGGATAAATGATCTGAAGCTCCACGCCTCCTATCTGGGCCTCTGCCATCAAGTCCAGCTCTCTTGCAATTTCCTCCTTTGTGACAGCGCCTCCGAACCACCACCAGCGCGTATACCCCCTTGCCTCCAAAGCGGGATGCCGAAGCCTCCTTATGATCTCAAGCCGTTCGTCCTTTTTCATCCTTATAACTCCCCCTGTGCCGCGATTTTCCCGCCTTCTTATCCCCGAATAGGGTTAAAGATAGGCTCCTTCTCCACCAGTTCAATACAAACCACATAGCCCGTCTCCCGGCGCAGCTCCTCGCTGAGCTCCACCTCTACGATGGGATCACCCTCACAGATATTTCGGGAACCGCAGGGAAGCTCACGCTTGTCTCTCACCAGATAGGCTCTCTTCACCTGATTGGCCATATTCAAAAGCTCGATCCGCATCCGCGGCTTTAACACATGGACATAGAGCTTATAATCCTTTGCCGTAAGCAAAGCCCAGTTCAGATCATAGGGATAAGGGGCCATTTTCTTGGTGCCATAGATGGCCTCCCCATTTTCCTTCACATAGCGCCCTACCTCATCCAGGATTCGAATGCTCTCCTCTGGAATTCTGCCTCTCTCATCCGGCCCGATATTCAAAAGATAGTTCCCGCCCCGCCCCACGATTTTGAGAAGCAGCCGCAGGATATCCTCTGCCTTCTTCCAGTTCCCGTCATAGCGGTTATAGCCCCAGTTATCATTTAAGGTGGCCGGAACCTCCCAGTCCCGTTCAAGAGGCCAGGCCGGAATAAAATTGTCCCCGGTGGTCAGGTAATCTCCCAGCTCATTGCCGATTCTTCCGCTGATAATACAGCCCGGCTGAAGGGACCTTACCAGATCAACCAGCTCCCCGGACTCCTCCCGGGTCATTTCCATGGGCGTGTCAAACCAGAGGAGGGAAATCTCCCCATAGCCGGTCAAAAGCTCCCGAAGCTGCGGGATGCATTTCTCATCCAGATATTTGCGGAAGTTTTTCCCGCTGTTGTCACTGCCATAGCGAAGTCCGTTGGGATCGTCCCAGTCCTGGGCCTGAGAATAATAAAGGCCCAGCTTCATACCATACTCCTCACAGGCTTCTTTCAGCTCCTTTAATACATCCTTCCCGTAGGGAGTGGCCTTCACCACATTGTAATCGCTGCACTTGGAGTCCCACATGGCAAAGCCTTCATGGTGCTTTGTGGTAAATACCAGGTATCCCATTCCCCAGTCCTCTTTAGCCTTTCGCACGATCTCCCGGGGGCAAAAGTCTTCTCCTCCAAAGGAGGCGGCAAGCTTACGGTATTCCTCCACCGGAATATTCAGATGATTCATAATCCATTCCGCAATGTGGTCCGTCTTTTCTCCCTGGTATTCGCCGCCCAAAAGGGCGTAGAGGCCCCAGTGAATAAAAAGACCGTACCGAACCTCCGAAAACCATTCTTTTGTTCTGTCATTCATATTTTTTATCTCTTTCCCTTTTCTAGCTTCTATTCCTGCAAAGCTTAAGCTTCCGCATAGTCCCGGCAGGCCACAAAATGTCCCGGAGAAACCTCCTTAAGCGCCGGCTTATAGTCCCCACAGTCCTCCTTCTTCCGAAAGCACCTGGTACAGAACCGGCATCCGTCCGGGGGATTGATGGGACTTGGCACGTCTCCCTCCAGAATAATCCGCTCCCTTTTTCTTGCTCCCACCGCCGGGGCTGCCGAGAGAAGGGCCTGTGTATAGGGGTGGAGGGGATTTTCATACAGCTCCCTCTTGGGGGCAATCTCCACCAGCTTGCCCAGGTACATCACACCTACCCGGTCGCTGATATGCTTCACCACGTTCAGTCCGTGGGCAATAAACAGATACGTCAGTCCGAATTCCTCCTGGAGCTCGTCCAAAAGATTGAGCACCTGGGCCTGAATGGACACGTCCAGAGCCGACACAGGCTCATCACACACAATCATCTTAGGCTCCACCGCCAGAGCTCTGGCAATGCCCACCCTCTGACGCTGTCCGCCGGAGAATTCGTGGGGATACCGATTCCGCTGATGATTGGCCAGACCTACTCGGTTCAAAAGATAGTTCACCCGCTCCTCCACCTGGTCCTCCGGCAACAGCTTATTGATCCGAATGGGCTCCGCAATAATGTCGCCGATGGTCATTCTCGGATTTAAGGATGCATAAGGATCCTGAAAAATCAGCTGGATATCCTTACAGTGCTGCCGGCGCTCTGCCGGCTTTAACCCGGTAAGCTCCTTTCCCTGAAAGAAAATCTGTCCGGATGTGGGCTCATAGAGATTGACCAGCATCTTGCCGATGGTGGTCTTACCACAGCCGGATTCTCCCACCATACCGAAGGTTTCCCCCTGCTCAATCTGAAAGCTTACATCATCCACAGCCTTTAATATTTTCTTATCTCTGCCAAAGGTTCCCTTATCCACCACAAAATGCTTAGACAGATGGCGTATATCAAACATCACTTCACCCATGCCGGACCTCCTTTCCCTCTTCATACAGAAAGCATCTCACCTCATGGCCTTCCACATCGATAAGCGGCGGCATTTCCTGCCTGCAGCGCTCCATACACTTTTCACAGCGATCCGAGAAAGGGCATCCCGGCGGCATGCGAAGGGGATTGGGAACCATGCCTTCGATCATATAGAGAGGTCCCTCGTCCTCATCCTCCAGCCTGGGAATGGATTTTAAAAGTCCGATGGTATAGGGATGCAGCGGATTGTCAAAGATATCCGCCACCTTCGCATGCTCCATCACCTTGCCGCAGTACATCACCACCACCCGGTCCGCTGTCTCCGACACCACACCCAGATCGTGGGTAATCAGAAGCACGGCCATGTGAAGCTTTTTCCGCATCTGTCCCAGCAGATCCAGGATCTGAGCCTGAATGGTCACATCCAGAGCCGTGGTAGGCTCATCGGCAATCAAAAGCTCCGGATTGCAGGAGAGAGCCATGGCAATCATCACCCGCTGGCGCATGCCTCCGCTCATCTGATGGGGATAGTCATTGGCACGATCTCTGGCAGAGGGAATTCCCACCATTTCCAGCATCGTAACGGCCCGCTCATAGGCCTCCTTCTTGGGCAGCTTCAAATGAAGCATAATGCTCTCCATCAGCTGATCCTTGATACGGTAAACAGGGTTTAGGGAGGTCATAGGTTCCTGGAAAATCATAGAAATCCGATTCCCGCGAATTTCCTGCATTTCCTTTTTGCTTTTCGTAAGCAGATCCTCTCCGTGAAAGAGAATTTCTCCTCCGTCCACCCTGCCCGGATCCTGCAAAAGTCCCATAATCGACAGGGAGGTAACACTCTTTCCGGAGCCGGACTCACCCACCACGGCCAGAACCTCTCCCTCGTCAATGGCAAAGCTCACATCGTCTACGGCCTTTACCAGGCCCTTTTTCATTTTAAACTGGGTCTTCAGATTTTTAACCTCTAATAACATCCTTATCCCCCCTAACGCTTTCTGGATTTGGGATCCAGCGCATCGCTCAATCCGTCACCGAATAAATTGAACGCCAGTACCACCAGCGTGATTGCAAGTCCCGGAAATACCAGGGTATAGGGAGCCGCGAAAATATAGCCCTTGGCTCTTCCCAGCATATCTCCCCACTCCGCAAGAGGCGGCTGTACGCCCAGGCCTAAGAACCCAAGAGCCGCCGTATCCAGAATGGCTCCGGAGATTCCAAGGGTGGCCCGCACAATAATCGGAGAAATAATGTTGGGCAGAATATGCCGGAACATAATGCGCAGATCTCCATTGCCGATGACCCGAGCCGCCTGAGTGTAATCGCTCTCCTTGGCCGAGAGCACGCTTCCCCGGACAATCCGGGCATATTCCGGTATGGCTACAATTCCGATGGCTACAATGGCCTTGTCAAGCCCCTTTCCCAGGGCCGCCATCAGGGTAATGGCAAAGAGGATGCCGGGAATGGACAGCATAATATCCATAATCCGCATAATCACCGTATCCACCACGCCTCCCTTATAGCCTGCCACAGCTCCGAATATAATGCCGAAGAACAAGGAGAAAATCACCACTGCAAAGCCTACAAACAGGGAAATTTTCGTTCCGTCCAGAATCCGGCTGAAAATATCCCGCCCCAGCTCGTCTGTTCCGAACCAATGCTGGGCACAGGGCTTTACAAAGCTTGCCGTCATATCCGTCTCATTGGGATCATAGGGCAGAATCTGAACTCCCAGAACCTCCGCAAAAAAAGTCACCAGAGCAACGATGACCAGGAGGATGACAATCACCATCCCAAACATGGCGGTTTTATTCCCCCTCAGAGATTCCCATATGGCGTGAAGCTCCGACTCCGGCTTTTCCTGCTCCAGGGCCTCTGCAGGTATCTGTTTCTTGTGCAGCATACGGTCATCCCTCCTTCTTTCCAAGCTTGATCCTGGGATCCAGGAACGTATAAATAATATCCACCACCAGATTTACCACCACAAAAATGGTGGCTGTCAAGAGCACGGCTCCCTGAATCACCGGAAAATCCGATTTCTGGACACATTCCACAATGTAGGATCCAATTCCCGGCCAGGCAAACACCCGCTCCGTGAGCACGGCTCCTCCCAACATACTTCCAAACTGAAGCCCAATCACCGTAACAACGGGATTCATGGAGGTACGCAGCACATGCCTGGTCAGCACCTTTCCCTCAGAGATTCCTTTCGCCCTGGCCGTGCGCACATAGTCCTGCTTCATGCTGTCCAACATGCTGGTGCGGGTAATTCTCGTGATAATGGCCAGGGAATACATGGAAAGCGCCATGGCCGGCATAATGATATGCTTCAAAGAATCCACAAGACCTGCCGTATTTCCCGTAATGATACAGTCCAAAAGATTAAAGCCAGTGACGCTTTTGGGCTTTAAGAGGGGATCAATCTGACTGCCGGAGGGCAGCCAGTGAAGGGTTCCTGAAAAGATAATGATCATAATCACACCCAGCCAGAAGATGGGAATGGAAACCCCCACCAGGGAGAGAATCCGCCCTCCGCTGTCCCAGACAGAGTTTTTCTTGACCGCCGAAACCACACCGATGAGGATTCCGAAAATAGAAGCCAGAATCACAGACACCACCGCAAGCTCAATGGTTGCCGGAAAGCGGCTGGCCAATTCCTTGGACACCGGCTGCTTGGTGTAGTAGGAATTCCCCAGATCCCCCTTAAGCACACCGCCCACATATTCTATATACTGACTGACCACAGAGCCGTTCAGTCCGTTCGCCTCACGCCAGGCTTCCATGGATTCCTCCGTGGCATGCTGCCCCAGCACCACCGGAGCCGGATCCGGAGAAAACACATGAGTAATTCCGAACACAATGACAGATACCCCAAACAGCACCGGAATCAGCATGAGAAGTCTTTTTATAATATATTTTCCCATAGTTATGTAATCCTTTACACGGAAACAATCGGAGCTGCCGCAAAATAGGACAGTAGACTTTTCCGATATCCTGTGTTCGAATGTACGAGAACCGTCCGAACACGGGATATGGAAATGGCTGCTGTCCTATTTTTCGACAGCCCCTGATGAAAGGTTACCTAAAACAGCTTAATTCTTTGTAACAGCGGCAAACTTCGTCGCCTGTGCCACGTGATAGAAGAATCCGTTTACTCTGGGGCTTACGCCGCACATAAAGTTGCTGTGTGAAATCGGAAGAATCGGCACCTGATCGGCGATGATCTTCTCACACTCTGTATAAATAGCGCTTCTTTCGTCTCCCACCGGAGTAACAAGACCGTCTGCAATCAGCTGGTTATATTCCTCATTGCTAAAGTGAGAATAGTTCATGGATATATCATCCGTAGCCAGCAGATTTAAGAAGTTGTCCGGATCTCCGTTATCTCCGCCCCATCCTGCAAACAGAAGATCGTAAGTATCCGTCTGTGCCTTCTCCTTAAAGGTCGTCCAGTCATAGGCATCGATGGTGCACTCCACACCCACCTTGGAAAGATAACCCTGAACAGCCTCCGCCAGCTTCTGTCCGCCAACGGTGTTGTAAGGTCTTGCAACAGAATACGTAATAATATGAAGAGAGGTTACCCCTTTCTCGCTTAAGACTGCCTGAGCCGCCTCCGGATCATAGGCCGGCGGTGCAATGGTGCTGTCATATCCCGGCAGGGAGGTGGGCAGGAAGGTGGTTGCCGGCTGGTCATAGCCCTGATACAGAGTCTGAACCATCTCCGGAATATTGAGAGACTGACAAATCGCTCTTCTCACTTCCACATCGGTGCACGCGCCCTCCGTCGTATTAAAGGCCATATAATTTGTCATCATCGCCTCATCTGTCTGTACCGTATTCCCCGCCTGGCTGATCTGATCCACCACCATAGCGTCAATACCGTCAATCACATCCACTTCGCCATTATTGAGCGCAATCACACGTGCCGAATTATCGGGAATAATCCGGAAAATAAGATTCTTAATCTTCGCCGGCTCTCCCCAGTAATCCTCAAACCGCTCCAGAACAACGGCCTGATTGGTATCCCAGCTCACAAACTTGTAGGGGCCGGTCCCGCAGGGGCTATTTGTCACATTCCCATTATTGGCCTCCAAAGCCGCCGGGCTCACAATAGGAGATCCCTGAATCATAGCAAGGTTAGCCAAGAACGGCGTCTGCGCCTCCGACAGCTTAATCACAACCGTATAATCATCCTCTGCAATCACTTCTGTTACAGCCGCAAACACAAAGCCCGCATAAGGCATATCCTCGGTAGCATTTCCCGGAAGCTGACGATCAAAATTATACTTAACCGCCTCCGCATTGAAATCCGTACCGTCATGGAACTTCACGCCCTGTCTCAAATGGAAAGTATAGGTCAATCCGTCCTCACTCACCTCCCAGGACTCCGCAAGGCTGGGCTGAATCTCCGTAGACTTGTCCGCATATCTCACAAGCCCCTCATACATATTCGTATTAATCTTCGTAGACTCTCCGTCATCCGCAAACGCCGGATCCAGGCTTCTGGGATCCGCCGCCTGTCCAAAGGTCAGCGTATCACTCCCCGCTCCCCCGGCCTCACCAGCCTCTTCCGCATCCGCAGGCGCCTCCTCGCCCTCTTCCGTTGTTCCCTGCTCAGTCTCCGGCGCAGCCTCCTGCTTCCCGGACCCGCCGCAGCCCATAAGCAGCGACGCCGAAAGCGCTCCAACGAGCAACAATGCCAAAACTCTCTTTTTCATTCGAATCCTCCTATCTCCTTAAATTGGTACAATGGTTCAACCACTTCTGGCTAAAAAAAATAGCTCACCTGAAACTTGCACAATTTTTTTAACCAATAGAGCAATTTTTATGTCCTTTTTAATAATATATGCTCTTCCCCTCTTTGTCAATCTTTTTTTATTACCAACAAAAAAAGAGATAGTCACGGAGTGGACAGTAATGAGATGTCAGGAAATAAGGCGGATGCCTTATTTCCCGGCAGCCTCCTCCGAGCAGAAGCTCACAATCTCCCGGTCAATCAACAGCATCTGCTCACTAGCATAAGCCGTCCTCCCCGCATCCCCCTGCCGAATCCCATCCAGAATTACCCGATGCCAGCAAATCGTATCCAGACACAGCTTCACCGACTGAGGAAGCACCACATAATACTCATCAAAAGCCTCAATCATCTTCTTAATCATCTGTTCCAGCATCTTATTCCCGGAAAGCTCCGACAAAAGATAATGAAACTCCTTATCAAGCCCTGCCTCAAAAATCCCCTGCTCCCCGCTTCGCTCCATCTGACACAGCAAACCCTCCAGCCGCTCAAAAGCCTCAGCGCCAATCTCCTCCCTGCGCTCAATCACCAGACTCACCGCATACTTCTCAAGCTCCGTCTTCACATTTAGCATCTCAATATAATTAACCTTCACCAGATCCAGATAAATGGTAGACTCCTCCTGAATCTTCGCCACATAAGTACCGCTGCCCATCTGGCAGTTAATAATCCCCTGATTCTCCAGAACCCGCAAAGCCTCCCGCACGGAATGACGGCTTGTCTGAAACCGCGCCGCAAGCTCACGCTCCGAAGGCAGCTTATCCCCCTGCTTCAGATCATTCTTCTTAATATGATTCGAAATAGCATCTGCAATCTTCATATACAGCAGATCCTTCGAAATTGGCGTCATAAGGGAAATATCGTTTTTCATAAACCTCTCCGTTCTGCCAGCACAAGGTATAAAAATCACTATCCACTGCCGCTCTTTTTGTGTATAATAGACCTTGAAAAAGGTACATGAAACATAATGTAAACTATTATAACTGATCTCCAAGTTTTTTCCAATACAATTATCTCTTTTCCCACAAGAGATTTTCAATCTTTTCTTTAGAAATGGAGGATATTTAATATGAATCAAAAGCTTCTTTTCGGTCATCAAATTGACGCCTACCTGGAGGAAATGCTTCAGGATCTGGAAAAACTCATTGCCATCCCCTCGGTCTGCGAGGAAAATTCCCCTGACGGCCCTTTTGGAAAGCCCTGCAAAGACGCCCTGTCCTTTATCCTGAACCGGGCGAGGGAGCTTGGCCTTGACACCGAAAACGTGGAGAACTATGCAGGCCATGCCTCCTACGGAAGCAAAGAGGAGTGCATCGACATTCTCACCCACCTGGATGTCGTTCCCGCCGGCGAGGGCTGGGACAGCGATCCCTTTACGGCAGTGCGAAAGGGAAACCGCCTCTACGGCAGAGGCACGGCAGACGATAAAGGCGCGGCAATCGCGGCCCTCTACTGCCTCAAAGCCCTAAAGGATGCCAATATCACCGGTTCCCGCCGGATAAGAGCCGTATTTGGCTGCGGGGAGGAAATCGGAAGCGACGATCTTACAGTCTACTATGCAAAAGAGGGCCTGCCAATCATGGGCTTTACCCCGGACTGCTCCTACGGCATCTGCTATGCGGAAAAAGGCATTCTGCATCTTGAGCTGTCCGCCCGCCGTTCGGATTCTTCTGCCATATCCCGATTCCTGGCCGGAACCGCCGTAAATGCCGTGCCGGGCACAGCCCGGGCCTGGCTTTGCTTAAACCCGCAAAAGCGGAAACAACTGTCAGAGCTTACAAAGGACCTGTCCCACATCACCCTGAAGGATCAGGGTGAGCTCTTTGAAATCTGCTGCCAGGGAAAGGCGGCCCACGGCGCAGAGCCGGAGCTGGGCGTGAACGCCGCCTCCACGCTCATCCGGCTGCTGTACCAGGTTCTTTCCCCTGAGGAACTGGGCCCTCTCTTCACCTTTGCCGCCGAGAAAATCGCTCTGGAGTATGACGGAGCCTCCTTAAGGATACAAATGTCTGACGAGCCCTCCGGGCCCCTCACCCTGAACTTAGGGCTTGTGTCCGCAGAGGGCGGACAGGAAACCCTGTCCCTTGATATCCGCTATCCTGTCACGGCCCATAAGGACCGCATCCTGTCCAGTCTTTCCCAGGCAGCCGAGCCCTACGATATCGCAATCACTGAGACAAGCCATATGGAGCCTTTGTATATCCCAAAGGATGCTCCCATGATTGGTCTTCTCAAGGACTCCTACGAGGCAGCCACCGGGAAGGCCTGCACCCTCTTTTCCACCGGCGGAGGCACCTATGCCAGGCACTGCGGCAACCGGGTTGCGGCCTTCGGACCTATTTTCCAGGAGGAGCCCCCAAGCAACGCCCACGGGCCCAATGAATTTATCGATCTTACCTACTTCCGCATGCATTGCCGGATCTGCCTGGAGGCCCTGTATCGGATGCTGGTACAGTAGGAACATTTCCTTGCTTTTTGACGTCAGAATCCTTTATAATAGGCTTATGAAAAAGAACGAAAACGAATTTCTCACAAGCTTTGACATCATCCAGCAGCTGTGCGGAGATAAATGGAAATTTTTGACTATATGCAACCTCTTCAACGGACCCAAGCGCTTCGGGGAGCTTCTCTACCTGGTGGACTCCATTACCAAGAAGGTGCTCACGGAAAATCTGCGGGCCCTGGAGGATATCGGGATTCTGAATCGAACCTTGTATCCGGGGAAGGTGAAGAAGGTAGAATATTCCCTCACGCCCACCGGGCTTTCCTTAAAGCCCATCTTCCATGGGCTGGTGGAATGGGGCGTGTCCTACTTTAGCCACTCTCAGGAAGGCAAGTCAAAGGAGCCTTAGCCTGGGGCTGTGTAGATGTAAAAAG
This sequence comes from Lachnospiraceae bacterium, assembly GCA_022791635.1. Lineage (GTDB taxonomy): Bacteria > Bacillota > Clostridia > Lachnospirales > Lachnospiraceae > Laedolimicola. The sequence goes on from JAAVZL010000053.1 coordinate 87,959, forward strand.
AAAGAAGCGGTCCGGAAAATCAAAAAGATTTTCCCGGATCGCTTCTTTTTCACGCTCTCTTCCAACTTTATCAGATAATTCCAAGTAAGCCCAGAATCACGCCGCCCACAACGAGATAAAGCATCACTCTAAGTGCCGTATTGCCCTTATTCAGCAAACGATAGCAGAGCAGGGTGAGAAGGAGCGGCAAAAGCTTTGGCATAATGGCGTCAAATACATTGGCCTGGAGATTAAAGACGCCTGTCGTCATGGGCACCTCCACTACCGTGGTAAAGGATACGTACTTTGCAACCAGAGCCCCCATGACCGTGCAGCCCATGATGCTGGCCGCCGAAATCACCTTATGGATGATGCCGCTTCCCATCATTTCCGCAATGGCCCTGCTTCCCTGGGTATAACCCATGCGAAAAGAAAAATAGGCAATGGCCAGCACGGCTCCCACCATCAGGACCACATAGAGTATAGGCCCTAAAGCATTTCCCTCAATGGCCAGGCTGATGCCAAAAGCCAAGAAAGGAAAGGGTGGTGTTGAAAAAGTTCGCATGGCGCTTCATGGCGGCCTTGCGGCCCTCCACGTCGTCCTCCTTATAAAGCTTATCGATAATGGGAACCATGGCATGAAGCACATCCGGTCCCTGCATACGCTCATAATTATAACAGGCCTGTCCGAATTCGATCCAGCGGATCAGACATTTCCTAAGGGACCTCTTGTCAAGAGAAGGCTCCGGGGCTTTCATTAATTCCTGTCTTACCTCAGTCATTTTCTTCCACTCCTTCCGTTTGCGGCTTAAGCTGCATGTAAATGATGGCCGCGCAGATCGCAAGCATTCCGATGGCAAGCATGGAAAGCTCGAAATATACACTCAGTAAAAATCCCACAAAAAAGAATACCCTTGCCTCTCCTTTAAAGATGGCCCTTAGGCTCAGCGCAATTCCCACGGCCGGCAGCATACCGCCTACGGCCCTGACAATATTCAGCACTCTTCCGCCCAGAGCCTCCAGAGCCGTTCCCACATAGTCGGCTCCGAAATACGCCGCCAGTGCACAGGGAATCGCCGTAATACAGAAGAGAAACAGCATCGGCAGCAGTACATGGTAGATCCACACATGCCTGGTATCCCCCTTCTCCACACAGTTGTCCAGCATATGTACAAATACTACATTGGCCGCCATCTTCCCCTGATAAACCAGGGTTCCCAGAAGTCCGATGGGCACTGCAATGGCCAAGGCCTCCTCCGTGCTTAAGCCTCCGGCAATGGCCAGGGCCGTTCCCAGAACACCGGCCAGGCTCTGGTCCGAGGGCATGGAGCCTCCGGTAGACATAACGCCCAGATAAATCAGCTGAATCGTCGCCCCCACCACAATGCCGGTGACGGGATCCCCCAGGATGAGTCCCACCAGAAGACCGCTGACAATCGGCCTGTATACCGTATAATAACTCACCCCAAACACCAGCGGACTGCTTCCCAAAAAGTACACACATCCACATAAAAATGCCTGTAAAACACTCATACCTGTCCCTCCTTATAAAATCGTTTTGATATTTTTACCTGGCTCGTCTGGCACCAGCTGGTAGAAAATCTCCGTCCCATGCGCAATGATTCTGCGCATACACTTCACCTCCTCCTCACTGGCCGCCACATTTTTGTAAAAACGCTCCCGTTTGCCCGCAAGCCCCATTCCTCCCAAGACAATCCGCGGAAGGGCAATCCCCGCCTCCAGCATCTGTTCAAAGACCTGGGGCGTCTTTGTCAAAATGACAATCCGCTCATTTGGCTTTTCCGGCTTCCCAAGAGCCGCGATTGCTTCCTCCACCGACTGGACAAACACCTTGGTCCCTGCCGGAGCCGCAGTCTTTAACACCATCTGCATCATGGCGTCCTCTTTCAGCTTATCGTCCACAATATAAATCTTATTTCCGTTCGTAACCTTGAGCCAGCCGGTTACCACCTGCCCGTGAATCAGCCGGTCATCAATCCGGGCCAATACCACATTTCTCACCTATATCCCCCCTTTCTAAAGCTCCGCCTCATTTACAATCCGTTCCTCGCCTACGGTTTCCTTCTTGTTCCCTCCTTTCCCTATAAGCTCTGCCTTGCCTGCCGCACCGCATACATCCACAAACTCCGCCACCTTCTCCCGGTATCCCTTAGCCAGTGTGGGATACATCCCATACACTCCGTTTCCCGACATATCGCTTTCCGACAAGGCCCTGAGGGCCGCCCGGTACAGATCATTGGCCAGATTCACCTTACAGATTCCCATTTTGCAGGCCCTGGAAATATTCTCATTTCCCGTACCGGATCCCCCGTGAAGCACCAGAGGCACCGGAAGCTTCTCTGCCAGCTCTTGAAGCAAATCAAAGTGAAGCTTCGGCGTTCCCTTGTACACCCCGTGAGCCGTTCCGATAGCCACGGCCAGACTGTCAATTCCCGTCTCCTCCACATACCGCACGGCCTCCTCGGGAACCGTCAGACCCGTATTCCCGTCCACCTCATAATTGGCCCCGCTTCCCACATGTCCAAGCTCAGCCTCCACCCCCACGCCTACCGCATGGGCAATACGCACAAGCTCTTTCACCTGAGTCACATTTTCCTCATAGGGCAGAGAAGAGCGGTCCACCATAATATCCGTAAAGCCCGCCCGAATGGCCCAGATTGCATGCTCAAACTTCCCGCCGTGATCCTGGATAATGGAAATGGGCACCGAGGCCTTGCGCACCATATCCGTGGCAATCCTTCCGTAATTGCAGATATCAGGATTGGCGAAAAAATTTACCAGAATAATCAGCGGCGCCTGCTTTTCCTCCGCCGCATCAATACAGGCTCTCAAAGCATGCTCATTTCCCGCTCCCGGCGCAGGAATTGCAAACCGGTTTTCTTTTGCTGCCCAAAGCAGCTCCTTCATAGGTACTAGCATCTTCCTTCCCTCCTCCTCTAAAATGTCATCATCACCCGATAGGTATCCGGTCTCACGGCCGCTTCAAAAGCCTCCGCAGCCCTGGTATAAGGAATCTTTAAGGATACCAGCCGCTCCGGCTTTACAATCCCCTTAGAGAGCATAGCCACGGATACGGCAAAGGATGCAATGCTGGGGCTGACTGCCCCGGTAATGGTCTTCTGGGTGTTGTGAATCACCCCCGCGCTGATCTCAATAGGGTTATCCGGATGCATGGAGGTATACATCACACATCTTCCCAGAGGCGCCGTCATCTCAACCGCCTGCTTTGCAATCGCAGAGATGGCAATGGTGTCAAACACCACATCCGCTCCCCGTCCCGTGATGCGCCTTACCTCCTCCACCGGATCCACCTCCATGGGATTGAGGACTATGTCTGCTCCCAGCTCTCTGGCCAGCTTCGCCCGCTGCTCATCCGGCTCACTTACAATCACCCTGGCCCCTTTTAATTTGGCGCACAGAAGGTGAAGCGTTCCCATAATGCCGCCGCCCAGGATGACCACATCGTCCCCCAGCTCTATCTGTCCCCGCCGAATGCTGTTCACCACACAGGCCAGAGGCTCCGCAAGCACAGCCCGCTCATCGGGAAGCTCCTCCGGAACCGGGAAAATCTGCGCCGTATCCAGGGAAATAAATTGCCCAAGACCGCCCGGCAAAATCTTCTCGGATTTAAACTTGCTGCTCTTTTTCACACACATATTAGGCTGACCGTGACGGCAGTAATAGCATTCCCCGCAAGCACGCATGGTTCTTGCCACCACCTTCTGACCAATGGAATATTCCTCTGTGCTGACCCCTTCTCCCACGGCCTCAATGCGCCCTACAATCTCATGGCCTCCCGCAAAGGGCAGCTTCATCTTCGCGATATTCAGGTACACTCTCTGCTCAAAGGCACAGATTCCGCAGCCGATTATTTTCACCAGCACCTGATTCTTCTCCGCCACAGGCTTCTCAATCTCTATCACCTCTGCCTTCCGTTCTCCCGTTACCGCAACAATTTTCATTTTCTCCGACATTTACACTTCCTCCCATCCATAGTAAAATTCCCGGTACAGCCTTCTTAGATCCTCGTCCGTGGGATTTGTCACCTGATACATGGTTCCCACCGCCTTGTCCTCCTCTATGTAGCGCTCAATCTGGGGAAGGTAATCCTCCTCCTTCACCCCAAACTCCTTTAGGCAAAGGGGAACCTTAATAGCCCGGTAAAGCTCAATCATTGCCTCCAAAAGCCGCTCCTGCTTCTTGCGCTCCGTCCCCTCCATAAATCCAAGCTGCTCTGCAATCTCCGTGTAATTTTCATGAGGAAGCAGATATTTCGTGGTGTATAAAAGTAAGATCCCCGACACCAGACCATGAGGAAGCTTTAGCTCCTTGGCAAAGCGATCCAGATTGTGATCCAGCCCACAGCTGGCATTTTTGATGGTTTCCCCAGCCTTAAACGCCGCGATGTGCATCTGCTCCCGGGCCTTTAGATCTCCCCGGTAAGACTTCTCCAGATTCTTTAAGACCGTCACCGCCACCTGGATCCCATTGCTTCTCGCCAGAGGCGACAGAGGCCTACAGCTTAAGGCCCCCATGACATGAGCCAGCACATCAAGTCCCGAATAGGCCACCACTTTTCCCGGCTGTGTCTTAAGAAGCTCAAAATCCAGAATAATTCCGGAGGCACAGATTTCCTTTGAGAGAATCACCGTCTTCTTATCCTCATAATCCGTAATAATAGCGCAGGCCGTGCATTCAGAGCCTGTTCCGCTGGTGGTAGGCACTGCAATCAGCTCTGTTTTGCCCGGAAGTCCTTCAATAGGCCCCTTTGCAATATATGCCCAGTCACAGTCCGGCTTCTCACAAAACACCCGCAAGACCTTGGCCGTGTCCATAGTAGCTCCCCCTCCCAGGGCCACAATCAAATCCGGATCATAGGCACGAATCTTGGGAATCAAGGGATCGATCTGAGCCATAGAAGGCTCCCTGCCCACATAACCAATGATCTCAAACCGGCAATCCTTTAACAGCTCCTCACACACCCGGCGAAAACAGGGGAGACCGGCAATCCCCTCATCCACTACAAGACCAATCCTCTTGTCCCGATAGCGGTCAAGCTCAGTGATAGCATCATAACCCATCACCACCTCCGCCGCAGATAAATACATTAGTGCTTCCATATTACCCTCCTTTTTTTATTTCACTGTCAGTCCATCAAAGTTCGGACGGGCTGTGGCGAAAGCCAGAGAGCGGCTTTCGCCACAGCCCGTCCGAACTGCCACGTCAATCCTCCTCGTCGCCCATGCTTTCCTCCACAAACCAATTGACATTGATAATACTGCTGCCCTTCAGTTCATTCAGCTCCTCCACAACCTCCCAAAGCCCCCTGTGCTCCATACCGCACAGAGCCTCCACCGTAAGAGCCAGATTCATCCCCGTAAAATGACAGAACTCATGCTCCACCATGGCTCCCACCGCCACATTGAAGGGACTCCCCGACTGAATATCCGTCAGAACCAGCAGATCCTCCTGCCTTAAAATCTGTGCAATGGCATCCGTAACCCTTCTTCGAAATTCCTCCACATCATCCCCCAGGTCCAGTCCAAAGGTCTGCACCTGACTCTTTTTACCTACAATCATCTCTGCTGTCCTGAGCATAGCTTCTGCCAGCTCTCCGTGAGATATCAACATCACACGATACATGGTTCCACTCCTCCATTCCCCTTTTGCAGCATTTTAATCCATATCCGGCAGGGTGCTGCTTCCCTCATCTTCCTCCGCCTGATTCCGGACCTGACTTAAAAAATCATTGACATGAAGAATTTTCTCTTTCGCCCCTGCTATAGCCCCTCTGACAGCCTCCTCCAAAGGCCCCTCATCCCCGCTTGCAAGAAAGAGTTCTATAACCATAGACAGATTCATTCCCGTCAGATGGATAAAGTCAAGCTCTCCCATGAGAGAAAGTACGGTGTTAAAGGGTGTACCCAAAGGGATATCCGTCAGCACCACTACCGCCCCCAGGGCCAACAGCTCCGTAATTTTCTTCCGAATCTGTTCCTTTAAATGCTCCTTCTTTGTATCCCTGTCAATCTCGATGGCGTGAGCTCTCCCGTCGTGTCCTCCCACCATCCCGGCGCTTTTCACCATGGCCTGGGCCAGCGGGCCATGGGATATGAGCAGAATAGAAAACATATTCCTCCCCCCTTACACAAAAATTTCCTCATCCTCCGGTGCATTTTGAGCTACAATCACCGTTCCCCGCTCCTTAAGCACCGCCAAAGCCGCTTCGTATTCCGGGGGAATCTTCCGCTTGTTGGGAAAATAAATCTTGTCCGCCAGGGTCAAAAGCGGGATCGGGACTCCATACTCCGAAAGCCGCAGAAATTTCACCGGTGTTTTAGCCAGCAAAATGATACTTGCATCCTCTTCCCTATGCGCCGCCAAAAATTCTGCGGCATCCGGCACGGACAAAATCTGCGGCTTTACCCAGATAGGCAGCAGGGCCTTATACATCAGGCACATAAAGGCATCCTCGATCAGCTCATCATCTGCAATCAGCAGATAGTCTGCCTTAAAAAAGCCTAACCACTGATTTACGATCTCCCCATGCACCAATCGTTCATCAACACGGCAAAGTACAATCTTCATTCTTCCTCCCTATACACAAATATTACAGCCCTCTGTCTTGAGCCCATTATAACAACAAGCAGAATTGACGTAAATTAGGCACCTCAAGGTAACCTTTTTGTCTATTCTGCTCGTTTTTTCTTTTTTTTAAAATTTTTACCTCCAAATAGAATACCTCCTTTGGACACAAAAAAACCGCCACCTTGGGGAAAGTGACGATTTCAAATACAATATGTTTTTATTCTGTTGTTATTGAATAAGCCAGCCGTAATCCTGCCGGCAGTCAACTACATAATCGGCGTATACAATATCATCCCGAATGTGGAAAATCAGCAGATACCGTTTCTCAAATACTAAAAAACGGTAGGTATTTCTTGGGATATATTCACCTATAAGCCACGGGCATCTCTGGGGCATTGTATCTAAGGAATTAGCCGCTTTTTCAAAAAAAACAACCAGCCGTTCCGCTGCGTCCGGGCTGGCCTGCGCTAAAAATGCGGCATGATTCACAAGCATCTGCTTTGCCTGTTCTGATACAATAACCTTATATTTACTTTGTATCTCCATGCCCTGACGCCTCCTTGATCGCCTCACGCATCATGGATGCAACTTCATCTACGGAATACCCTCTGCTCCCATGCATCCTGCCCTCTTCCACTGCAAGCAGTTCTTCTCTCAGTTTCAGCATGGCTTCCCGTCTATTGTAGGTATCAATATCCATAACAACCAAATCTCCCTCACCGTTTTTGGTAAGGAAAACCGGCGCTGAAGTCTTTCTGCACATATCGGCAATCTCATTATAATTCTGACGGATTGCGGCTGACGGACGAATTGTCATAACGGCACCTCCTATAACCTTCAATAGTATTATTCTGCCTATATTATACTTTTCTTATACTATCTGATCAATATGCATAGAAATGATTTTAAAATTTTTTCAATGAAAAATGGTCTTTTTACAGCTCCATCATTTCACGCACCACACGATCCGCCATCTTAACGGCTCCCAGGCAAAGATGGACAAGGTTCCGCCTTAACATCTATCATGGAGCTTGGAATCTCCACTTGACTCCCTTTATATGCCGCCTGCGCTCTGGCCCGCTTTACCTTCATTGCCTCCGGCGTTGCTTCCACCTGCGCCCGTGTTTTCTTTCTCTCCTGTAAAACAACTCTGTCCCTTTCTATGTCTTCATGAAACGCCGCTTCTTTCTTATCGGCGCCTTCTATCGGTTCTTGTTCTTCTTCTCTCTCTCTAAAATCTTCGCTTCCAAGCTCAACTTCTTTTAATTCCTGAAGCTCCTTCTCCACCTTCTGCTTCTCTGCTTCTGTGGGAAGCTGCGCATATTCGCCGCTTTCTACAAGTTTCCTTACGGCCTCTTCCATTGCCATATTCTTTTGAAGCTCCTGCCACAGAATCCCCAGCTTGGCTCCCTCCGGTATGGCAGGATTGTTCTTTACATTGTTCACAACGCTCAGGGAAGCAGCTACCCGATTCGTCCTAACCTGCTGCACCTCTTCCTTGGTTTTGCAACTTTTCAGCTCCTTCTCATAGCTTTTCTTCTCGGCTTCTATTGCCTTCACCTTTAGATAGGTTTGAGGATCGTGCTTCTCCAGATATTCCATTTCCTCCTGGGTCAGCTTCTTGCCGGCTGCCAGCTTTGTCCGGATTTGGGAAGAAAATTTCGCCGAGCCGTCCGCCTGGGCTTTTCTTATCTCCTCTGCCTGCTGTGCTGTGGGATCCGTCAATTTTGTACTTCCGTCTGCGGTGAAGTCATTGTCTGCTTTCTTCTTCTGCCACTTAAGCTGCATTTCCATATTTCTTGTATAATTACCCAACGATTGTATTACCGAAAAATCCAAAAGCCTTCCCCCCTAACAACTGCTCTGACCAACATCCATCCGGTGATGTTCCGCAAATCTCAAGCTCTCTTAATAAGTATATCGGCAAATATTTTCTCCTCTTAACTTGCCCAATCCTACTTATGACCGATAATCCGCATTAATCTTCACATAGTCATAAGTCAGATCGCACCCCCACGCCGTGGCGCTGGCATCGCCCATCTTCACATCTGCAAGGGCTGTCACCTCAGGCTCTGAGAGAATCCGCGTGGCCTCCTCCTCGCTGTAATCCACTGCAACGCCGTTTTCAATAATCTGAAGCCTTCCTGCCGCGCTCTCAAAGAACAGATCCACCTGCTCCGGATCAAACTCCACACCGGAATAACCCATGGCACAGAGAATCCGTCCCCAGTTGGCATCGTGTCCGTAGATAGCAGCCTTCACCAGGCTGGAGGTCACCACGGACTTACTCAAGGTCACCGCATCCTCCTTAGTTCTTGCTCCCACAATCTTTACCTCAAAGAGAGCCGTGGCTCCCTCCCCGTCCCCGGCCATCTTCCTTGCCAGATAGGTATTCACCACATTGAGGGCCGCCGCAAACTGCCTGTAGTCCTCATTTTCCTCCGTAATCTCCGGATTGCCCGCTTCTTTGTTGGCAAGCACCAGCAGGGTGTCGTTGGTGGAGGTATCCCCGTCCACGGAAACCATATTAAAGGTATCCTTCACATCCGCGCTAACGGCCTTTTGCAGCATTTCCTTGGAAATGGAGGCATCCGTGGTCACAAAGGCCAGCATGGTGCACATATTGGGATGGATCATTCCGGAGCCCTTGCACATGCCGCCAATGGTCACGGTCCTGCCGCCAATCCTTGTCTCCACTGCAATCTCCTTGTGGACCGTATCCGTCGTCATTATGGCCTTGGCCGCCGCAGTTCCGCACTCCAATGTGCTTCCTTTTGCCTCCTTTAAGAGCGTAATCCCCGCTTTCAGGCGCTCTATGGGAAGCTGCATGCCGATCACGCCCGTAGAGGCCACCAGCACGGCGCTCTCCGGCACATCCAGCACCCGGCCGCACTCCTTGGCCGTGGCCTCACAGTACCCATATCCTTCCGCTCCCGTACAGGCATTGGCAATTCCGGAATTTACCACCACAGCCTGGGCAAAGGGAGACTCGGCCACGATTTTCTGATCCCATTTTACAGGGGCGGCCTTTACCACATTGGTGGTAAAGGTTCCTGCCACCAGGCAGGGGGTCCGGCTGTAAATAAGTGCCATATCATTGCGGCCCTTGTACTTAATCTCTGCCGCCGCCGCTGCCGCCTCAAAGCCCTTTGCCGCTGTAACTCCGCCTGGTATCGTCTTTATATTTTCCATATTTTTACTTTCCATCTCTCTACTCTCCTATCTATATCCTTCTGTACTTTCTGAATATGCACTTGTCATTCGATATGCGGGATACTTGTGTCAAAATTAATTTTCTTATAAAAAAGAGCCTCGATCTCCTCGAAGCTTAGGCCTCCCAGCCCCAGAATCCACATAATCTTCGTATAGACAGCCTCCAGGGTCATATCATAAGCCTCCAGAAAACGGAACCGCTCCCGAATCCGCTTGCCCACCTCATACACATCCACATCGCTTCCCTCATAGGTTACCTGGGTGGTCATAATCAGAATCTTTTCCTCCGGCTGATACCTGCTAAGCTTAAGGAAAAATTCCTCTGCAATGCTATCGGGAATCCCCCCTACTCCAAAGCTCTCCACAATCACACAGTCAAACTCCCGGAAAATAGGCTCCAGAATCTGCGGCTGCATGCCCGGAACCAGCTTAAGCAGAAAGACCTTCGGGTGTACCCGGTGATAAAAAACCGGAGGCTCCTTGGGCGCTTCCTCCTTCAGATAGCGGATCACCCTGCCGTCCTGCACCACACCCAGAACGGGAAAATTGATGCTGGTAAAGGCATCAAAGCTAAAGCTCTTCACCTTTTTCGCCCGTGTGCCTGCGATCATCTGTCCGTTAAATACAATCTGTACTCCCCGGCACTCCTCCTCCATAGCCGCCGCAATGCTGTCTCTTAAGTTGCGCTTGGCATCCGTGATCTCCTGATTGATGGGTTTTTGTGAGCCTGTGAGCACCACCGGCTTTCCCAGATTCTGCATCAGATAAGAAAGAGCCCCTGCCGTGTAGGCCATGGTATCTGTTCCGTGGCAGATCACAAAGCCGTCGTAGGCTTCATAATGCTCCTCCACCGCAGTCGTAAGCTTCAGCCAGTGCTCCCAGGTCAGATTAGTGCTGTCCAGACGACAGACCTCCAGGGTATCAATCTGGCATGTCTCTTTGAGATCCTCCAGCCCTTTTAGAAGCTCGTCCGCACAAAGGGCCGGCGCAAGACCTCTTGCCGTGGCGGCGGAGGCGATAGTGCCCCCTGTGGTCAGCATCAGTATTTTTTTCTTATCGTTCATGGCGGATCCTCTTATTTATTGAATTCCTCGATATTTCTTTCATTCAGCACAAAGTCATAATAATTCAAATCCAACCGTTTTGTCCAGCCAATTCGGTTCCAAAATGCATTACCAATATCATTTTTCGTAAAGGCAATCAGGGAAACCTTGCTGATCTCTTCCTTTATCAGGGCATTCATGGCATATACCACCATGGCCTTGCCGATGCCCCGCATCCGGTAATCCTGGTGCACACACACGTGGTAGAGACAGCCCCGCCGGCCGTCATGGCCGCAGAGAATACTTCCCACGATCTGTCCGTCCTCCAGAGCCACCACACTGGTGTCGGGATTTCGACGCAGAAACCGCTCCACCCCTTCCCTGGAGTCGTCAATGCTTCGGATGGCAAAGCCTTTGATGGTCATCCAAAGCCTGTATACGCCGTCATAATCGTCAATTGTCATTGTTCGGATTGTCATACCTGCACCTTCCTTATGGGAACATGGGCACCAGCTCCAGGCCCTCGCTCTCCTTTAAGCCGAACATGAGATTCATATTCTGAACGGCCTGTCCTGCGGCTCCCTTGACCAAATTGTCCATAGCTCCCATGATAATGATGCGGCCGGTCCGCTCATCAATTTTAAAGCCTACGTCCACATAGTTGCTGCCCTCCACCCACTTGGTCTGGGGGCAAACGTCCCGATCGAGAACCCGGACAAAGCGCTCACAAGCATAATATTTATCATAGGCCGCCTTTACCTCCTCATAGGACGTCTCCTTTTTCAGAGAGGCATAGGCCGTAATGAGAATTCCCCGGTTCATGGGAACGAGATGGGGGGTAAAGTTCATCAGCACCGGCTCCCCCGCCGCAAGGCTAAGCTGCTCCTCAATCTCCGGCGTATGGCGGTGGGTTGCCACCCCGTAGGCCTTGATGCTCTCATTGACCTCACAGAAAAGATTGTCCACCTTGGCTCCCCGGCCTGCGCCGGAGGTTCCGGACTTGGCGTCCACAATGATGGTGTTCGGATCAATCAGCCCTTCCTTTAACAGCGGATAGATGGAAAGGGTGGTGCAGGTGGGATAGCAGCCGGGATTGGCAATCAGCCTGGCCTTTTTCACAGCCTCCCGGTTGATCTCGCAAAGCCCATAGACAGCCTCCCCGATATATTGGGGCGTGGGGTGGTGAATGCCGTACCACTGCTCATAGACCTTCACGTCCTTGATACGGAAATCCGCACTGAGATCCACGATCTTCGTCCGTGACAGAATCCCCTCGTTGACCAGGGAGGCGCATAGGCCCTGAGGCGTGGCCGTGAAAATCACATCCACCTCCCTGGAGAGCTCCTCCATATTGTCGTCCAGACATTTGTCCTCCACGATCTGAAACATATTCTGGTACACCTGCGCATACCGCTTATCTATGTAGCTGCGGGAGCCGTACCATTTGATTTCAGCCTCCCTGTGGCCTGTAAGAAGCCGCACCAGCTCCGCGCCCGCGTACCCTGTCGCCCCGATAATTCCTGCTTTTATCATAATCTCTCTCCTCACATTTTCTTTGAATTGTAATCCTGTTTCTCCCGGATTGCAAGCTTCTTTCCGTATTTCTTTTGAATTATTCACATTTCAGTTACTGTTCACTTCGTGACCAGCAACACGCTTCGCGAGGCACAGAAATCGCAAAAAGATGCGATTTCGCGCTGAAAAACTCGGGATTTCCGCACAAAATGTGCGGAAACACCTCGCGGAATAGTGGCGTGTGAACAGTAACCATTTCACGCATATATTATCACTTTTGGTATATTTATGCAAGTATTTTATATATTTATTCATTTTATCATCCCCATAAGCCATTCCAGGACATTGACTCTACGGATTCCGTCATAATCCCCTTCCGGATCCTCATCCAAAGTCAGAATCCATTTGGGATAATGATCATTAATCTTTTGCAGAGACGCCAGCTCACGCTTTAAGGCGCTTTCCTCCCGTACAGAGGCTGCAACCTGGAAATACGTAATCCGTTTCTGTTCCATTGCCACAAAATCTACTTCCAAATCATCTACCTTTCCAACATATACGTCATAGCCGCGGCGCAACAGCTCCAAATAGACTACATTTTCCAAAATATGGCCTACATCCACAAAGCGGCTTCCCAGCAATGTATAGCGTATCCCCATATCCACTACATAATACTTTTCCAAGGTCTTTAAGTATTCTTTCCCTTTGACATTATACCGTTTTGCCTGATATACAATAAAGCTCTCCTTTAATGCGTCCACATATTTTTCAACTGTTTTTACGTCCATTTTTCTTCCCGAGGAAGTCATAGTATCTGCAATTTTCTTTGTAGACAGGGGATTTCCAATATTATCAAATACAAATCGCGCAACACTCTCCAGCATCATAACATCGGAAATTTTCCTGCGGGTCATAAGATCCTTCACTACAACCGTATTGTAAATCCCCTCCAGATAATCGTGTAGTTCTCTGGGCTGGTCCTTTAGCTCCAACGCATAAGGGAAAGAACTGTTTTCCAGATAATCCAAATAGCATTTTGCCAAATTCCCGGTCATTTCCGTGGCTTCCGCATACTCACGGAATGAAAGAGGCAGCATTTTAATTTCTACATATCTCCCGGAAAGCAAGGTTGCAATTTCGCCAGACAGCAGATACGCATTGGAACCGGTAATATAAATATCCAAATTCTTTTTTATATGAAAGCTATCCACTACCTCCTGCCAACCGCTTACATGCTGAACCTCATCTAAAAATACATAAGTCATTTTCTCAGGCACCGCATGCCCGACCACATAGGCATGCAGCCTCTCAGGCTCCCGCAGCTCTCGAAAATCATAATTTTCAAAATTTATGGCAATGATTTGTTCTTCCTTGACACCCTGCCCGCGTAAATAGTCCTGAAAAATCTCCATCAATGTGGACTTTCCGCACCTGCGGATGCCTGTTATAATCTTAATGACGCGCTTATCTCTCCACACAATCAGCCGTTCCAGGTACTCAGCTCGTTCCAGTCTCTTCTCTCCCATTCCATACCTCCTTTTTATGTTATATTCTATCCAAAAAATCAAAAAATATCAATAGTTTTTGGAATATAATCCAAAAAGAAAGCCCGACAAGGTTACAGTTCAGACGTGGGGGAGCGGAACGGGCGGAAGCTCTACCTCCTTCACACTCTGTTTATCATAGGCCGGGTACAGCGCCGTCCCCGGCATATTCGGGGCATTTGGAGCAGGCTTTACCTTAAGGGTCAGATTGACTTCCATTGTATCCCAATTATCCGTATCTGCCGTGGTAAAAATTACCGGATACCGGGTGCTTTCACTGTCTGCGCAGGTGGGACGTACCGTACCATCCTTCCAGGCAAAGCTGCCGGCCGTATTGACGGTTCCGCCGCTTATTGCGCTTTCATTTAAGGACTGTCCATAGGTAATTTCGGAGGCCGACGGCAAAGCCGTTATCTCCGGCTGTTCTTTCCACGGAAGGAATACCCACTGCTGGGCATTCGTACCGTTTCCAAGCCATAGCTGAATATTGTTTCCCTCTTTAAACTTTCCATTCTCTACATCTATGTACAAGCCATTGCACTTGGAAATAATACTGTATGCATTTCCATTCGGTTTAATAATCCATTTCTGTGCATCGGAATCATGAAATTGATACAGCTGTAGATTTTTCCCCTTAGTCCAGGCAGCGTTCTTCACATCCAGATACAGCCCGGAAGCATGCTTCCTAATGCTGTAATGACCGTTCCCCAAATAGGTAACATCAAAGGTATTTCTCCTGTCCTTTGTGCACATACTTAAACGGATGTTGGTTTTGCCGTCTCCCTCTACCCCCGGGATCTTAGAAGGATCCGAGGCAAGGGCAATCTGGTATTCTTCGTCCTCGATTGTCTGTCCGACCTTATTGCCGCAGGGAATGAAGAGCCATCTCTGTTTCCAGGAATTGGGGTCTTTCGTCCACACCTGGATATTCGCCTTATTATCGTTAGTGCCGCCGGCAACATCCAGCCCCAGACTAGGGTTTGCGGCTGTGATGATGTGGTAATATCCGTTTGGAATGGTTCGGGGATAGCCGGTTTCCATGCGTTGCCCCCGCTTAGCAGGAGGTGTATTAATCTCGTCATAATTTGTCGCATGATAAAATCCAGTAACTTCAGATATTTTGTGTGAGCGGCCCCATTCAATTTTACAAGGCGCTCCCCAATTTCACTCTACACTTATAAGGTCATTACCATTTCGAGCTATTACAACAAACGAATGTGCATTATTTATTCTAACATAATCTCCAACCATAATATTTTGCACATCTTTTCTAGTTCCTCTATAATCAGGAATTGTTTCTCCAAATATATCATAAAATATCTGACTAGCAAGTCCTACACACTGTCTTCCAAGATAAGTTTTTCCACAACCATTTATTTCACTGGTATTTTCACTATATACTGTGCCATCAGGATGAATACATGGTTAAGTTTATTATCAACACCACTTTCTGATTCTGCATACACAATTCTCATGTTTGAATCATTAGCATTGAATATCATTATAAAACTCACTATAGCCACCAATATTTCTGTAACTAATCTACTTCTTAATTTCCTGCTTCCCATCTAACTCAATCCCCCTTATAATTAACTAAGCTGTATTAACAGCAAAGTGTACTTTTCTGCCATTTTATTTTAAGGTATATTTTTTGTTTTTATGGAAAAAAGACCCATCTTGCGGTATTTTTATAAATAAAGGTAAAGAAATATCAGCTTATAAAAAAGTGCACCTTTCTGTAAAAGTACTTATCTACTGCAGCTTACCCTCAAAGGGGCTGGCGCAAAATAAGCCATCAGACTTTTCCAATATCCAGTGTCCGGCTGTTCGCGTACAGGCTGTCTGATATGAACGGATATTGCTCAGGCAATGTCCGTACAGAGCAGACAGAATGTACGAGAACCGTCCGAACACAGGATATGGAAAAGTCTGATGGCTTATTTTGTGACAGCCCCCTCACAGCATTCAGCTCACAGCCATTCACCAAATCTCCCTACAAGCAAGCCTCCTGACTCATTGCTGGCGTAAATAACTCCGCACGATATTGAAGCATCGGTAAGGACATCTCACACACCTTCACTCCCGCAACTCCCTCCGCCTCCGAATACCCATTCACATCCTCCCAGGTATAATCCGGCAGATAACATACCGCATGATGAAAGCCATCCTTTAAATCCGGCGTCTCTATATAAACCTTTACTCTCCCATCCTGCAAAAGTTCCGAATGTGTAATCTCTGTATCATCATTTAATGTTACATAAGGATACATCATAAAATCACCCAACTAAAACCCTCTTTCCCTCAAAAGCAAAGCCATATTTACGAATCCGTTCCGCCCCAATACCCTTTGCCTCCAAGGCCGCCGCATATTTCTTTTCCTCGATCTGCCGCAAAGCTGCCTTCACCGTATCCTCCAATGTACGCTCTTCTTCGGGATCATGTACCTTGAATTCCATTATCATCGCCGGATCCCCTTCCCTGCACGGCTCCAGCATCACATCATAACACCCGTAGCCACTTTCCCGATTGGAGGTCAGAACATAACGCCCCCGAAGCTCCACCAAAAGCCCCAGCACAAATCCATGATAAAAGCGTTCCGGCTCTGCGTGCTCGGACGGACTGGTTCCTCCGTCAAAAGAGCTGAAGGTAGCTAAGGCAACCTTATTCATATAAATATTCATTTCCTTCTTATTATCTCTTAAAAGCGCCTGTACAAACTCATTGTACCGGACGGTATCACCTGCAAACCACTCACGAATCATCCGCTCAAACATAATACGGACCTCTTTGTTCGTCAGAACCAGATCGTACTCCTCATTCCCCCATTCCTCCCGAAGTGTATACTTCTCCACCCGCAGATAACCGCTGGCAAGCAGCAAGCTCCAGATCGCATTCTTTTGAACCGTTAATTGGTCAAAAACAATTTGCTCATCCATCTCCGTATGAAGAGGCTTCCCCTCCAGAAGATCCTCCATAATAACCTTTGTCTCTTTGTTTCCCTCACGAATCAGCTTACTCGCCAGACTATTGCTGCTGGTGTTTGCCCAGTAGGCTGAAAATTTCTCTGTTTTCAGGTAATTTAAAATCGACCACGGATTATAGATGTCCCTTCTGCTCCCGAACACAAATCCGTCATACCAGCTTTTTACTGCTTCTCTTTTTTCCGAAAGTCCAAATTCCTCAAGAGCTTCCCACACCTCTGCCTCCGTAAATCCGAAGCTGTCCGCATAAGCCTCAGAGGTAGTCGTCACCACAGTCAAATTATTCAGATCCGAAAAGATCGATTCCTTGCTCACCCTGATAATTCCCGTCATTACAGCTCTTTCCAGATAGGGATTCGTCTTAAAGGTGGAATTAAACAATTTTCTGAAAATACCGTCATCTCCCCCCAAAAGCCATTTACATAAGCCTCCTGCATAGGCGTGTCATACTCATCCAGAAGAATGATGACCTTCCTGCCATAATAACGGTATAAATATTCCGACAGCTGATTTAAGGACAAAACTGCATCCACATCCTCCATCTCCACCCTTTTTCTTCGAAACGTATCCTTTTGCTGCTCTGTCAGACTCTCTCCCTCCAGAAGAAATGTATTTCTGGCATATTCATCCGCTATCAGCTGGCAAATGGTCTTTCGCATATCAAAAAAATTGGTGTCCTTTACTCCCGCAAAGCTCAGACAGATGACCGGATATGTCCCCTGAAGCTCCCGGTATTTCTCTTCTCTCCAAATGGACAGACCTTCAAACAGCCCATTCCGATTCACATATTTAAGGGAAAAAAACTGTTCCAGCATATCCATCGTCAGAGTCTTCCCAAAACGCCTCGGGCGGGTAATCAGGGTAACATCATCCCCGCCTTCCCACCATTCCTGAATGAAGCTTGTTTTATCAATATAAAAGTAATGATTTTCTCTTATCTTTTGAAAGCTCTGAATTCCGATTCCGATATTTCTTGCCATACCTGCACCTTCTTCCGGCCTTATCTGGCTTTTAAGTCTCCCTAATGCAAACGCATGAAAAAGCAGCCCGTCCGTAACTCCAGTATAACAACTTTAGGCCCCCGATTCAATCCTTATTCCTCTGCTTTCCGTCCTCTCTTCCACTCCAAAATCTCTTCCAGTCTCTTTTGCACCTGAGCCTCCCGCCCCTCCCTCGTGGGATGGTAATACCTCCGCTCCTTCAGAGCATCCGGCAGGCACTGCATCCGGCTTAGCTTCTCCTTTGTATCATGGGCATAGATATACCCCTCTCCATAATGAAGCTCCTTCATAAGCTTTGTGGGCGCATTTCGAATCTGCAAGGGCACCGGCTCCGCCGGGAATTCCCGTACGTCTTGCTTGCAGGCCTCACAGGCCTCATAGAGGGCATTGGACTTGGGAGCCATGGAAAGATACACCACCGCATGGGTCAGATGCACATCACACTCCGGCATTCCCAGGAAATGGCAGGCCTGGTAAACCGCCACCGCCAGAGAAAGAGCCTGCGGATCCGCCATTCCCACATCCTCGCTGGCAAAACGCACCAGCCTCCTGGCAATGTACAGAGGATCCTCTCCCCCGTCCAGCATCCGGCACATCCAGTACACCGCCGCGTCGGGATCACTGTTGCGCATGGACTTGTGAAGGGCCGAGATGAGATTGTAGTGCTCCTCCCCATTCTTATCATAGAGCAGGGAACGCCGGTTCATACACTGCGCCAGAAGCTCCGAATCCACACAGAGCACCCCGTCCTCATTCATTTTTCCGTTGAGAACCGCCATCTCCAGGGTATTGAGAGCCGTCCGGGCATCCCCGTTGGCAAAGCGGGCGATAGCTTCAAGCTGTCTCTCCTCCATAGCAATCTCCAGATTGCCGAAGCCCTTGGGGCTTTTCAGGGCATGCCGAAGAAGGGCTGTCAGATCCTCCTCCTCCAAAGCCTTTAAAATGAACACCTTACACCGGGACAAAAGAGCGGAATTGATCTCAAAGGAGGGATTCTCCGTGGTAGCTCCCACCAGCACAATGCTGCCCTTCTCCACAAAGGGCAGAAAGGCGTCCTGCTGGGCCTTGTTAAAGCGGTGAATCTCATCCGTAAAGAGCAGGGTGCGAATCCCCATCCGCCGGTTCTGCTCCGCCTGATTCATAACCTCCTTCACTTCCTTAATGCCGCTGGTCACGGCGCTGAACTCCACAAATTCCGCCCGTGTCTGCCTGGCAATGATCCGCGCCAAGGTGGTCTTCCCCACCCCGGGAGGCCCCCAGAAAATCATAGACGAGACCTGATCCGTCTCAATCAGTCTCCGCAGAATCTTCCCCTCTCCGATGAGGTGCCTCTGCCCCACATATTCCTCCAGGCTCTCCGGCCGAAGTCTGCTGGCCAGAGGCGCGCTCTGCTCCCGATCGTCAAATAAGCTCAATTGCTCCATCATATCTTTGTCACCCTGCCTTTTTTCGTAGCTTTTACAAACGTATGTTTCCCTTATCATACTACATTCCACAGGCTCCCACAAGATATTTTCCACAAGAAAAAGGAGCCGCCTTTCGAATTAACGAATCCGCGGACAGCTCCTTATTCAACGAAGATATTCATTGACAAACTCTTGCAGTTGTCGAATCTCTTCCTCTTCCTTTTCCCCTTCCACCGAAAGCTCCACTTCCTCCCCAGGCTTTATTGAGAGAGACAGTACGTGAAAGATCAGCTTTGCATCACCGCTTTTTTCCCCCTTTCGGATAGTGACTCTTCCCGTACATCCAAGGGCTTCCTTCACAAGCTGTCCCGCCGTCTTTGGATTCAGTTCGGCCGGATGGCTTATGGTAAATACAAATTTTGTCATAATCCTCACCTGCTGTTTTCAAACATTTAAATAATGCTCCAATGCATCGGCAATGCCTCCGTCGTTGTTCGTCTTTGTTACATAGTCAGCCCGAGCTTTTAGCTTCTCAATGGCATTTCCCATGGCAATGCCAATCCCGGCGGCTTCTATAAGCGGAAGATCCAGCTCTTGATCCCCAAAGGCTATGGTCTCCTCTCTGGGAATTCCAAGCTTTCGGCAAATCGCCGTAAGCGCTGTTCCCTTCGAGACCTTTTGCGGAAAAATTTCCAGAAACACCTCCGCAGAGCAGGCCATGTCAATGCCGGGAATTCCTGCCTTTTCAATCTCCCTACGAAGATTTTGGATGGTCTTCGCTTCTGCGGCAAACAAAATCTTGTTGGGGCCTGTTCCGCTCCTTTTCCAGATTTCTGCAATCTCGGAAGCACGCACAAGCTTCGGCCTGCATCCCATAATCTCCATCTCACGCTCTACAAAAGAATCAATCCCTGTCACATACCACTCTCTTCCCAGGAAAAACCAGAAGGGAACCTGATACCTTTCGGAAAACTCCTTCTCCATCCTACAGAGAACCTCTGGGGCCATCACTTTATTGGAAATGCAGTCGTCTCCCATCAGGATATAGGTGCCGGCACTGCAGATCTTGATGCAGGGAACTTTCAGCTCCTCCTCTACCAAATCCGCCCCTCTAGGCATTCTTCCCGTAGCCAGCGCTATCCGGATTCCCCGGGCCTTGGCCTTTTGAATGCTTCTTTTTACCCGGTCCGATATTTTCTTTTCATCATTGAGAAGCGTCCCGTCAATATCCATACAAATCAGCTTACACTTCACAGGATGCCTCCCCCTCCAACAGATGCAGCATTTTTTCCACATTGCGTCTTCCGTTTTTTAATCCCAGATTTAAAATAACAGCACAGACGGTTCCCGCAAACAGCAGGAAAAAGCCTGCAATGGTACAAACAAGGTTTCCGCCGGTTCCGGAAAATCCCGTATAGACAAATGCAATGCCTGCCGCAGATACTGCCAGGGCAAAGGTCTTCCATCTGCCGATCTGCTTAAGTGCCTTGATTTGAAGTCCGGCCTCCTGTGATAATCGATTCTTTTCTATTGCATTCATTGTAATGATTCCTCCTTAAAAGAATCTGCTGCAGACAGCTGCGAAATGGAGGGTTTCTGACAAAACAGCTGTCTGCATATCCGCAGCTTCCGTCTTAATAAGCAAGTCCCGGATTAAATTCCGATTCCCTGGCGTATTCCTCCAGCTTCTGATTGGCCTGCAGAAGCTCCGAATTGGCCGTATTCAGCTTTTCATTCAAGCTCAGAATTCGTTCCTTTTCGCTTAACTGCGTCAGAATCAGAACAATCATATAAAGAATGAACACAAACATATTCAGGGAGACCAGAATATTCCGAATCCCCAAAAGAATAGACTGCATATCACTGTGATAATACTCCAGGCAAGTCTCCAGCGAAATCAGCTCATACCGGGCAGACAAAAGATCGTAATCCAGAAAAATGTAACATGCGCATATGATTGTCATAAATGCAATGCGCCATTTCATATCGGAAAAATAGCTCATCGTATCTGCTATAATCAAGAGCACAATTCCCGTATAGCTAAAATGGAGTACATAGCTGATGGAAAAGGCCACCCCAAGCTCCACACCTGTTTTCAGCAGAAGATGTATGTTTTTCTCACAATGAATGGAGAGCAGCAGAAGCAGACACACATACAGGCCGACAGCCAGCAGCGCCAGCCTCCATGACTCCAAGGGCACATGGCGGACGCGGAGAAGAAAGCGGAATGCGGAATTTTCATGAATATAGCCTGTCAGGCTGCGGGTAATAATAATCGTTATGTACAATATGGCAACCATATTCAGATTTTTCATAATTCCCAGAATCCATTCGGGCTGCCGACTTTTTTCCATAAATCCTCCTGCGCTACTGCCAGCGCTCAACACTGAACTGCTCCACATTCTCCCTGGTTACAAGCTCTACCGGAACGGAGATATATTTTTCCACCGCCTCTCCCTGCAGCAGCTTATAAATGACGTCTGCCGCCGTCTGTCCAATCTGTGACGGAAACTGCGCTGCAGACGCCGTCATCATTCCCTCCTTGATCAGCGCCTTCGCATCTGGCGAGGCATCAATGCCATAAACCTTTACCCTATCCAGAAGTGCATTGTCATCCAATGCAGCTACCACTCCCACGCTTGCCAGATCATTTAGGCAAAATACACTGTCAAACGCTATTCCCTCATCGATGGCCTCCTGAATTCTGGGCATTGCAATCTCCAGCTGGCCGTCACAGTTCATTTTTCTGACAATATGAATCTTCTCATTCTGCTCCACCACATCCAGAAATCCCCGCACTCTGTCCTGGCCGGATTTTGCCGCATCATGGGTCATCACAAGGAGTTCTGCTTCCTCATGTTCTTTGAGGAAATGCTCCCCCACGATCCGGCCGGCTCGATAGTTGTCAGAGGTAATGGTGCAGTCCGCCAGACTCTCATCCTCCAGGTTGGAATCCACCACAATAATATAGATCCCCTGTTCCTTGGCCTTTCTCAGGATCTCCGATAAGCTTTTCCAGTCAACGGGAGTCACCACCAGAACGTCAATCCCCATTCCAATCATCTCGTCAATCTGCTCAATCTGTCTTTCTGCGCTCAATGCCGGATTCCGCAGGATCATTCTGTCCTCCTCCAGCTCTACCCGATTGGCAATCTCTTCATTGAGAATTTTATAGAATTCATTGTTCATGGTCATATAGCTGGCTCCTATAAAAAAGGAATTCTCCTTCTGACCCAGCGAATAATCCTTCTTCGGGGAAAGCTCCAAAAAACCTATCCAGAGCACGGGAAGATACAGCAGCAGATTTATTACGATAAACAGATTCCGATACTTTTTATTCCACCCTGCCATCTCTATCCCCCATTTCTGTACTATAGTATAAGACCTAATTACAGTTCAGTCAAACAAAGCCTCATGCTTTGCCTATTGTTTTCTTCGCTCAGAATCAAATATTTATTCATTTTTTATGCATAATATACATAAAAATATCATTTTTTACAACTTATCCACTATGTAGACTCATAAATATGTATAAAATTTCACTTGCATCTTTCGGAAGGATGTTGTATATTATTTGTCAGTGACAAAGTCAGAAAGCTGCGGGGCCAAAAGCCTCTTTGCAGACAAATACAAACCGAGGAGGATTTACCTATTATGAAAGAAAAAGTTGTTCTGGCCTATTCCGGCGGACTGGATACCACAGCCATCATTCCCTGGCTGAAGGAGCATTTTGATTACGAGGTGATCTGCTGCTGCATCAACTGCGGGCAGGGAAATGAGCTTGACGGCTTAGAAGAGCGCGCCAAGCTGTCCGGCGCCGCCAAGCTGTATATTGAGAACATCATCGACGAATTCTGTGACGACTACATTATGCCCTGTGTTCAGGCAGGAGCCGTATACGAGCACAAATATCTCCTGGGCACCTCCATGGCCCGCCCCGTCATCGCCAAGCGTCTGGTAGAGATCGCCCGCAAGGAGGGCGCCTCCGCCATCTGCCACGGCGCCACCGGCAAGGGCAACGACCAGATCCGTTTCGAGCTGGCCATCAAGGCCCTGGCTCCGGATCTGACCATCATCGCTCCCTGGCGTATGACCGACAAGTGGACCATGCAGTCCCGGGAGGACGAGATTGAATACTGCCGCGAGCACGGCATCAACCTTCCCTTTGACCACAGTCAGAGCTACAGCCGCGATCGGAACCTCTGGCACATCAGCCATGAGGGCCTGGAGCTTGAGGATCCGGCCAACGAGCCCAACTACGAGCACATGCTCGTTCTTGGCGTCACTCCCGAAAAAGCTCCGGACGAAGGCGAGTACGTCACCATGACCTTTGAAAAAGGCGTCCCCGTATCCCTGAACGGCAAAGCCATGAAGGTATCCGAAATCATCACCGAGCTCAACGCTCTGGGTGGCAAGCACGGCATCGGCATCGTAGACATCGTAGAAAACCGCGTGGTAGGCATGAAGTCCCGAGGCGTATACGAAACCCCCGGCGGCACCATCCTCATGGAAGCCCACCAGCAGCTGGAAGAGCTGGTCTTAGATCGCGCCACCATGGAAGTAAAAAAAGACATGGGCAACAAATTCGCCCAGATCGTCTACGAAGGAAAATGGTTCACCCCCTTACGTGAGGCCATTCAGGCCTTCGTCACCAGCACTCAGGCCTACGTAACCGGAGAAGTCAAGTTCAAGCTCTACAAGGGCAACATCATCAAAGCCGGAACCACCTCTCCCTACTCCCTGTACAACGAGTCCCTGGCCTCCTTCACCACCGGCGATCTCTACGACCACCACGACGCCAGCGGCTTTATCACCCTCTTCGGCCTGCCCTTAAAGGTCCGCGCCATGAAAATGGCTGAGGTGGAAGCCTCCAAAAAATAAATCATAGTCAAAGACAATGTGATTAAATTAAGCCCTGAAAGGTTATAAAGGCTCCGGGCAAGAACCGCCACCCCTGCGCCGGTAGTCTTTGCGGGCTTAATTTCAAAGTCAGGAGAGTCCGCCGGAAAACAGGACGGCAGGCTTTTCCGATATCCGGTGTCCGGCTGTTC
>JAAVZL010000054.1 GCA_022791635.1 Lachnospiraceae bacterium
CCAGACCACCGGCACTTGCCCATGATAAAGCGTTTCCTTCAGTATCTGTCAGCGTTACAATTGTATTGTTAAAAGATGACTGAATATGTGCCTGTCCGCGTTCAACGTTTTTCTTTACGCGCTTTTTTGTCACTTTCTTCGTAACTTTCGCCATTTTAAACTAACCTACTTTCTTTATTATTTCTTCTTGTTTGCTACGGTTCTCTTCGGGCCCTTTCTTGTTCTTGCGTTGGTCTTGGTCTTCTGACCACGTACCGGCAGTCCCTTACGATGACGGATACCTCTGTAGCATCCGATCTCCTGCAGACGCTTGATGTTCATGGCAATCTCACGTCTTAAGTCACCCTCTACCTGATAATCCGCATCGATCACGGCGCTGATTCTTCTGACCTCATCGTCCGTCAAATCTCTCACGCGGGTATCCGGGTTTACTTTTGCTGCTTCCAGGATCTTGTTTGCACTGGCACGGCCAATTCCGTACACGTAGGTCAAACCGATCTCCACACGTTTTTCTCTTGGTAAGTCTACACCAGAAATACGAGCCATTTGATTATTCCTCCATTAAACATAAGTTTGGCTTCCGGGCGTTTTTTAATAGGTGCCCGCTGACACTTTCCTAAATGGGATATGGCATGCCACATCCAGCCGGATAAAGACCCGGCCTTTCAGATACTCTGCTTTTCGCATTTCTCCGTTTTAAGCAATATCATTGTGAATAATCCTGGTCAAATATATTGTAATCATCAAACACTGTTGAAAAGGCAGGTCTTTGGCCGAAGGCCTTCGTTCATAGCTTCTCAAGTGTTTCATGCAGCCGCACAAATATACTTATTGACAGGGATCACAGTTTGCTGAATTATCCCTGGCGCTGTTTGTGCTTCGGATTCTCGCAAATTACTCTGATACTGCCTTTCCTTTTGATGATTTTGCACTTTTCGCAAATAGGCTTTACAGATGATCTTACCTTCATCGTAAAAATCCTCCTTTCACATCTTTCGCTTTCCCGGCACAGATGACCTCCTGGGTTTTGAAGGCTCGGAATGCCCGGAAAACAAGGCATTTCCTGTTCCTGATCTCTCCTTTGGGTCTTAAAAAAGCGCATAAAAACAGGCGCAATAATCCCTTAGAGACCATACGCCAAATAGTATAGCACCCGTATATTTAAAATGCAAGTACTTTTTTAACAAAATACGGAAAATTTTATCCGTGTGCCGCAGTTCAGATGGACAGCGGAGCGGGCGGATAGAATTTTCCATATCGGTGTTCGGACGGTTCACGTACAGGCTGTCTGCTCTGTACGGACATTGCTTAAGCAATATCCGTCCATATCAAACAGCCTGTACGCGAACAGCCGGACACCTGATATCGGAAAATCCTACCCGCCCGCTCCGCTGCCCATCTGAACTGCTATCTATGCTCCTTTATAAAGAAAAAAATATCATCCAGCACTTCCCTGCTCCAGAAATTTCCCTCATGCTCTGCGCCTTTGACAATTGCCAGCCTCGCCTCGTAGCCGTATTCCTTTAATTTCTGGTACATTTTTACTGACTGTTCCACCGGAACCAGCTCGTCGGCGTCTCCGTGCAGAAGATAAAACGGCGGGTACTTCTGATCCTTTTTCACCAGATAGTAGGGACTCATGGCCTCGGCTTTCTTCATGCGAAGCTCCATAGTCTCGCTGTGGGTCACACACTCCAGCTGCTCTGACAGCTCCTCGTTTTTTTCGGCAATAATCTTTGCCATGTCCGAAGGTCCGAAGCAACTCACTACAAAAGCCACCTCGTCCGATATTTCCTGATTATCCTTTGTGATAAATTCCTCTTCCCCCATGGTCAATCCCGCAAGCAGCGCCGCATTCCCTCCGGAGGAGGTGCCCCAGATACCGATGCGATCGCTCTCCAGACTGTACTCCTCCTTATGCTTTTTCAAAAAGCGGATCGCAGACTTCACATCCTCGAGAAAAGCCGGATACGGGTATCCGTCCAGGGAGCTTCGATGCTGAATGGTGGCAATGACATACCCCTGCCCTGCAAGCTGGCCCAACTGGGGAATCTCCCAGCCTACGTCCGAGGTTGTCCAGGCGCTTCCCTGCACAAACAAAAGGCCGGGATACTTCTTGCCCTTTTCCGCCGCCCACGGAAGCACGATCTGCATCTTGTATTCTCTACCGTCCCGAACCACGTAGGGAATGTCCATATAGACTCTTGACTGATTTAGTAATTCCGGATTGCTCTCAAAATATTTCACCTGTTCCATCTGCCTGTCTCCTTCTCGTACTGGACCATGTATAAGTTCCTGGGGGTGTCGCAAAATAAAACAGCAGACTTTTCCAATATCCAGTGTCCGGATATGGAAATGGCTGATGGTTTATTTTGCGACACCCCTTCTTCTATCTGGTTTGATTTTAATACAATTCACATTGCTTTACAATAAGAATCTATAAAATTGCAGCAGCGCCTCTGCTTCGAGACAAAGGCGCTGCCGGGATATGATTTCTGCGCTTGACAGGGTTCCTTTAAAAGAATCCGATATCACAATGCATTTCTTCATTTTCTATCCATTCACCACGTGGACCGGTGCGCCCTCCAAAAATGACTTTACGTTTTCCACACTGCACTCCATAATTCTCTGACGGCTCTCCACGGGAGCCCAGGAAATATGAGGCGTAATGAGACAATTCTTTGCCTTAAGAAGCGGATTGTCCTCACGAATAGTCTCTGTAGAGACCACATCCAACGCTGCTGCCGCAACCCTGCCCTCATTTAACGCATCAGTCAGATCCTGCTCATTGATCAGCTGTCCTCTGGCATTGTTGATAATAATAACCTGGTCCTTCATTTTGGCAATGTTTCTTCTATAATAAAGTCCACCGCATGCCTCTTATCCAGCTCTTTGGTCAGAGGATCGAACACAGGACCGTCCAAACCGGAATCTCCGTGGATACGCTCCTCCACAGGTGGGGTTGTTCTCACAATAGGACCTGCCAGTCCCTTGCACACCGGTACATCAATATTTAAATATTGGCATACATTCAGAGCATTTCTGGTTACCTTCTCAAGAGTCTGATTCCCGTTTACTGTTGTAATGCCCAGAAGCTCAATCTTGGGATTCCTGGCCGCAAGCATGATCGCTACCGCATCGTCATGTCCCGGATCGCAGTCAATAATAATTCTTCTCTTGTCACTCATTTCGTAATCCTTCCTTTTTGTTTGATTCAACAAACGATTTTTATGTATCAGCCGTCTTTGATAAATCGTTTTGTCCTTGCAGGTCGATATTGCCATATGATAAAACGTTTTGTCAATATATCTTTGTGTTTTTCGGATGATTATACAAATTTTATATAGATTTTTTATGCATTTTACATAACAAAAACCCTATTTTGCCATTCCTACTTTCTTCTTCATTTCTTTTCAAAAATGTAGTAAACTTTTATCAACACAAAGTATCTGCTTACCCAAACTTCCGAAAGGAGTTATTATGAAAATCACCATAAAAGATATCGCAAAGGCTACGGATCTGTCCCCTGCTACCATATCCCTTGTTCTCAACAACCGCCCTTCCCGCATCGCAGAGACTACCAAAGAACGGGTTCTTCAAACCGCCCGGGAGATGGGATACCGCCCCAACTATGCAGCCGTCAGCCTGAGAACCAACCGCAGCTATACCCTGGGTCTTATTATCCCTGATATCCGAAACGACTATTATGCAACCTATGCCAAGGGAATGGAGGATTACTGCGCAGAACACGGATGGAATATGATTTTCTGCTCCACCAGCAACAATCCAAGCCGTGAACGCCAATCCATAGAAGCCCTCTGTACCAAGAACATTGACGGCATTTCTCTTGTGACAACGCCTCCGGAGGAGGAAAGAAATAACTACATAGCCAACCGAGAGCTGATACTTTCCATGAAAATCCCTCTGGTCCAGATGGACTTAACCGCTTACAAGAAGCCCATCAACGCCGTTGTATCCGATCACGAGAAGGGCGGCTACATGGCTGTCCGTCATCTGATCGCTCTGGGCCACCGCAAAATCGCATTTATCACCGGCCCCTCCGCTCTGGAAGGCTCCCAGAGCCGTCTTGTGGGCTGCAAAAAGGCCTTTGATGATAATCAGCTCCCCTGGAATGAGGAGCTGGTCTACAGAGGAAATTATTCCTACACATCCGGCCTGGACGGCATCGATTATCTCAGTGATAAAGATTTTACCGCTGTATTTGCCTTTAATGACCTGATGGCCTGCGGTGTTTACAAGGGGCTTGAAAAGTACGGCTTGACGGTTCCGGGGGATATCTCAGTCATCGGATATGACGATCACTTTGTCTCCGGTATTTTAAATACGCCTCTGACAACAATCCGACAGCCCATTTATGAGATGGGAACGGAATCCGCCCGCATCCTCATTCACGCCACAGAGCACGAGGATTCGGAACCGATTATCTCCAAATTCGATCTGAAGCTCATTGTCCGCAGCAGTACCAGAAAGCTTTGATAAATTGTTTATCGATGCTTTTTCTAGATTTAAAACGTTTTATCTTGACTTTTCCTCTTTCAGGCCTATATAATGGACCCATCTGCAGATGGATCCACGATTCGGAAATGAAAGGGGAATTTTTATGAAATTATAGGGATATGGTGCAGAGCACCCTTACCGCCTTTGAAAGACTTGATATTCTAGTGTGCAGCGCGGGCATAAACCATCAAAGCCGGGACAGATCGGCGGCATTAACAGCGCCCATTACAGCGCTGCAAAGGCCGGTATCATCGGTTTTACCAAGTCTCTTGCCCGGGAGGTAAGCAAACAGGGCATCACGGCCAACTGTATCGCTCCCGGCCCCGTAGCCACTCCTTTTTTCTACAACGGATGCACCCAAGAATGGCGGGACGAGAAGCTGGCCTCTCTTCCCCTGGGACGCTTTGGCGAGGCGGAGGAAGTGGCTCCCTGTGCACTCCTTCTGGCGGCCGTGGTCTTTCAGATGACACCGACGGTGTTTTGCAAGCGTGCTCTGCACACAATACTGGGGAGAAGCTGTATCGAGCTCCTGCTTATCACCTACGGATTGATTCTACTCCAGCAGCTTATGGATGAACACTCTATGCTCACCAAAGCCGAGGAAAGCATCATTGGGCTGTCTTCAAATCCCAAGCTAGGAAGCGTAGTCTCGCCTGTGGTGAGCGGCCTACTACCCTCTCCGGCTACAGTGCTTATGGCAGGATCCATGCTGCGGAAGCGCTATAAAGGTATGATGCCAGAGGATTCCATGGCATTTGTCACCACCTATTTTCGCCACATCCCGGAAGCGCTGCTGCCTGTATATACCAATGTAATCCTGATGTGTGCCGTCACAAACACCCCGGAGTGGCTTTTTCTTCTTCTGATGCTTCCTTATATCTTTTTTAATCTGGTTGTACCGTATTTCATCTATTTAAGGCCCATAGCCGCTGAGCCAACCGCCAAGAGGCCAAAAGAACCAGCTGGCACTCTGTTCCAGAACATTTTCCGGAATCTGTAGCCCATTCTTCTTATCATCTTGCTGATCCTTGCATTCCGCCTGAACACAAGAGCCTCCGTGTACATAACACTGGCACTGTTTCTGATTCAGCAGCGTTTCCCAGGAAAAAAGCTCCTTCACTTTTTAAAGACGGCATTTAACAAAAATATGATGCTGATGGTAATCACCATCCTGCTTTTTACGGATATTCCGGGAACAGCAGGCGCTCCTGCAGCCCTTCTTGAGGTCTATGGAAGTATTCCCATCCCTCTGTTCCTCATTTATGGATTCATCGTATTTATAGGATCCATTATCAGCAACTTTACCGCCATGGTTCCCGCCGTCTTTCCCCTGGCCGCCTCCGTGGCTCAGGGGCCCATCTCCCTGGTCATCTACCTGGCCAGCCTGGGACATCTGGCCTCTCAGCTTTACCCTACGCACATCTGTATCTCTCTGTGCGCAGAACAGTTTCATGTATCCATTAACGACATTTTCCGCAGAACCATACCGGTTACCGGGATAATGCTTTTGATTGCTACGGGCTTATATTTTGTTATGAGACTGTTCGAAATATAAAAAGCAATCAAATAAACACAGCCAAGACCGGAAAGGGTCTGCCGCAAAATAGGGCAGCAGCCATTTCCGATATCCAGTGTCCGGCTGTTCGCGTACAGGCTGTCTGATATGGACGGAAATTGCTTGGCAATGTCCATACAGAGCAGACAGAATGTATGAGAACCGTCCGAACACAGGATATGGAAATGGCTGCTGCCCTATTTTGCGGCAGACCCTTTCCCCTTACCACAATCTTTTATTTATCTCTCCAAATAATCCTGCCTTTTGACAGATCGTAGGGCGACATCTCAATGGTCACCTTATCCCCGGGAAGGATACGGATAAAATTCATGCGGAGCTTTCCGCTGATATGGGCCAGCACCTGATGGCCGTTCTCCAGCTGTACCTGGAACATGGCATTGGGCAGCTTCTCCACTACGGTTCCTTCGATTTCAATTACATCTGCTTTAGACATTTCTTTCCTCCACTTTGATCAGATTTCGCTTTGCGGACGCTGTCTCGTACTGCCGGATGGCCCGCCTGATATCGTCGTCGTTTTTCTGTTCCGGATTCCAATGCTCCGGCATTTGCTTTATGATTTGAATATGCTTCCATTTCTTTTTCTTTGGTTTTGACAAGGGGCGTCTGCTTCCGTCCACCAAATATGCATATTCAGGCTCCACACGGTCTATGAGATATAAGTCTCCCTTATCGTGTCCTGCTTTGGATCGGGCAAGCATGCCTGGTATCACCTTTTCCATCTGTCTGCTACCTCACTGTCCGCCGCTCTTATGCCGGTGAGGAGAGCGTCAGAATCTCCGGCTCTCCGTCCGTGATCAGAATCGTATTCTCATAGTGGGCGGAAAGGGAACCGTCATCGGTCACTACCGTCCAGTCATCCTCCAGCCAGGATACCTGCCAGGTTCCTGCGTTAATCATAGGCTCAACGGCCAGAGTCATTCCAGGCATCAGCTTTACACCCCGACGGCGTTGACGAAAGTTTGGAATCTGGGGATCCTCATGAAGCTTAGTGCCAATTCCATGGCCCACCAGATCCTGAACCACACCGTAGCCAAAGGTATCAATGTAGCTATTGATGGCATTGGAAATCTCATGAAGATGATGCCCGGCTCTGGCGTATTTGATTCCTTCAAAAAAACTCTGTCTGGTCGCCCTGATAAGCTGCTCTGCCTCCGGGCTGATTTTTCCCACCGCATGGGTTCTGGCCGCATCGGAATGGTATCCCTTGTAAATGAGTCCCGCATCCAGGCTTACAATATCCCCTTCCATGAGAATCCGCTCCTGACAGGGAATTCCATGAACCACCTCATCATTCACAGAAACACAGATAGAAGCCGGATAGCCGTTGTAATTCAAAAAGTTTGGAATGCAGCCTCTTTTCCGAATCAGCCGATCCCCGTAACGGTCAATGTCCAGGGTGGAGATTCCCGGCTTCACAAAGTCCGCAAGCTCATTGTGAACCTCCTCCAGAAGCTTTCCGGCTGTCCGCATCAGCTCAATTTCTCTGGCAGATTTAATACTTACTGACATGACATTCTTTACGCTCCTATTCCAGTCCCGTAATATTCCTCACAGTACATCTTTGTGAAATCAATTTCCAGCCACAAAAAACACGTGTCTGTAAATCGATTTATGCACTGTGAGGAATATTACTGATTATCTTAACAATCGCCTCAAACACAGCTTCCATCTCCTGTGTTCCGTCTACCTCCACCAGTTTGCCCTGATTGGTATAGTACTCGATCAGAGGCTGTGTCTGGCTGTGGTAAACACCAAGACGCTTTTCCACCGTCTCCGGCTTGTCATCGTCCCGAAGAACCAGCTTTTCGCCGCAGCGGTCACAGATTCCCTCCACCTTTGTGGGAATATGTACAATATGGTAGGTGGCGCCGCAGGAGAGGCAGGCACGCCGTCCGGACATGCGGCTTATAATGTCCGCATCGGGAACCTCCACGTTCACCGCATAGTCAATGCTCTCTCCCTGCTCCTCCAATGCCCTTGTAAGAGCCTCTGCCTGAGGAATGGTTCTGGGAAAGCCGTCCAGCACATAGCCGTTCTTGCAGTCCGGATTCCGGAAGCGATCCATGATCAGCTCCAGCGTCAGTTCATCCGGCACCAGAAGGCCCTGGTCCATATAGGCCTTGGCCTTTGCTCCCAGCTCGGTTCCGTTCTTTATATTTGCTCTGAAAATATCACCCGTGGAAATATGGGGAATCTGATATTTGTCAGCTATTTTCTTTGCCTGTGTGCCTTTTCCTGCACCCGGGGCCCCCAACATAATAACCTTCATAACGATCCTCCTAATTTTAGTCGCTGCGCGACAGCACTAAAGGGTAAAGTCACTTCGGCACACATGTAATGAGAGGAACTTTCATTCGAAAGGGCACTCATGAAAGCTCCTCTCGTGCGCCTTTGCGACTTTACCGTCCAACAGAAACTATTTCAAGAAAACACTTAATATTTCTTCACTGGACTTTGTGATCTTTCTGCTACAACCTTCAATAGCCTGCGCGGAAATCCCCGCACAGGCCAAAAAGGTTTTGTCTAATCATTCAAAAAGCCTTTGTAATAGCGCACTGCCATCTGTGACTCAACCTGCTTTAAGGTCTCCAGTACAACACCTACGATGATGATGATGGAGGTTCCTCCGAAGGACACATTGGCTCCGAATACTCCGTTAAAGAAGATCGGAATCACGCACACAATAATCAGGCCGATTGCACCAACGAAAACAATATAGTTTAAAATCTTTGTCAGATACTCGGTTGTGGGCCGACCGGGACGAATGCCCGGAACAAAGCCGCCCTGCTTCTTCATATTGTCTGCAATCTCCATCGGATTAAAGGTGATGGAGGTGTAGAAATATGCGAAGAATACAACCAGCACAATATAGAGCAAAAGGCCCAGGCTGTATACCGGCTCCTTGGGATTACACCAGCTTCCGGAGCTCAAGGCCCTTAAGATCTTGCTGCCGATGCCGGTTCCGCCGCCCTTGCCAAGCAGGGATGCAATCACACCGGGGAAGGACATCAGGGAGGAGGCAAAGATCACCGGAATGACACCGGCCGTATTTACCTTCATGGGAATATGGGTGCTCTGTCCGCCCACAACCTTTCTGCCCTGAAGCTTCTTGCTGTACTGCACGGGAATTCTTCTCTCTCCGTCCTGCAGAATAATAACAAAGACAACCGTTACCAGAATCACTGCGAGAATGATCACGCCCGCAAGAACGCCCTTTGCCACGCTCCTGTTCTGGATAAACATGGTGTACAGACGATAAAAGTCATCCGGAATACGGGAAACAATGTTCACCAGAAGTACAATGGAAATACCGTTGCCCACGCCGTTCTGCGTGATGCGCTCGCCAATCCACATAAGGAAGGCGCTGCCTGCAGTCAGTGTGATTACCACAACTGCCATATTGTACCAGGTGGGATTCTCCAGAAGTCCCTGTCCGCCAAAACCGATGGTCATGGCAGAGCCCTCAATCAGCGCCAGCACAATGGTCACATAACGGGTAATATTCTGGATCTTCTTTCTTCCATCCTCTCCATCCTTTTGCATCTCCTCCAGCTTTGGAATGGCTATGGTGAGAAGCTGCATAATAATGGAGGATGTGATATAGGGGTTGATACCTAACGCAAATAATGACATACTTGCCAGGGAGCCGCCGGTAAAGGAATCAATGAGATTGAATGCATCACCAGTATTCTGAGCCAGCCACTGGGCAAGGAAGGTTCTGTTGACACCCGGAACGGGAAGCTGTGAACCTAACCGGATGACTACAACCATCAGGAAGGTAAACAAAAGCTTCTGACGGATTTCCTTGATTTTAAATGCGTTCTGTAATGTTTTAAACATTAGATCACCTCAGCTTTTCCACCAAGAGCCTCGATTTTGGCTTTTGCGCCCTCTGAGAAAGCATTTGCCTGAACAGTCAGCTTCTTTGTAAGTTCTCCGTTGCCAAGGATCTTCACACCGTCACGGGGATTCTTAACAATGCCCTGCTCCAGCAGTGTTTCCACGGAAACAACTGCGTCGTTTTCAAAAACCTCAAGAGCACTTACATTGATCCCAACGATTACCTTGGAATTGCGGTTTGTAAATCCTCTCTTCGGAAGTCTTCTGTATAAGGGCATCTGGCCGCCCTCAAAGCCCGGTCTCGGCGCTCCGGAACGCGCTTTCTGTCCCTTGTGTCCTTTACCGGCTGTCTTACCATTTCCTGAGCCGTGTCCACGGCCTCTCCGGAAGTTATTGCTCTGCTTGGAGCCTTCCGCGTACTGCAAATTTGATAAGTCCATATGTGACACCTCCTACTTATTTAGAGTTCCGCAGTCCTCCTACCAGTACGCAATCAGTATGGAAGAATTTCCAGCCACAAATGCATGTGTCTGTAAATCCTTCCGGGTACTGTCCGGAGTACTGCTGATTCAAAGTCCCTAACTAAACCTCTTCTACCTTAACCAAATGCCTTACGTGCCAAATCATTCCTCTGACCGCTTCGTTATCCGGCATCTCAACGGTTTTGTGGAGCTTCCTAAGGCCAAGAGCCTCCACCGTTGCCTTCTGCTTGGGAACAGCGCCAATCGGAGATTTCACTAAGGTAATTTTTAATTTATCTGCCATGTTGCTTTTCCTCCTAGTTTGTAATCTCTTCTACAGATTTGCCGCGATTCTTTGCAACTTCCTCCGGAGTCTTAAGAGCCTTCAGTCCTGCGATGGTTGCAAGAACAACATTCTGCTTGTTGTTGGAACCTAGAGATTTGGTACGGATATTCTTGATGCCTGCCAGCTCCAGCACGTTACGTGCAGGACCGCCTGCGATTACGCCGGTACCTTCGGGAGCTCTCTTAAGCAGTACGGATGCACTGCCGAACTTTCCGATAAAATCGTGGGTAATACTGTTGTTCTCGTCAATCGCTACCGTGATCAGCTTCTTCATGGCATCCTCTTTGCCCTTGCGGATTGCTTCCGGAATCTCGGTGGCCTTTCCAAGACCTGCTCCGACATGGCCGTTGCCGTCTCCCACAACTACC
>JAAVZL010000055.1 GCA_022791635.1 Lachnospiraceae bacterium
CTCGGCACGAAGAAAGAAATTATCCTTTGGCCGCCGATAACCCTTTTTCAGAACCATCCCCTCATACAGAGCCGAATGGGTATCTCTGGTGGAGAACCGAAAGTCCCTGCTCCCTCCCTCCGGATTCATGCCGTAGGCCGATGCGATGGCCTCCAGCAAAGTAGATTTCCCTGTTCCGTTCTCTCCCACAAAAAACGTAACCGGTTTTTCAAAGCTTATGGAATTAACTCCATGTAAAGCCTCTATCTCATGCAGATAGGAATCGGGATCTATCTGATTCCAATCAATGGTTAATCCGTTTACAAAAAGACTGCCGTTCATGTTGTCCTCCATAGCCTGTCCCTATTCTGTAAATGCTCAGTCAGCAATGCGGCTTTCGTAAAATCTCCGCTTTAGTGCCAGTCTTTCATTAGCTTTAGAATCTCTGTCTCATAATCTCCCAGCAGCTCCTCCTGCCGTCCGCCGCTTCTAAGATTCGTCTCCACGCCCCGCTCACCGTCCTCAAACTCCCAGATGTGATAGGGAACGCCCCGGTAATCAAAGTCAATACTCCCACAGCCGTCTTCCTCACTGTAGGTATACTTCCATCCCCGTTCCTGTATAAATGCCAGTACTTTCTTTAAATGATGTGCCTGATCCATGGTTCCTCCTACCTTTCATAATCAAACTATCCAGATAATATTTGTCATATTTAAATTAACCTATTGTGCAGGCACAACAGGTTAATTTAAATATGACAAATATCGCAAACCTCTATCAATTCCTTGATCAGCCTTAAGGCTCTGTCATATCTGCTTATAATCTTTTCTTCCGGTACATCATGTCCGCCCTTTTAAGCAACCTCAAATTCCGGTCTGTAGACAAAACTGTCTCAAAGCAAAACTCTTCTAAATTTTCAAGGTGTGATTCCCTCTGCTTTTCAGCTATTTGTGCCGCCTCCAAGTCAGAACATTTCAAACTTTTCTTTATCTCATCCGCATTGATATAGCCCATGGGAGGTTTTAACAATTCTGTAAAAGTACTCTTTCCAGAACCGTTCGGTCCTGCGAATACAATGATTTCAGGTTTTTTTTATGAGACATTCTTCACCTGCTTTCTGCAAGTCTTTCATTACTGCCCTATTTAAATCACTATCTTCAACTTACCGAACGAGTAACCTCATTCCTATCGTTGATATTTATTATACCATGCTCCAAATTACTTTGTATAGTATTTTATCCTTAGTATATCTGCCAATCAGATGAAAAGTATTTCAAGAACCTGAAATGAAAGGATGTGGCTCTGGAGCGGAGCTTCCCCCCACTACATGACACGAATTTTTCGGGAACAGATTTGTTGCTAAAGTGAAGTATTTGTTGTATTATTTGAAAAAGACATTTTGATTGCTTTATAAGGAGATTGCAAAGATGGAATTTCAATTGAGACACTGGAGAGCGGAAGACGCCGAACTGGGCTACTGGCTCTCGGAAGAATACTGGCGGCAGGGCATCATGTCCGAGGCCGTGCAAATCATCTGCCGGGAAGCGTTTCAGACCTTTGACATTATCCGCATTTTTGCGGAACCCTTTGCCTATAATGCCGGATCAAGAGGTGTTCTTAAAAAGGCAGGATTTACTTATGAAGGCACCATGCGAAACGGTATCTATAAGAACGGCCAGGTGCATTCCTACTGCATTTATTCGATTCTGCGGGAGGAAATGGAGCAGTAAAATCATTTCGCTTTATAAAGCAAGGCAGAGCCTTATATAATCACAAGGCCCTGCCTGTCATCCCTGAAATCTTATTCTGTTACAACCTTATGGTATGCCTTTTTCCCTTTTCGGATAATCAATGCATTGTCACCGTCCAGATCGGCAGTGGCAAAGCTCTTGTAAACATCCGTCACCTTTTCATCATTGACGGTGACGCCTCCCTGCTGTACCAGACGGCGTGCCTCGGAACGGGTGGGGGCGAGCTTGGTCTCAACCAACAGAGACAGGATATCCTTGCCTGCGTCCAAATCCGCTTTCGGATAAGCTGTGGTAGGCATATCATCCGTCTTTCCTCCGCTTACAAAAAGCGCTCTTGCCGCCTCCTGGGCTTTCTTTGCCTCCTCCTCACCGTGAACGATCTTGGTGATCTCGTAAGCCAGAACCTCCTTGGCACGGTTGATCTCCGCCCCTTCCAGGGCTCCTAAGCGGCGCACCTCCTCCATGGGCAGGAAGGTCAGAAGTCCCAGGCATTCCTCCACCTTTACATCCTCAATATTTCTCCAGTACTGGTAGAACTCGTAGGGTGAAGTCTTCTCCGGATTCAGCCACACGGCGCCCTTCATGGTCTTGCCCATCTTGATACCCTCGCTGGTGGTCAGAAGCTTAAAGGTCAGGCCGTAAGCGGGCTTGTTTTCTTTTCTGCGGATCAGCTCCACACCTCCGATGATGTTGGACCACTGATCGTTGCCCCCCATCTGCATCTTGCAGTCATACAGCTGATTCAGCTTCAGGAAGTCATAGGACTGCATCACCATATAATTGAACTCAAAGAAGGTCAGCCCCTTCTCCATTCGCTGCTTGTAGCACTCAGCCGTCAGCATCCGGTTTACAGAGAAATGAGCACCCACCTCACGGAGGAATTCTACATAATTGAGATCCAGCAGCCAGTCCGCATTGTTAGCCAAAATCGCCTTGTCATGATCAAAATCCAAAAACTGCGAAAGCTGCCTGCGGAAGCACTCCGCGTTGTGATCGATGGTTTCCTTGGTCATTACTTTACGCATATCGGATTTGCCGGAGGGGTCTCCCACCATGGTGGTTCCGCCCCCCAAAAGGGCGATGGGCCGGTGACCGGCCCGCTGCATATGCATCATAGCCATAATCGTGAGAAAATGGCCTGCAGTCAGGCTGTCCGCCGTTGCGTCAAAGCCGATGTAAAAGGTGACCGGCTCCTTTCCTCCCAAAAGCTCCCTTACCTCCTCCGGGTGGGTACATTGCTCAATGAAGCCCCGCTCCGTTAAAATATCGTATACATTCTGTGACATTGATCTGTTCTCCTTTTTCTTATTTTGTATCTATGCTATTATTTCTCCAGCCACTGCTTTCTGTCATCGCCATACCATACCACCTGATTTCTTCCAAAATGCTTTGCATCGTACAGCATCGTATCCGCAATCTTCAAATAGGTAGCATAATCATCGCCGCTCTGAGGCGTAATCGTCACTCCTCCTATGCTGACCGTAACCCATGGCGAAACATTCGCCTTATGAGGAATCTTAAGCTCTTCAATATTTCTGCGGATTTTTTTCACATGTTCAAAAATACTTTGAGGCGCTCCGCCCAGTAAAATAGCCACAAACTCCTCGCCCCCATAGCGGGCCACAAAGTCCATGGTACGCCGTAGATTCTGGGAAATGGTCTTTGCCACGGCTGCTATCACCTTGTCCCCGGCCGGATGGCCGTAGGTATCATTGTAGACTTTAAAATGATCGATATCAAACATAAAGATAGAAAAAGGAACCCGAAGGCGGGAGGCCTCGTTCCACTTTGCAACGCTGTAAAGATCATGCTGCCTTCTGTTTGCAATTCCCGTAAGCTGGTCTGTCATGGACTGCTCCTCCACCTGCTTCCGGTAACGGTAAAGCTTCACATGGGTATTGACCCTTGCCTTAACAATCACCGGATGAAAGGGCTTTGTAATATAGTCAACGGCTCCCAGCATAAAACCGTGCTGCTCATTTTGTATATCCGAAAGGCTTGTGATCAAAATAACCGGAACGCTCTGGGTGATGATTTCCTCCTGGAGCCTCTTAAGCAGCATAAAGCCGTCCATTTCCGGCATCACTACATCCAGAAGAATCAGAGAAAATATCCCGGAGCTTGCACATTTCAGTCCTTCCTTTGCCGTCTGTGCAATGATAATATCATATTCATCCGTCAAAATCGACTTTAATTTCGTCGCTTGCGTAACACTGTCATCAACGATTAATATTTTTTCCATATCCATACCCTCATTCCATTACTCATTCCCACTAATAAATGGCACAATCTATACTCTATGAATGCAAATTTATGGCATATAAACGAATTATACCTGAGCAAGAAGTCTTTTACAATGCTTTTTCAAAATATTACTCTATAACACTTCCATCCTCCAGGATCCGAATCCCAAAGGACAATTCCAAAAGCTGCTGATAATAATTTTGCTTTTCTTCCAACAGCCTCATCTGATTTCCTTCGCTTGCACAGGGGAACACCCGCACCCTGGTCTCACTTTCCAAAAGCTCAAGCTCCACCACAATACTCTCATAGGCGCCGTTTCCGAAAATAAAATTTCCCAGGCTGTAAAAAATAGGTTTTCCCTTATAATACTCTATTCCCTGAAGCACATGAGG
The DNA here is from genome assembly GCA_022791635.1 of Lachnospiraceae bacterium. GTDB lineage: Bacteria > Bacillota > Clostridia > Lachnospirales > Lachnospiraceae > Laedolimicola. Next base: position 4,367 of record JAAVZL010000055.1, read on the forward strand.
GTGACTTCCAATTACCGCGTCCGCTCCCGCATCAATATACTGTCGGGCCAGAGTCTTTTGATATTCCTCCGGATAAGGATTTCGCTCAATTCCCCAGTGAACAAGGACCGCCACAAAGTCGCAGGTCTCCTTAGCCTTTTGAATCTCCTCCACCAGCTGGGTGGCATCGTAGGTGGTAAATAGGCCGGAATTGTATTTGGACGCGTTCCAGGAGGCCTCGGGAATCACCCGGCTGGCTCCCAGAAAGCCTATGGTCTTTCCCTTTATCTCAAAGGTTTTGAGAGCTTTTGCCTCCTCCAGATCTTCACCTGCCCCTACATGTGCAATTCCCGCTTCGTCCAGGGCCGCAAGAGTCTCCGTTAAGGGCCCCCGTCCAAAGTCCAGCATATGGTTGTTGGCTAACGTCACCAGATCCACACCCAGGTCCAAAGGCACACTGACCAGATCCGGCGACACCCGAAAGGTGTATTCCTTCTCCTCCATGGCTTCCCCTGTGGTTCCGAAGGGAAATTCTTGATTTAAGATAAATAAATCCCCGTCCCGCAGGAGGGTCAGAAGCTCCTCTGTGGCCGCCGCCTGAATTCCTGTCCGCCGGTACTTGTCCTGCAAAAGCTCTGTGAGATAGAGATCTCCAGCAAACAAAAGCCGGATTCCCTCCTCTTCGGGCGTCTCTGTCTGTATCACAGCCTCTATGGGTTCTTGGAATTCATCCTCCTGTTCGGCGGCCTTTGGCTCCCGGGGCTTTGCCTCTGTCTTCACGGCCGCCGCTGTCCCTACGCCGGTTGCTTCCACGGAAGAGGAAAGGACCTCCTCCCTTATCCCTGCAAAGTCCAAAAGCCCGCTGAAATAGCAGACGGCTATGGCCAATCCCAGGACGACGAGCGAGCCTATGGTTCCCATCAGTAATCCTTTTAAAAATGCTTTCATGTAGCTTCCCCTGTTTTAATTTGCTTGCTCTGGTTACACCTTAGCATAAAGACGGGGTTTTCGCAAGCTGTGGGCAAAAGGTTTTGCCTTGATAAACCTCTGATATTTTGTTAATATATTTATAATATTATCACATTCAGGAACGGAGATTCTCATGACGATTCGCCACTTTCGTGTATTCAATGAGGTTTGCAAATGTATGAACATGACACAGGACACGAAACCCTGCGGATTGGAGCCAGTGTCAGCGCCGGAACCAGTATCCTAAGCGATCTCATCAGCACCTTTAAGGCCTCTCATCCCGATATCCAATACCTGGTACACATTGAAAACACCCAGACCATCCGGCAGCTTATTTTAAATAACGACCTTGATATCGCATTGATTGAAGTAGATATCACGGATCCCAATCTCATAAGCGAATGCTTTGCCACCGCAGAGCTGGTAGCTGTCTGTAGCCAAAAGCATCCCTTCTACTTTAAGGAGGAGTTTACAAAAGAAGATTTGATGCATGCAGCCTATATTGTCCGGGAGCTTGGAAGCAACACGCGTGTGCTGTTTGATACTGCCATGTAAAAGCTTCAGATTCCCTGGACGCCTGCCTGGATTTGCAGCAACACACAGGCCATCAAAAATGCAGCGGCAGCCGGCCACGGCATCGGTGTCCTTTCGAAATTATCCGTCCGCCGCCGTCTTCTTTCCGGGGAATTCAAACGGATTCCCATCGGAAATATGCGGCAGAGCTTTTCGATTGTTTATCAAAAAGAAAAATTCATGTCAAAGCTTTTAGCCTCCTTTAAGCAGCATATTATTCAAAGTTTTGACGATATTAATTTGTAAGGGGCTGTGGCAAAAACTAGGGAGCGAACCATGATTTGGAAAAAAATCTGATTATTCAGCTGACTATTTCTATTATTGCAATCATGATCATTATCAGTGTGGTAAACTATGAATCACGGTCTACCTTTTCAGAGCTGACCTCGGACGTTGTTCAGAACAATGTTGACATTATGAGCAATAGCCTGAATTATCGTCTGTCCTGGGTCAAGCAGTCGATTCTAAATATTATTATCACAGAAGAGATTCAGTCCGCGCTTATGTCCCAGGAATACAATGCCTCTGAAATTGAGTAATTAGAAGCTCACTACCGCAATGCGTATAAATTTTATAAATTTCATCTATACTCCGCAAGGAAGAATTATGAGGATATCAGCGATGCGGAGCAAAAGGATTTGATCGAGAAGGTCTTGGCCAATAATGGCCGCTTCCTCATTTCCTGGGGAAAAACCTCAGAAGGCGAGTGTATTCAGCTTTCCAAATCCATCTACAATGTCAACAACCACAACGAAATCCTGGGGGTAATCAGTGCAAAAATCAGCCCAAACTATATTACAGGCCTGTTTCCCTCCTACGCATATTCCGAAATGTACGCCATCATCGACGAAAATCACCATATCCGTTACTCGTCCACCTTTATCAAATCAGAAATTGCAGATTTACTCCTTACAGACGCACCCCGGGCTGGCAACAGCGATTACAATCGCAGAATTTTTTATGTGGTCAGTTTGGTCAGCCTGTTTTTGATACTCGCCATCTGTATTGCCAATTATACGGCCTCCTCCAGTCTCTTTCACTCCACCAAGACCTTAGTGGACAATATCAATGATTACACGCAAAACGGCTGCTCCATCGATCATCTGATTGACCAGGTCTATATGACGGAAATCCGAAAGCGTGATGCCGAGCTTTCTGCCCTGCAGGCTCAAATCAACCCGCATTTTTTATACAATACCCTGGATTCCATCAAATGGCTGGCTGACAAATACGATGCGGAGGATATTGAACAGATAGCGGAAAACCTCGCGGCCATGATGCGTTCCTCCTTAAATCACGGCTCCAATATCATTACCATTGGAAATGAATTACAGCAGGTCCGCTCTTATATGGAAATCCAAAAGGTCCGCTATGGCAATCGGGTGGATTATAACATTGATGTGCCAGAAGATTCATTGATTACTGGAATAATCAAAGAGCTGCAATCGTTCAACAATGTACGGAACACATCATCATATGGCGTATTGACCAGTTCCATCGCTCCTTCCTTTCTGCAGGTAACGAGGTTTATTCTGAGAAAAGAAAAAAGCATCCAAACTCATAGGTATCGACACCTGCTAACATATTCTGTTTGATTTGGTGAAAATGTCAGCGAGATGCCGGGAATCCTGTCTGCCGGGGAAGGAAATTCCTCAGATACAAACAGAAATATTTTCACTTTTCTTTTATTTTAAAAGCAAAGAACAGATCTGTCAATGAAAAATTCACAGAAACAGCCCCCGTTGTCAAAAGTCCTCAAATTGAGTCGTCACACTGCTTAATTTAAATAGCGGAAACAATGCCCAAACACAAGATCCTCGTTTCCCTTCTCGGCCTAGAACGAAAGCAAGAGATCGATCTCTCCGGCTTAACTCCGGACGAAATAGAAGCCCTTTTAAATCTAATCCGCACCATGAAGCATAACTGAATATCAAGACACAGCAAAACAAGCCGCTGGCCATTTCCGATATCCGGTGTACGGCTGTTCGCGTACAGGCTGTCTGATATGGACGGATATTGCTTTGGCAATGGCCGTTACTAGCAGACAAAATGTACGAGAACCGTCCGAACACCGGATATGGAAATGGCCGGCGGCTTGTTTTGCGTCCGTCATCAATCAAGTAGACTTCGGCGTTTCTTTCCCAATCGGCACACAATACCCAATAAAATGATTCTGATACAATATCCGAAAATACTTCGTAAGCCTGGGAAGCAAAGGCTCCGCTTTCTCCCCATACCGCTCCTTCACCAAAAAGCTGATGTCATAAATCGTCCGCTTCCCATCCATCTGCTGCCACACAAAGCTTCCATACTCATCCAAACTGATATAACTCACCTTCGGACGCTTAAACACCTTCTGCGCCAGCCGATTATAGAAGCCCCTGTTCTCCACACGAATCACCACCAGCCTCTTTTCATTCAGCTCCCAGCTATGCTCCGGCGCACACACCGGAACATAGTCCAGGTAATTCTTTTTCAGCTTCTTGCTCATTTATTTCTCTTTTCTCTTTACCACCATCCACATGGTAGCCGTCAAAAGCGCAAAGAAGATAAGTCCGCCCAGATTGCTGTTAATAGGCGTCCCGGAGACAAGACCTCCCAGGAAATCCCCCAGAGACCCTCCGGCCAGAGGAATAATAGCAAACACAGCCAAAAGAATCCCCACCAGGCCCTCACCAGCAATAAGACCAGAACAGTAAAGCACTCCATTCTCAATCATATCCTTCTTGGCCTTCTCGCTCATATTTTTCTTCTTCTCAAAGATCCAGCGCACTGCCCCACCCAGCATCATGGGCGTACTTAAATGAATCGGAAGATAAAGCCCCACCGCAAAGGGAAGCACCGGAATCCCCAGAACCTCCACCACAATGCCGATAAAAGCGCCTGCAAATACCAGATTCCAGGGCAGATTACCGCCCATAACGCCCTCTACAATCATCTTCATCAGAGTAGCCTGCGGAGCCGGAAGCTCCTGAGAGCCATAGCCCCAGGCCGCACTCAAGAGATAGAGAATGGCTCCGATGGCAACGGCCGAAGCCACCACGCCGATAAGCTCGCCAATCTGCTGCCTGTAGGGTGTTGCGCCTACAATATAACCCGTCTTCAAATCCTGAGAGGTATCACCTGCAATAGCCGCCACAATACAGATCACAGAGCCGATAGCAATAGCAGCCGTCATGCCTGCCTGTCCCACCTGTCCGGTAGCCTTCAGAATAATCGTAGTCACCAGAAGAGTGGCAATGGCCATACCGGATACCGGATTGTTGCTGCTTCCGATAAGCCCCACCATACGGGAGGAAACCGTAGCAAAGAAGAATCCGAAAATCACGATCAGTACGGCACAGAAGAGATTCACAGGAACCACCGGAATCAGCCACAGGAGAACCGCCAAAATTGCAATCAGAATAAAAATCACCTTCATAGAAAGATCCTTATCCGTCCGCTCCCCGGTACCTGCTCCGCCCTTGCCGTAGCCCTTCATGGCCTCCTTAAAGGTCCGCACAATCAAGGGCAGAGACTTAATCAGACTGATCACACCGCCTGCAGCCACGGCTCCCGCACCAATATATTTGATGTAATTGGTCCATACGGCAAAGGAACCGCCCTCCGCATACAGCTCCGCCACCGTCACATCCGCCGGAAACAGCACAGAATTACCGCCAAAAAGCACAATCAGAGGCATCAGCACAAACCAGCCTGTGATACCGCCCGCGAACAGATAGGAAGAAATCTTCGTCCCACAGATATAGCCCACACCGAGAAGGGCCGGAAGCACATCCATACCCACGCCGGCTCCCGCGTAGGCCGGAATCTCATAATGCACCTCACTGGGAAACAGCTTTAAGCCGTCGGCAATAAACTTATAGAGCGCCGCAATGCCAAGACCCTTGAACACAATGCCGGCCTTCGCTCCGCCCTCTTCTCCAGCCAGCAGCACCTCCGCGCAGGCCTGTCCCTCCGGATAAGGCAGCACGCCGTGCTCCTGTACAATCAGCGCTTTACGAAGTGGCACCATAAACAGCACGCCCAGAGCTCCGCCGATACCTGCGATAATAGCAATCTCCACCAGAGAGGGAGCCTCGGTTCCCCACTCGGTAGCCCACAGAAACAGCGCCGGCATGGTAAAGATAGCCCCCGCCGCCACAGACTCTCCTGCAGAGCCGATGGTCTGCACCATATTGTTCTCCAGCACGGAATCCCTGCGCAGAATCACACGGATCACACCCATGGAAATCACGGCCGCCGGAATGGAGGCCGACACCGTCATACCCACACGCAGTCCCAGATACGCGTTGGCCCCGCCAAAGAGCACTGCCAGCAGAATACCCAGAATAATGGAGGTAGCTGTAAATTCCGGCAGATTCTTCTCCGCCGGGATAAACGGTTTGAAATTGTTGTCACTCAGACTCTCTCTCCTTCTCTATAAATTCTATTTTCATTTTGTTCAAGGAGCGGAAGCGATCCCCTCATCCACCAGCAGATTCTCCCCGTCCGCCGCAGAGGTTGCCAGAGCGTCACACCGCTCATTCTGCGGGTGCCCTGCATGGCCCTTTACCCAGATAAAAGTCACCTGATGAGGCTCCTTTGCCTTAAGAAGCCGCTTCCACAGATCTACATTTTTCACCGGTCCGGAGCTGCCCTTCCAGTTCTTCTTAAGCCAGCTCTCCACCCAGTGCTTATTAAAGGCATCCGTCACATACTTGGAATCCGAGTAAAGCTCTACCTGGCAGGGACGGTTCAACGCCTCCAGGCCCGCAATCACCGCCATCAGCTCCATCCGGTTATTGGTGGTCCTCACATATCCCTGACTGTATTCCCTGGTATGAAGCCTTCCCTTTGTGTCCTCATAGGTGAGAATGGTTCCATAGCCTCCCGGGCCCTCCGGATTTCCTCTTGCCGCTCCGTCCGTATAGATCCTTACCAGCATACTGCTTTCTCTCCTTTATGCCACATCCGAGGTACAATAGGGACACTTGTCCGCCTTTATGTGTATCTCAGACATACAGTGGGGGCAAATCTTCGTTGTAGGCTCTGCCGGCACAGCAGGCTCCTTCTTCCGATGCAGCTTATTCATCTGCTTCACCACAAGAAATACTACAAAGGCCGTCAGCAAAAAGTTAATAAGCCCGGTGATAAAGCTTCCGTAGGCAATGGTGGAGGTAGCCTCCTTCGCCGCCTCCAAGGTAGCATAGGAATTGCCGTCCAGCGCAATAAACATATTGGAGAAATCCAGTCTCCCCGTAAACAGACTGATAAAAGGCATCACAATATCATTGACCAGAGAACTCACCAGCGCATTAAAGCCTCCTCCGATAATGACACCTACGGCTAAATCGATCATATTGCCCTTTAAGGCAAATTCTTTAAATTCTTTTAGCACAACGTTCTCTCCCTGATTTAAATAAAGAAATATTTAAGCAAGAACAGGCCTGCCAGAATATACATCACAATGCTTATCTTCTTATCCTTGGCCTTTCCGGAAACCAGGTTCAGCACCACATAGGAAATCACGCCCATGGAGATTCCTTCGGAAATGCTGTAGAAGAAGGGCATGGCCGCAATACAGATAAAGGCCGGGATTCCCTCTCCAAAATCGGAAAAGTCAATAGCGCCCACCTGATTTACCATGTAGAAGCCTACCACAATCAGGGCCGGAGCCGTTGCAAAGGACGGAATGGCCAGGAAAATAGGAGACAGAAGCAAAGAAAGGGCAAATAAAATGGCTGTGGTCATAGCCGTAAGACCCGTTCTTCCGCCTTCCGACACGCCGGAAGCGCTCTCCACAAAGGTGGTGGTGGTGGAAGTGCCCAGTACCGCGCCTGCCGTAGTAGCAACTGCATCGGCCATGAGGGCTCCCTTAATATTGGGAAGCTTGCCGTCCTTGTCCAGCATATCCGCCTTGGAGGCCACACCGATCAGGGTTCCAAGGGTATCAAACATGTCCACAAACAGGAACGCAAACATAATCACCAGAAACTCTCCAAAGGGAATGGAGGTAAAATCAAGCTTTGCAAAAATCGGCGCAATGCTGGGAATGGAAAGCCCGCCGGAGAAATCCGGAAGAAGCCCATAAAAACCAAGCTCCGGATTGGGAACATAGATGCCTGCAAACTGACAGAGAATGCCGAGAATCCAGGTAATGAGAATGCCCCAGAGAATATTTCCCTTCACCTGCTTGATTACCAGGATCGAGGTAATCAGAACACCTACAATGGCCAGAATCACCGTGATTCCCACATCCTGCATGGTGCCGCCCTCCACGGCGCTCAGAGAAAACAGCTCCACTAAGGTAGCGCCTCCCACAACAATCTTCGCATTCTGCAGACCGATAAAGGCGATAAAGAAGCCGATCCCCACAGATACCGCTTTTTTCAGATTTGTGGGAATGGAATTGAATATGGCTTCCCGAATGTTGAACAGGGACAGCAGGATAAAAATCACACCCTCCACAAACACGGCCGCCAGAGCCGCCTGCCAGGGATACCCCATCCCCAGAACAACCGTATAGGCAAAGTACGCATTAAGACCCATGCCGGGCGCCAGGGCAAAGGGATAGTTGGCAAAGAGTGCCATACATATCGTACCCAAAAACGACGCAAGAACCGTAGCTGTGAAAACCGCACCCTGATCCATACCCGTAGCGCTTAAGATGCTTGGATTGACCGCCAGTATGTACGCCATGGTCATAAAGGTGGTAACGCCGGCCAGAACCTCTGTCTTCACTGTGGTGTTGTTTTCCTTCAGCTTAAACATTTTTTCTACCATTATAACTTCCCTCCTGTTGTAAAAAGTAGAATTGCCATCCAAAGCCTCTGTCTGCGAAGCTACGAATGGCAACAAACAAAAACACAAGAATTATTTTAGCATATTTACAGATAAAGGTAAACTGCTTTTTCTAAAACTTAGCCTCTAAAAGCACCCCTCAAAGGCCTCTACCGCTTTCTGCGTCTCCTCCTTTGCAAAGGAAAGCTGCTCTTCCTCTGTGGCACCCTCCCGCATGTCCACGGCTCCCACCAGCAAAAAGGCCACATAATCCCCCTTTCGCACTACCTGGGAGGCCTGGGTCTTGGCAATGTTCATAGGATAGATCATCTGATCCTCCACAAGAGCCGTGCGCACGCGCTCAAACTCCTTCTCCAGCTCATCGGCCTTGCCGGATACGGCCTTTGCGATCACCACCCGATCCGGGTGTGCGCTGATCATGGGCATCTGCGCTGCAAAGGAATCTATAAGCGTTGTATCCACGCCCATCATCTGCGACAGCATCTCCTCGTCCAGATCCGTATCCGGAAGATAATCCTCCCCGTAGGCCTCCTGAACGGCCTTCAAAATATCCTCCACAGGAGGCTCCTTTTCCTGACCGCTGCCCTTGCAGCCTGCCAGAAGACCTGTAAGGAAACACATGGCCAAAATCATGACTCCAAAAATCCGTTTTCTTCTCATACTTTATCTCCTATTCCAATTTCTATTCCAGTTCCGTAATAGCATCCCCATAACTCCGGAAATCTATGTATCCCCTTCCAAAGCCGGCTTTGCCTCTTTTTCAAGGAAATCATACCACAACTTCCCTCCATTTACAATCTCCGAAAACAAAGCATGATTTTCGTTGAAATTTCCTTTATTTTATGTATAATAAAAGTGGCAAAGCCAACAAAATATAAGAAATAATGAGGAAAAAACATGATACAGGCAGTAAACGTAACCCTACGAATCGGAAAAAAGGCTCTCTTTGAGGATGTGAACATCAAATTCACCGAGGGCAACTGCTACGGTCTTATCGGGGCTAACGGAGCAGGCAAATCCACCTTTTTGAAAATCCTTACCGGAGAGCTGGAATCCACCAGCGGCGAGATTGCCATCACCCCCGGTCAGCGGCTCTCCTTCCTAAAGCAGGATCACTTCCAGTATGACGAGTACCCCGTCATGGACACCGTGATCATGGGAAATGCAAGACTGTATGAGATTATGAAGGAAAAGGACGCCATCTACGCCAAGGAGGACTTCACCGACGAGGACGGCATCCGGGCCAGTGAGCTGGAGGCAGAGTTCGCAGACATGGACGGCTGGGAGGCCGAAGCCGACGCAGCTTCCCTTCTCAACGGCCTTGGCATTGAGACGGAGCAGCATTACACTCTGATGAAGGATCTCTTAGGCGCCCAGAAGGTCAAGGTGCTCTTAGCCCAGGCTCTTTTCGGCAATCCGGATATTCTGCTCCTGGACGAGCCCACCAACCACCTGGATCTGGACGCCATCGCCTGGCTGGAGGAATTCCTGATCAACTTCAACAACACCGTGATTGTGGTCTCCCACGACCGCTACTTCCTCAATAAGGTCTGCACCCACACAGCGGACATCGACTACGGCAAGATTCAGCTCTATGCCGGCAACTACGACTTCTGGTATGAGTCCAGCCAGCTTCTCATCCGCCAGATGAAGGAAGCCAACAAGAAAAAGGAGGAAAAGATCAAGGAGCTCCAGGAGTTTATCTCCCGCTTCAGCGCCAACGCCTCCAAATCCAAGCAGGCAACCTCCAGGAAGAGGGCTCTTGAGAAAATCGAGCTGGATGAGATCAAGCCCTCCAGCCGCAAGTACCCCTACATTGATTTCCGTCCCAACCGGGAAATCGGAAACGAGGTCCTCACCGTAGAGGGCATTTCCAAGACCATCGACGGTGTAAAAATCCTGGATAACATCTCCTTCATCCTGGGACATGACGATAAAGTAGCCTTCGTAGGCAGCAACGAGTTTGCCAAGACCACCCTCTTCCAGATCCTGGCAGGGGAGCTGGAGCCTGACGAGGGAACCTACAAGTGGGGCGTGACCACCAGCCAGGCATATTTCCCCAAGGACAACTCCGCAGAGTTTGACAACGACGACATTATCGTAGACTGGCTGACCCAGTATTCCGAAATCAAGGACGTCACCTATGTGCGGGGCTTCCTGGGACGCATGCTCTTTGCCGGCGAGGACGGCGTGAAAAAGGTGCGGGTGCTCTCCGGAGGAGAGAAGGTCCGCTGCATGCTCTCCAAGCTCATGATCTCCGGCGCCAACATCCTCATCCTGGACGAACCCACAGACCACCTGGATATGGAGTCCATCACCGCCCTGAACAACGGCCTCATCAAGTTCCCTGGCGTGCTTCTGTTCTCCTCCCGGGATCACCAGATCGTCCAGACCACGGCCAACCGCATCATCGAGCTTCTTCCAAACGGTACCATGATCGACAAGATCACCACCTACGACGAATACCTGGAAAGCGACGCTATGGCCAGAAAGCGTACCGTCTACAGCAAGGCCGCCGGCGCCGAGGAGGACAACTGATTTGCGTTTTTTCCATTGCCCCAAAAGCTTTTTTCTGCTATACTAAAAAGAAAGGCTGTGTAATCACAGCAGAAAGCGAGGAGGCCCCTCATTATGGACGTTCTGAAAAAATGCAAAAAAGCAGAAATCTATACCCTGGCAAACGACCCCATCTGCGAAGCCGAAGTATTTCGGGATATGGAAGGCGCACTCTGGCTGTCTGTTCCAGGTGACGTTGTTCTGGAAAAGGCAGAATATTATACCATTGTCTTTTTCGATTCCGTTTCCGGCCTGCTGCGCTGCCATTGCAGCATCGGAGACCCCGAGCCCATTTCCGACGAGCGCATATCCGTGCCCTGTCAGATTCTGGAGGTCCGGGAAACCACCCAGCGCAGACAAGATCTGAAGATTTATCTGGAAACCGCCCTGGAGCTGTACTGTACCTACGTTCCCAGTACAGCCGTAGGCATTCCGGAACGAATCCAGGCCTTAAGCCGCGACATCAGCGCAGGCGGCATTTATTTTATGTGTGAATACCGCCTTCCGGTGGACACCGTAGTCCAATTCCAGCTCCACGGCGCATCCAAGCCCCTCCTGCTGGCCGCAAGAGTCCTGCGCTTCGAATCCGTAGACGAGCGGAATGGAAAGCCCCAGTTCGGCCACGGCTGTCAATTCATCGAAATGAAGCCCCAGACCGAAGCCGTCCTGCGAAACTACATATTCCGCCAGGAACGCCAACGCCGCTTCTAACCCCCCACCTTTCATGTGGTGCTCTACGCTCCCACCCCCAAAGTGGCAGCCGAAAAAGAAGGCGGCAGCCATTTCCGATATCCGGTGTCCGGCTGTTCGCGCACAGTCTGTCTGATATGGCCGGACATTACCCAAAAGTAACTCCTGTTACTACAAAAAGTGTTAGGGTAATGTCCGTCCAGAGCAGACAGACTGTATGCGAACCGTCCGAACACGGGATATGGAAATGGCTGCCGCCTTCTTTTTCGGCTGCCACTTTCCACACCTCTACATATTCATGAATTTCCGAAGCTGTCTCGCAACCTCCTTAATATCAATCGGCTTCGCAATATGCGCATTCATACCGCAGTCCAGGCACCGCTGAATATCCTCCGAAAAAGCATCCGCCGTCATGGCAATAATCGGAATATCCGCATCCCCCCGGTCAAGGGCCCGAATCGCCTTCGCCGCCTCATATCCCGTCATCACCGGCATCCGAATATCCATCAGCACCGCGTCATAGTATCCTTCCTCAGACTTCTCAAACATCTCCACACAAAGCTGCCCGTTCTCCGCCCAGTCAAGCTCCATCCCAAGATCCGTAAGCAGAGCCTCCGCAATCTCCCAGTTCAGCTCATTGTCCTCAGCCAGGAGTATCTTTTTGCCGGTAAAGTCCTCCTCTGCCTCCTCATTCACCACCTGCTTCTCCTCGGCCGCTTCCATATACTGCCGCAGTCCATAATACAACGTAGACTTAAAGAGTGGTTTGGAAATAAATCCGTTAATCCCCGCCTCTCTGGCTCTGTGCTCAATCTCACTCCAGTCATAAGCCGAGATCAGCAGAATCGGAATATGCTCCCCTAAGCGCTTTCTTAAGGCCTTAGCCGTCTCAATGCCATCCATGCCCGGAAGCTTCCAGTCCAGAAGAATAATCTGATAATCATCCCCCCGCTGATAATGCTCCTCCACCATCTGCACTGCCGTCTCTCCTTCAAAGGTCCAGTCTGCCTGCACGCCAATTTCCTTTAAGGCATCCACAGCGCTCTCACAGAGCTGCTTGTCGTCGTCCACCACCAGCATCTTCCAGCTGGGAAGGATCATATCCACTTCCTCTGCCGGAGCCTTCTCCAGATCCAGCGTCACATAGAAGGTGGTTCCCTTCCCCTTCTCACTCTCTACCCGGATAGTTCCGCCCATGGTATCCACAATATACTTGGTAATCGCCATGCCAAGACCGCTTCCCTCTGTCCGGTGAACCCGGGTATTGTCCTCCCGGGAGAAGGATTCAAAGATCTGTCCTACAAACTCCGGAGACATTCCCATCCCCGTATCGCGAACCTCCAGCTGAATACGCACATGGGTATCCTGCTCCGGAAGGGGCTCCTCATACATGGCAACATGAATATTCCCTCCCTCCGGCGTAAACTTCACCGCATTGGACAGAAGGTTCAAAAGCACCTGATTCAGACGCACTCCGTCGCAGTAGACATTTTCCACCGTAATGTCGTGAATAAACACATCGAACTGCTGCTGCTTGGCCTTCACCTGAGGCTGCACAATACACACAATACTGTCCATAACCTCCCGAAGAGATACCAGCTCCACACTTAAGGTCATCTTCCCGCTCTCAATCTTGGACATATCCAGCACATCGTTCACAAGTCCCAGAAGATGACGACTGGACAGGGAGATTTTCTTTAAGCAGTTCTGGACCTGATCGATATTATCCAGATTTGCCGTGGCAATGGCCGTCATTCCCACAATGGCATTCATAGGCGTACGAATATCATGACTCATACTGGAGAGGAACTCGCTCTTGGCCTGATTGGCATGCTCCGCCTCCCGGTGGGCCTCCTCCAGTTCCCGGATTCTCCGGCTGCTCTCCCGAAGATGCTCAATAAAGATCAGAAGCTCAATTCCTACCAGAAACGCCAGGCAGACAAGCGCCCGCATCATCCAGGTGCTGCTCATATGATTCACCACCTGATCCAGAGCTCCGTAGGGAAGCTCCGTCACCAGATACCACTCTGTATAAGGCATTCTGCTGCAATACAGATGCCTCCGCTCCTCCCCGGTGGTAAGAACCGCAGAATAATCCTCCTTCACCGCCATGGCCGCCGTCAGCTCCTGAATAAAGCTTTCACTGCTTCCGGCCTCCTCCGACAGGGCCTGAACTCGATCAAAATAATTCTCCCGGAAGGCGTCTCCGGTACGAATCACAAAGCTTCCGTCCCGGCGGATAATATGAGAATCCACCAGACTGTTATTCTCGTCCAGAGCCAGCAGATCGCGAATATAATCAATGGACACTCCCGCAATCAAAGCCAGACTGGTTTGTCCTCCTTCCATGGGATACTCCGCCACCATGCCCAGAAGCAGAATCCGCTCCCCCGCCTCATTGGTCCCCACAGCGGCCTTTTGTTCTCCCATTTTAAGGGAATTCAAAAAAGGCTCCGGATCCGCCAGGGTCACCTCTCCTCCATAGATCATGTCAAAGGTCCCGTCTGCAGAATACAGACCCAGATACTCCAGACTCTTGCTTTCCCCATAGAGCTCAAGCTCCTGTCTAAGGCTTTCCTGATCTGCCTCCGGCTTTGGCGGCACCCTCCTTATCAGCTCCGACACATAAGAAAACTGATAGTCAATGGTCGTCCTGAAATGCTGGTTGATCCGCTCGTTTAACCCCTGCATGTAAATGGTTCCCACCTCCGAGATAGTCTCCGAGGTGCTGCGGTTCATATACACAATCAGATAGGAAAATACGCAGGTACAGGAAATACACATAACAATCAGACCGATCCACAGCAAGCGAGTTGATTGATTCTTACTTTGTAACTTCCGCAAAATTCTTACCTCCGTCCGGCGCAGTCGCTCTCACGCCAGTCTTATGTCTGTTCTTCCCCTCTCAAACCTCTTCCGGGCTTCCGTCAATGGGAGAAATCACAGAGAGCATCTTATTCATGGAATCCTCATAAAAACGATAGTGGCCCCTGTCAGAGCGTTTCACCGTATAAAGCGCCTGATCTGCGCAGTGGAACAGCGTCTCATAATCGGTTCCTACCTCCTCGGTCTTTGCCACGCCCATGCTCACGGAAATGTCAAAGTCCTCATACCGGCCTGTAAGAGAATGGAAAATACGTTCAATAATGGGCTCCAGCTCCTGCTGATACTCCAAAAACAGCAGGAATTCATCCCCGCCCACCCGGGCCGCAAGGTCCGTATCGCGGATACTCTGACGCAAAGTCTCCGCCGTATGCTGCAATACCTGATCTCCAAATATATGTCCGTAGGTATCGTTGGCCATCTTAAAATGATCCAGATCAAAAATCACCATTGCATACGTTCGCTCAGGCTTCTGGGTCATTCGTCCGATGATCTGCTCCTTGGCGCTGGCATGGTTCAAAAGCCCCGTCATCCGATCATGAGTAGCCAGCTGCTCCAGCACATCCAGCCTCAACCGGGTATCGTGAATATCAATCACCTTGCCGATGGCTCCCTGGTACATGTGGGGCTCCTCTGTGGTCCACATGGCATGAGCCACAATTCGGGACCAGCGGGGTTCTCCCTGGTAGAGAATCTTACAGTCATAGGTAATCACCGGATTCTCCCGGCTGGTAGCCCGAAGCCTCTCTGAAAGCTCCTGCCAGTTGTTAAGCCCCAGAATGTCCCGGACGCTGTCGCTCTTTCTGGGCTCCGCAATAATCTCGTTGGCCGACAGCTTTTTGGCGCTCCAGGGGGTAAGGGTGAGAATATTGGGAGATACGTTGTACTCAAACTGAATCTCCTTTGACATAGTGGCAAAGAAGCTGTACTTCTCCCGCTCCTTCTCAAGAAGCTGCAGGGTTCTGTCAGAAGCCGTAAGATCCGCATGATGAAGCATTTCCTGGGCCACATTCTTAAGGTTCCTCTGATCATCCCCCATGGCAGGCTCCTCCTGAAGCTCCTTGGGAAGCTGATCCGCAATGTCCGTCAGACACTCCAGCACCATGGGATTGAACACGCCGCACTTTCCGTCCAGAATCATGCGGATTGCCTCCTCATGGGGGAAGGCCTTCTTATAGCACCGTTCGCTGGTGAGGGCGTCGTACACGTCCGCAATCGCCACAATCTGGGCGGAAATGGGAATCTCATCTCCCTTAAGTCCGTCGGGATAGCCCCGTCCGTCATAACGCTCATGGTGCCAGCGGCAGATCTCATAGGCAAACTTCACCAAAGGCTCATCCTGATACAGGGGCAGATCCTGCAGAAGCTCCGCTCCGATGGCAGAATGGGTCTTCATAATGGCAAATTCCTCGTCCGTAAACCTTCCGGGCTTGTTGAGAATCTTTTCATCTATAGCTATCTTGCCGATATCATGGAGGGCCGAAGCCATACTGATGGTTGCAATGTCATCCTGAGAAAGCTGATACTGGTCCGTCTTCTGCACCAGGTGCTCCAGAAGAAGCTCCGTCAGCGTATGTACGTGGCGCACATGCCATCCGCTCTCTCCGTTACGAAATTCCACAATATGACTTAAGATATCAATCATCATATTGCTGCTCTGCTGCTTCTCGTAGATCTGCTCCGCAACCATGCCCATCAGCCGCTTCTGCTTCGCATACATCAAAATGGTATTAAGCACCCGGCGGCGGACTACCACTTCATTAAAGGGACGGACAATAAAATCCACGGCCCCCATCTCGTAAGCCCGCTCAATATAAGTAGGGCTGCTCTCTGCGGAAATCATAATTACGGGAATGTCCTCAATCCACTTATGCTCATTCATAGCCATGAGAACACCGAAGCCGTCCAGCTCCGGCATCACAATATCCAGCAGCAAAAGAGACAGCTCCACGCCGTACTTCTCCATGGCGGCTATAGCCTGGACGCCGTTCTCTACCTCCATAATCTCCCACTCGTCCTCCAGCATATCCGCCAGGATGGAACGATTCATCTCCGAATCATCGGCTATCAATATTTTCTGTTTGCGTTTAATCGTAATCACTTCCTTACCTTAAAAGAAAAATTCTGCGGCTCAATCACCGGTACTCTCCGATAATCATAACCGCAGAACACAATTTCATATTATCACAGATTCACAAAAACAGCAAGAACCAGCTACGCTTCTTCCGAGGCTTCTTCCGAGTTATCGGTCAGGCCCTCCCAGATGCTGTTGACCTCCTCCATACAGTCAATGTAAGCCTGGGCCAGGATGTTGGTCTCCAGTCCCAGCTCTGCGGATAAAGTCTTGGTTCCCTTCCAGTCTGCCCGCTCATAGCAGAGCACCAGATCGAAGAGCTGTCCGGCCTTGCCCTCATGCTTGATCATACCGTCCTTCACCACGTCGGAAATGGGAATCTCCTGCAGAATCTCCTCCAGGGAAGCATCCACAATATACTCTAAAGCGGAGAACATTCCCATCATATAGGCCTCCGACCGGTTAATGGGGAAGGGCCGCAGGTAATTCACCAGACGGGAGGCATAGGTAGCCCGCAGGAAGGAAAGCTTCAGGACCTCCTCCGCTCCCGGCGTCATATCCTGGGTGCTCTCAAAGCTTAAAAGGTACACCCACTGCTTCAACTGATTCAGACCCACAGTTACCAGGGCCTGATGAATGGAAGCCGTCCGGCGCCTGGTTGCAAAATAAGCGGAATTGGCAAGCTTTAAGAGAGAATACGTCAAAGCCGCGTCCCGGCTCACAATACTCTCCAGCTCATCCAGATTAGGCTCCTCCTTGGTCACCTCAATGATCAGCTGATAGAGATTTCCCTGAAGGTACTCTACCTTATTCATCTTGGTCACCATGCCCTCGGCCACGTACTGCCCCTCCACATAGTCCGCATCCAGGGACAGGGCCATATCGTAATCCTCCTTGGAATCCACATTGTAGGCAATACAGCTCTTTCCAAAGCCGTGAGCCATCTGGATCATATTTGCCAAGGAGTCCTTCACCTTGCGTTCCTCATATCCCGTCACGTCCAGGCGGATAAAATCCATGTGTTCCAGCATGCTGAAATACTTCGGCGTAAACTGGAAATTGTTGATGGCAAAGCGGTAGCCTTCCTTGCGGTGCTTCTCAATCATCACCGCCGCCAGAGGATGAATGATAAGATTCTCCTCTATCTGAATTACAATCTTATCCTTGTCAAACATCTTGGCCGTATTCCGAAACAGCAGAGACGGCGTAAAGGTAATAAAGATTTGATTATCCTTAAAAATTTTCCCCGTATTGTCCATGAGGAAGGTGGCAATCGTATTGGCTGCATTCACCTCCGAGTTATTGTAGAGGCTGTCGTCGTCCTCCTGAAATAAAAGCTCATAGCCTGCTATCTCATCGGCTTTGATATTTTTAATGGCCTTTCTAACCACACACTTATCCATGTGCCTGTGTCCTTTCCAATAATCTGTCTATTACTTCCACCAGATGCTTAATCTCCGGCTTGGATAACTGCTCGTCGGCGCCAAGCTGCTTTCCCTTTAAGTGCATCTCCTGATTGATCAGAGAAGAGAAAATAATCAGCGGAAGCTTTTTCAGCTTTTCGTCTGACTTCACCAGCTTCGTAAGGCGATGTCCGTCCATCTCCGGCATCTCGATATCCGTAATAATCAGGCTGGCCTCCTTCTCCAGATTCTCCTGATCCCGGATGGCGTGCAGGAACTCCCATGCCTCCTTGCCGTTATTAAAGCGCTTCACGTTGGTAAAGCCCGCCTTCTTTAAGGACTCACAGATCATACTGGCCAGAAGAACGGAATCCTCCGCCAGAATAATCGGCACATCACAGCGGTTCCTTGCCCCCAGAAGCTCAATATCCGACATCTGAATTCCCGTCTCCGGCGCAATCTCCGTCACAATCTTCTCAAAATCCAGAATGGTTACCAGCTCCCCGCCGCACTGGGCGATTCCTGTGGAAACTCCTTCCTTTCCGTTGCTGATGGTGTCGTCAGGCTTCTGGATATCCTCCCAGGAAATCCGGCTGATGCCCACCACCGTATGTACCCGGAAAGCAATGTTCAGCTTGTTAAAATTCGTAATGATAAATAAATCCTTGGGATGCTTCTCGCAGGCATGCCCCATCAGATACTTGGGAAGATCCACCACCGTAAGCAAAATTTCCCGGGGCTTAAAAATTCCCTCCACCGCATCATGTGCATGTGGAACGGGCTTTACCTTATCCGACATCATAATCTCTTTTACCTTTGCCACGTTGATGCCGTACAGCTCATCGTTAATGGTAAACTGCATAACCTCAATCTCATTTGTTCCCGATTCCAATAAAATTTCCGTTTCTGCCATGTTGCAGCTCCTCCTTCATATCCTTTAATTCATGCTTATGGGTCGTTTCCCTGTAAAACCTCTTCTACATGCGCAGCTCCGGCCTTCCGAAGGTCTTTACCAGTACCATGCCGCTTGCCAAATCGATGGACATGGTTCTGGCATAGTTGGCGCCGGTATCCTCCTTCACAATACGGATTCCCTCCTGCATCAGCACCCGCTTTACCATCTGGGCATTCCGCTCACCGATATTGCCCATGGCCGAGCTCTTTCCTTTCATATCGAACATCTTGGCGCCCCCGGCAATCTTGGCCGTCAGCCGGTGCTTTACGGCTCCATAGGCATAAAGCTTTCGCAACGTTTCCTTCACACCCGTGTCTGCATACTTAAAAATATTTGCGTCCGAATTCACCCGCTCCGGGAGCATGATATGGACCAGGGCTCCCAGCTTGATCATGGGATCGTACAGCGCTATTCCGATACAGGAGCCAAGAGCATAGGTAATAATGGTTCCCTCTTGGCGTCCAAGCTTCATATCACCGATTCCTACCACTAACTGCTTTTCCATTATACATTCGCAACTCCCAACTTCTTTAAAAGGAAATTTAATGATTCAATGTCCGGAAGCAAAAGCAGATCCCCCTCCAGCTGGGTATCGCCAATCAGGAACTCTCCCTGAATCATCATCAGCTTGTCGGAAATCTCCCCGAACATAGCCATGGGGACACTCAAAATGCCTCCCAGCATATTCACTGAGATAGAGGGTACGCTTAAGGGTACCTCCAGTCCTGCCAGCTTGGCAATGGCGTTGATATAGGAGGAAATAATGATATTGCCCGTCTCCTCCAGTGCGGAAGCCGACAGCTCGTCAATCTGGCTGAAATCCTCAATGTACCTTCCCACCAGGCGGGCCAGAATCGCATTGATGAAGTCCAGCTTCAGCATATAGAGCATAATGCCCTGAATGTCACCGCCCATCTCCACCAGTATGGCCGCTACCATATCCTCCGGGTGCCCCATACTGGCAATAGCCTCATCATAGCCCTCAATGCTTACCTTGGGCAGCTTCATTTTCACCTTTACGCCCAGCACCTCCGAGAGGGCTGTAGCCGCATTTCCCACGCCGATGCTTCCGATCTCACGGAATACATCCAGGGCTACGGCGTTCAGATCTTCAAATCGTTCTATTGCCATAATTCGCCTGCCTTTCTATCCTGTTCGCTGTATCAGTAAAATCTAGGATCTCAGTGAATTCACCGTCTGTACCACCTCGTCGGAGGTCTGAACCATCTTGAGGGCATAAGAGTACGCCCGCTGGCTCTCAATCATACGCACCAGATCCATAGCCAAATCCGTGCCCGAAGACTCCAGGGCTCCCTGAAGGGGATCCTCCGCCTGCAAAATGGGCTGTCCGTTCTTCTCTACCGGAGCATATTCATTGTCTCCCACATTCTGCATGCCGTTCTTCACAGCAAAGTCGAAGATTCCGGGAAGAGCCTCAAGCTCCCGCCCCGTAACCTCGTCTCCCACCAGACGGATGGGATTCTGATTCCGATCCAGCACCAGGTTCTCCGCATCGTTGACCAGATAGAATTCATTTCCCCTCTGGGAGAGGCTGAAGCGGCCGTTCCGGGTGTAGGTAATCTCATTGTTCACAGGATTGCGCATCATAAAGAAGCCGTTCTCCACAATGGCAAAGTCGTAGTCACGCTCCGTAATGTCATAACCCGAGGGAGCAAAATTTGTATCGGCCTTCTCAAGGACAATGCCCGTTCCCGCCTGGATCTTCGTCTCATCCCCCTGCCAGTTGTTCAGGTTATAGTACATCAGATCCTGAAACGTACCCACCTTGGGCTTAAAGCCGTAGTTGTTCACGTTGGCCAGGTTGTTGGAGATGACATCCATACGAGACTGCTGTCCGATGGCCCCCTGTGCTGCTGCGTAAAATGATGAATACATCCTTCTCTATCTCCTTTTCGATTCTATCCTTAGCTTACACTTCCTAAGTTGACCGACCGTCCGTTGAGCTGATCATACATCTTAATCAGCTGGGCCGCTGCCTGCAGAGAGCGCTGGGCGCTCATCATGGAGGTCATTTCCTCCACCATGGAGGTGTTGGACCGCTCCAGCATCCCCTGGACAATCTGCGCATCGGTATCCCGGGCGGCAGCTCCCTCCTGGGCCGTAAAGGTTCCGTTGTCACCCTTGATCAGACCTTCATAGTAATCCTCAAAGTCCGCCAGCCCAATGGTTCCGTAGACCGTACCCGTCTCCTCTCCCCGGACCGTGCCGTCCGTATCCACCACCAGCGCGTCCGTATCCACCCGAATAGGCGCATTGTTGGTGCCCAGCACCCGTCCGATATTGGGAACCGCCAGATAGCCCTCGTCATCGGTGATAAAGGAGCCGTTCCGGGTGTACAAGGTCTCATTATCCTCTGTCTGAACCATAAAGAAGCCCTCTCCGCTGATGGCAAAGTCAAGAGGCATATCCGTGGGCTCCAGGATCCCCTGCTCGTAACTGGTCACCCGGTCATTGGTGGCCTGAATCATGGCCGTGGTCCCAATGGGCGAGCGCTTATTCGGCGTAATGTTGCCGCTTCGGTACAGCATCTCCTCCCGGAAGGTGCTGGCAATATACTTGTCGCTCTTATAGCCGGTGGTGGCTGCATTGGCCATATTGTTGCTGATGACATTTAAGTTCCGGTTCTCGGAAATCATAGCGGAACCTAAGGTATAAAAGCCCTGAAACATCTATCGATTCTCCTCTCCGTATTCCTTGCTAAGGTACATTTTCAGCTTCTTCACCGCGTTGGCGTGAATCTGGGAAACCCGGGGTTCGCTGACAGAAAGCACCTCGGCAATCTGCTTCATATTCAGCTCCTCCACGTAGTACAAGGAGACGACCATCTGCTCATTCTCCTTGAGCCTTCGGATCCCTTCCACCAGAACCTCTCCCGCCTCCTTCCTCAAGCAGTTAAGCTCCGGCTGTTCATTCTCATTCTTGGAGGGCAGGTACACCGTCTTCTTATTCTCGCCCCCCTCGTCCAGAACCAAATCCAGGGAGAGCACATTGTAGAGGGTGGTCTTCCTCTGGGCCTCCTGATACTTTTCCAGGCTCATATTGAGATAGGAGGCAATCTCCTCCGGTGTGGGATACCTTCCCAGTTCATTATACAGCTTTGTGGTCACTTCATCAATATCTCTTGCATTTTTTCTCACACTTCTTGGGATCCAGTCCTGCTTTCTGGCCATATCAATGACCATTCCCTTGATGCGCTTGGAGATATACGTTTCAAATTTTACATTTTTTTCCAAATCGAATTTATCCAGAGCATTCATAATTACCAGAACGCCCTCATTGACAATATCCTCCATCTGGGCAAAGCTCACATAGACGTCCCGCATCTGAATGGCAATGCTCCGCACAATATAGACGTAACGCATCACCAGCTCCTGCTTAAGGCTTAGCTCTCCGGTTTTCTGGTATTCTGTTAAAAGCTCCTCGTTGGTCAAACCGTCGAAATCCTTTGGGACTTCCATATCTTTACACTCCATCCTTTTTATGCGCCGATATTTCCAACTGCCTGTATCTGAATGTTGTTGCTGATCTCATTGAAGGACAGCACGTATACACTGGGATAAAACTGCTCAATCAAATGGTAGAAATGCTGCCGGACCACCTGGCTTGTTAGCACGATTGGGTCTTGGGACAGCTCCTGGAACTTCTTAATCTCATCCCCAAGCTGCGTAATGATACTCTGCATGGTATCGGGGCTTAAGGCCAGATACATGCCCTGCTCCCCCTTGGTGAGGCTGGTAATAATACTCTTCTCCAGATCCGCGCTCAAGGTAATCACACGCATAACGCCGCCATCACAGAACTTCCGGGTAATGGTCCGCTTTAGGGCCGTCCGGATATTCTCGGTAATGGAATCGATGTCCTTCACCGTCATGGCGGAATCCGCAATGGTCTCCATGATGGTCTCCATATCCTTGATAGGAATGCCCTCCTTCAGAAGATTCACCAGAATCTTCTGGAACACTCCGTAGGAAACCACATTGGGGAACAGCTCCTCCACCAGCTGGGGGGCATTCATCTTCACATTGTCCACCAGCTGCACCACCTCCTGGCGGCTCAAAAGCTCGTGGGCGTGCTTGCGCACCGTCTCCGACAGGTGCGTCAGCATAACCGACAGGGGATCAATGACCGTATAGCCGTAGATCTCCGCCATTTCCTTTTTGTCTATGCTGATCCATTTGCCGGGAATGCCGTAAGCCGGCTCAATGGTATCAATGCCGTCAATTTCCTTGGTAGGATTCACAGGCTCCAAAGCCAGGTAGTAATCCACCAGAATCTCTCCCCTTGCCACCTCTTCGCCTTTAATCTTCACCACATACTGGTTGGTATTGAGGCTTGAGCTGTCTCTTAAGCGGATGGAAGGGATTACAAGACCCATCTCCTGGGCGTACTGCCGGCGGAAAATCACGATACGGTTGATCATCTTGCCGCCGCTTGACTCATCCACCAGAGGAATCAGGCTGTAGCCAAATTCCATCTCAATGGCCTCCACACCGATAAGGGAGTATACATTGTTGATATCCTTGTAGTATTCCTCCTCGCTGACAGCCTGGGCTTCCCCCTGCATCAGCTGCTCCATCTCCGACTCGGGCACGGCTGTCACACCCATAGCCTCCATCCGCCGGCTCAACTGCCAGCCGCCTGCCAGAAGCCCCACGCCGATGACAATCATCTGAAGCTTTGGCATGCCGGGCACCAGAGCAATCACCAGCATGGCAAGGCCGCCTGCCATAATGGAGAAGGGCTGGGCCATAAACTGCTTGGATACGTCGTCGTTTAAGCTTCCCTCGGACACGGATCGGGTTACAATCATACCCGTTGCAGTGGAAATCAGAAGAGCCGGAATCTGGGACACCAGACCGTCACCCACCGTGGCGATGGAATAGACGGACAAAACCTCTCCAAAGGTCATTCCTCCCTGAACCAGACCGATGAGAATGCCTCCCACAAAGTTAACCAAGGTCATAATCAGGGACATGATGGAATCGCCCTTTACAATCTTCGTGGCACCGTCCATGGCACCGTAGAAGTCCGCCTCCTTCTGAATCTTATTCCGGCGCATCTTTGCTTCCTGCTCGTTGATAAGGCCGGAGCTTAGGTCCGCGTCAATGGCCATCTGCTTACCGGGCATGGCGTCCAGGGTAAATCTTGCCGCAACCTCGGCCACACGCTCGGCGCCCTTGGTGATAACAATGAACTGCACCAATACGATGATGATGTAGATGATAAATCCAACTATTACATTTCCCTGGAGCACAAAGTCACCGAAGGCCTGAATCACCTCACCGGAATGTCCCTGGTTGGTCAGAATGTTTCTGGTGGAAGAAACATTGAGGGCCAGTCGAAACAAGGTGGTGATCAGCAAAAGAGACGGGAAAATAGAGAACTCCAGCGCCTCCGTGATATTCATACTAATCAGTAGAATAATCATGGCCAGGGAGATATTCAATATAATCATTACGTCCATCAAAAACGGACTTAACGGAACAATCAAAAGCAGTACGATGGCGACAACCGCCAGCGAAACAGCACTATAGAGAAATTTTTTCATATCCTATCCTACACCAGTTTCCTGTTCTTCAGTTTATATACCTGAACGAGAATCTCCGCAACCACTCCGTAGTATTCTCCCGGTATCTCGGCGCCCAGAGGGGTACTCGCATAGATTCCTCTTGCCAGAGGTTTGTTTTCTATCACAACTACCTCATGCTCCTCGCCGACCCTCACAATCCGAAGGGCCAGCTCATCCTGTCCCTTGGCAATCAGATGAGGCGCATTATCCCGATTGGGATCATACTTTAAGGCCACCGCATAGTGCGTAGGGTTTCGGATGATCACATCCGCCTGCGGAACGGCCTGCATCATACGGGAGCGGGCCCGCTGGCGCTGCACGTCCTTGATACGCCCCTTGATCTCGGGATTTCCTTCCAGCTGCTTATACTCCTCTTTTATCTCGTCCTTAGACATTTTAATCTTTTTCTCATAGGACCACCACTGGTAAAAATAGTCAAGAGCCGCAACCGCCGCAAAATACATGCAGACCTGGAGCACCATGGACATAATCTTCTTCAGCACATAGACCGTGGAAAGACTCAGATCCATGTACATGGTATTAATAAGCCGGAAGAATTCTCCCTTAAGCATATGATAGAGAATCACACCCAGCAGAATAATCTTTACAATTCCCTTTAAGATTTCCACAAGATTTTTCATGGAAAACAGGTTCTTGATACCGTTTAAAGGGTTCATATTGCTGAACTTCGGCTTAAAAGCCTTGGAGGCAAAGAGAAACCGCGTCTGAATCCCCGTGGCAAGAACCGCCAGAGCACAGCCAATCAAAAGGATGGGCAGAGCGCCC
Source organism: Lachnospiraceae bacterium (assembly GCA_022791635.1). Taxonomy (GTDB): domain Bacteria; phylum Bacillota; class Clostridia; order Lachnospirales; family Lachnospiraceae; genus Laedolimicola. The sequence continues at coordinate 29,608 of JAAVZL010000055.1, forward strand.
TTTACCACCACCAGGCCGGCCTGAAAGCCAAGCTTTGGCACATCCCCCTGAGAAAGCTCCTTCACCGTCCCGGCATAGCCGATAAACTGCACCAGGCAATCCCGAAGGGTCCGGTAGATCAAGGGAAATAAAAGCTGGAGACAGCAAAAGCTTCCAAGGAGGGAAATGACCATAACCACATCCTTACTTTGGAATACATTACCTTCCTTTCGTTGGTCCCGTCGCTTTTTCGGTGTGGCTTTTTCTGTCTTTTCACCTGCCACGGATCAATCACATCCTTTTTCCATCAGAGCAAGGTAAGAATCTCACCCATGGTCTCAAGCATCTGATGCATCAGGCTCTCCAGCCAGGACTTCATGGGGGAAATCAAAATCAGCAGCGTTAAAAAGCCCACTGCAATCTTCACCTGAATGTTGATAACAAATATATTCACCTGGGGGGCCACCTTCATCATAATTCCCACCGCCACCTCCACCAGAAGCTCAATGGCAATGATGGGAAAGGCAAAGCGGACCGCCAGAACGATACAGCCCCGAAAGATCTCCAGGACGGCCATAGCCAGCTCCTGGGTAAAGGCCACCTGACCGTAGGGCACCAGCTCTCCGGAGGTCAGAAGCGTCCGGATGAGAACCAGATGGCCGTCCACTGCAAAAAACAGCAGCACATAAAAAATCTGAAAGATATTGCCCGTCATGGCTATCTGGGCATTGGTCTGGGGATCGTAAACCATGGACATGGACAATCCCATATGGAAATCAATGATACTGCCCGCATGGGTAATGACGAAAAAAAACAGCTCCATCACATAGCCCAGCACATAGCCCACCAAAAACTCCTTGAAGAGCAGAAACCCGTAGAGAAAGGAGGAGGAGAACTCATAGGAAAGCTCTGGTTCCTCTATGGTGGAGTACACCAGAAAGGTAAAAACCAGAACCATGCCCGCCTTCAGATTGTTGGGAAAATTCCTTCTGCCAAGGAGGGGATTCAGAAAAATGAGCCCCGTCATGCGCATGGCAATCATGGAAAACAGAACAATATCCATAAGCCTATCCTGCCTGAATCAGTGCAAACAGCCGCACGGTGAAATCCTGCAGGGCAGAGAGCATATTGCTTCCCGTAAACACCAGCACCAGCCCAATCACCAAAAGCTTAGGCACAAAGGTCAGGGTCTGCTCGTGGATCTGAGTGGCCGCCTGAATAATGGCAATCAGGATACCGATCAGCATGCTTAAGAGCAGAGGCGGTCCTGCCAGCTGAATCGCCATGGTAAAGAATTCATACATCAAATCCGAAATTCCACTGTTGGTCATCCTGGACCTCCTTTCCTGCTTTTTCAGTTAAAGCCCTTCACAATCGTGGAGAACAACAGCTGCCAGCCGTCTACCGTCACAAACAAAAGCAGCTTAAAGGGCAGAGAAATCATGGCCGGCGGCAACATCATCATACCCATGGACATCAGGGTACTGGACACAATAATATCTATCAATAGGAAGGGGATATACAGCAGAAAGCCTGCCGTAAACGCCCGCTTTAATTCCGTTGTCATAAAGGAGGGGATGATCACGGTCAGGGGCAGCTCCTCCGCCGTCTCCACAGCCTCGGCATTCCCCATATCCATAAACATATTTAAGGTATCCTCCTCCGTATTGCGAAGCATAAACCGCTTTAAGGGCCCCTGGGCCCTGGTCCACGCCTCCTGTTGGGTGATCTCCTCTCTCACGTAGGGCTGATAAGCCGTCTCGTTGATCTCATTGATCACCGGAGTCATAATAAACAAAGTCAAAAACAGCGCAATCCCCACCAGCACCATGTTGGGAGGACTCTGCTGAATTCCCATAGCGTTCCTCAGAAAGGAAAGCATAATGATCGTCCGCATAAAGGACGTGCACATAATCAGAAGAGAGGGAAGCAGGGAAATCAGCGTGAGCATCAAAAGAAGCTCCAGAGTAGGAACCTGCTCTCCGTTGATGTTCACCAATGCGTCATTGGCAAATGTCTCATTTTCCATAAACTAACCTCGCCACCTCTTATCCTCACTGCCGTCTTTTTTGTGCCCGATCCGAGACAAAAGCCGGCTAAAATCCATAGCTGGCTCTCCGGCCTCCTCTCCCAGAGGAATGAGATCCTCCTCCGAAAGCTCGGCCAGGGTGGAAATCCTGTCCGGACCTACGCCCAAGAGCAGATACCGCTCTCCGGCCTGCACAATCACCAGGGTGCGGTTCTGTCCCACCATCATCTGATCCAGCATGCGCATATACCGGGAGCTGCTGCCGCGCACCAGCCCCTTTCCCAGGTATTTGCTGCAAAGATAGCTGAGATAAATAATGATTGCCGCAAACAGAAAGGTCACAAATCCGGTAAAAAATCCTGGCATAAGCGTCGTCGTCCTTCCCTATTCAAGGCTTAAAATATTGGGCTTTAAGATCTCCGTAATCCGGATACCAAAATTATCCTCCACTACCACCACATCGCCCTTGGCAATGCAGCGGCCGTTCACAAACAAATCTACCTGCTCTCCGGCCAGCTTATCCAGCACAATCAGAGAGCCCTTGGTAAACTCCAGAATATCCTTTACCCGCTTCTGGGTTCTGCCAATCTCCACGGAAATGTCAAGAGGCACACCCATAATAAGCTCCATGTTCTCCTCCTGCTCATCGTCCAGAACCTTATCCTGACTGAGGTTCGGCTGTACAGAAGGCTGCACGTTGATGGTCTTGGGAGTGGGAGGCTCCTTCTTCTGGGGCTGCTGCATGGTCATCATCTGCTGCATCATCTGCTGCATCATCTGCATCTGCATCTGCATCATCTGTGCCATCTCTGAGTTGGCTGCCGCCGGAGCCGCCGCTACGGGCGCAACAGGTGCCTGTGCCACAGCCGGCTGTGCAGGCGCTGCAGGGGCAGGCTGTGCAGGAGCCACCGGAGCAGGTGCAGGCGTTTCTCCGCCGCCGCTTAAGAGCTTTTCAATCTCCTCCTGGGAGAGTACACCGCCGGAGGATGCCGCAGGGGCAGGGGCCGGCGCCGGAGCAGGGGCAGACTCTTCTGCGCCGCCGCTTAAGAGCTTCTCAATCTCTTCCTGAGAAAGCACACCGCCGGAAGATGCCGCCGGAGCAGGGGCCGCAGGCGCAGGCGCGGGCTCAGGAGCAGGCGCCGCATCGTAATCCTCAGGAAGGAAGCCCTTCACCAGGCTCTTTGCCAGATTCATAGGCATCACGTTGAAGAATTCACTCTCCAGCTTATCCGCAATCTTCAAGATAAAGGACACCACAACCCAGGGGCTGTCATCCGTAAAATATTTGTCTACAAATTCCTGTTCATTCTTCAGTTCAAAGGAAACGGGAGTGGAAATATTTACCATCTTCCCGAAAAACTCCGACAGTGCCGTGGCGGAGGCTCCCATCATCTGGTTCATAACCTCACAGACCGCACTGATGTTGATCTCATCCAGGACGAAATCCTCATCTGACACCTCAAAGCCCATCATCATTTCCACGATCACTTTCACGTCATGGCGCTTGAGAAGCATCACGTTGCTTCCCTCCAGGCCGGCTACATAGGTGATCTCCACGCCTACGGCAGGCTCGATCCTGCCCATCTCAAATTCTTCCTTGGTAATCACATTTACCACTGGGGTTGTGATGTCTACCCGGGTGCCCAGAAGATTTGAGATCGCGGTGGCGGATGATCCTAAGCTGATATTTAGTATTTCACCTATCGCATCGATTTCCAATGCGCTTAAAATCTCCGAACTCATAATATCCCTTCGCTCCTTTTGTGAATATTAGCCTTCACATTTCTATTTTCCAATGTCCAGCGCCTTTTGGGCCATCAGCTTAATTGCATTGAAGGCCGTAATATTCGCCTCGTAGGATCGGGTGGCAGACATGCCGTCAATGGTCTCCTTCACCCAGTCCACATTGGGCATCTGAACATAGCCGTCCTCGTCTGCGTCCGGATGGTCCGGATTGTAGACCGGAACCAGATCTCTTTGATCCTCCACAATCTCAGCGACCCGCACGCCGCCTTGATTTCCCTTCTGCAGCCTGGATGCTCTTGCTAGATGCGAACGGAATGAGGTATTGTCCCCAATCTCCTCCAGCACTACCATTTTTCTCCGGTAAGGATTTCCTGACTCTGTCCTTGTAGTCTCAATATTCGCAATGTTCTCGGAAGCCACGTCAAGCCGCTTCCGCTGTGCCGTAAGACCGGAGGCACAGATGTTGAATGCACTCAAAAAAGACATAGGTTCCTCCTAGGAAAGAATTTTTTCAGCAGTTGCCAGGATACGGTCCGGCTTAAAGGGCTTTACGATAAAGTCCTTGGCTCCTGACTTAATGGCCTCGATTACCATGGCCTCCTGCCCCATAGCGGAACACATTACAATATTCGCGTTGGGATGAGCCGCCTTGATTTCCTTCAAAGCCTCCAGGCCGTCCTTGTTGGGCATGGTAATATCCATAAATACCAAATCCGGATTCTCCGCATTGAACTTCTCCACTGCCTCCGCTCCGTCCTGGGCCTCGATCAAATCCGTATAGCCCGCCTTGGTGAGGGCGTCCTTCACCATCATCCGCATAAATGCCGCGTCGTCAACTAACATAATCTTTGCCATCTCTCATACCTCTTTCTTTTTCATAATCTTTGTTGCGCGTAAGGCCTTCCTCTAGTCCTCTTCCACACGCTCCTGAATTTTTACCGCCATATTTTTATTATGAACACCCAGCTGGCCCACAAACCACGGCTGGCCTGCTATATGGAGTGTAACATCGGAGTCCTTGGGCTTATTCAGATTAATGACGTCGCCCACCTGGAAGTTGTATACGTCATCCAGGCTAAGTCTTGCAATTCCAAGCTGTGCCATGACATCCAGCTCAGAGTTACGGATGCTGTCCAGAATATCCTCCTTGTCGCTCTGGCGGACGCCTGTGTCATCCACATCTGCCAAATGCTTGGTCCTGTCAATGACCTCGAAGATATCCGACATCAGAGTTCCCGGGATACAGATATTCAAGACCCCGCTTAAGCCCTGCATCTTGATCTCCAGCATAATGATCACCACAGCCTCATCCACGCTGACTCCCTGATACATACTGGGGTTCTCCTCCAGGCGATCAAACTCAACCTCCAGTCCCACATTGCTGTTCCATACATCCCGGTTGATATTCAGGAAATAACGAATGATCCGCTGATACAGGGCGTACTCAATGTCCGTATACACATAGGACATGGGAACACTGTCTGTCCCCAGTCCGCCGATCATCCGGTCTATCATGGAGATCATAATCGTAGGTGTGATATGTAGCAGCATGGGAACCTTCTGTACCTCTCCCTGAAGCTTCACCCGGGCAATGGTCAGCACGTCCGTGTCGCTTAGGGCGTTCCCAAACTCATAATATCTCTGCTCCTCCACACCGATGACCTCTACCTCACTTGCAACCTTGAAAAGGCCGTTAATCTGGGACGAGGCGATTCTGGCATAGTTGTCATAGATGGTCCGAAGCATCTTCAGCCGATCCTTGGTATATTTCTTCGGACTGTAGAAATCATACTTTTTATATTTAATTTCAGGCTTTTCTTCCTTTTTTTCCTCCGCGCCGCCTCCATTTTGCATGGAATTCAGCAGCGCGTCAATCTGGCTTTGTGATAATACCTCTGCCATCTCTTCCCCGCCTTTACTTATTCTGTGTCTGTGGTATAGATCTCATTATAATACTCTTCGAGGCTTTGCACAACCGCATCATCCTTGGTAATTAAAATTTCCACACGCCGGTTCTTGGCCCGCTCCTCCGCCGTATCAAAGCTGGCGATGGGGCGATGCTGTCCGTAGCCGATGGCAATGATCTTCTCCGGAGCCACCAGGCTGTTCTGATGGATGTAAGCCGCCACCCGGGCCGCACGCTCACTGGAGAGCACTCGGTCGTTCACCGGATTGTTGGGCCGATCCGGATCCGCCTGAGAGGTGTGACCCAATACCTGAATCTCTCCGATGGTGCTGCTCACGCTGTTGAGCGCCCCGTTAAAGGCGTCCAGGATCTGCTTGCCCTCATCCTTTAAGACCGCGCTGTCCCCATCAAAGAAAATATTATCACGAAAATTGATAAATGTATAGCCCTCACCCTTTTCCAATTCCACTTCGCCTTCCAGATTATTCTCCGCAATGGCCTGTTGGAGGAGATAATACAGATCTTCAAAGTCCTCAATCTCATCCAAGGGTACGTCGGTTCCGCCGGGAACCTCCATTCCCTGTTCATTCTGCTCCGTCTCCATAACAATCTGGGAGACCTCCTCCGCCTTGGGGTTGAAGCTCTTTACCACCAGCTCCCACTTCATGGCGTCTACGGTAGAAATGGAATAGAGAAGTACGAAGAAACACAACAACAGCGTCACCATGTCGCCATAAGTGTCCATCCAGCTTGCGCCTTCCTCCGGAGCTTTTTGCTTTCTTGCCATAATTTCACCCTGTTTCCGGTTCCGACTCTAAGGCGGGAACCTGCAAAATCCTTACTTTTCCTTTTTCTTCTTTTCCTTCTTCTTCTTTCCGCCGCCTTCGTCGCCTCCGCCCTCTCCAGCGCTGTCGCGAAGCTTGGCCTGAGTCTTCTGATCCAGGTTGGAAAGAAGCTTCTCCCGAAGGAGCTTGGGATTGTCGCCGGCCTGGATGGAGATAATACCCTCCATCATAATCATCCGGTACTGCATCTCCTCGTCATTGCGGATACGCAGCTTTTTTGCTATGGGTCCAAAGATCAGGTTTGCCAAAATACAGCCGTAGAAGGTGGTAACCAGAGCCACGGACATATCCGCGCCCAGGGAGCTTGCGCCTCCCTCATCCACGTTCATGTTCTTCAGCATGTTTACCAGACCTACCAGGGTACCGATCATACCGAAGGCCGGCGCGTAGCCGGAAGCCTTCTCATAGATGGCAACACCCGCGTCGTGACGGTCCGCCATATTGTCCAGCTCGTTCTGGAGCCGGGCCCTGAGCTCTTCCTCTTCCGTAGCGTCCACCACGAGCATCAGACCTTCTTTAAAAAAGGGATCGTCAATCTCATTGGCTTTCTCCTCCAGGGAAAGGAGGCCGTTCTGTCTGGCCAGCTGCGCCATCTCTACCATCTGCTCAATGAGCGCGCCGTAATTGTAACGGTTGCCCTGAAGCAGTATCTTGAAATGGCTGCCCATCCGCTTGAGCTGGCTGAAAGGAAAACTGGCAATAACTGCACAGACAGTGCCACCCAGAGTTAAAGCGAGACTTTGTGGATCCCAGAAGTTGGGAAGCTGTGGAATCTTAATTCCCCATACAATCAGGGCAAAACCAAGCACGATTCCAATAATTGTTGACAAATCCATTGCTATCTCTCCTCTTATGCTTCTATTGATACTTTATTTGTACGGATGCTTTTGATCGCTCCCTTGTATTCGATAGTCTTTTGAATAATTTCCTCCGGCGATTCCTTTACCACATGGAAACGCCCGTTCATCATAATAACCTTAGATTCCGGAATCAAATCAATGCACTCTACCTGATCCTCGTTGATTACAATACGCTGTTGATTCAGCTTTGTCAATATAACCATGGGTATTCCCCTCTCTTTTTTCATGGCTTTACCCCGGAGCATATAAGCCCCAGGGTGAAGCCAAAGCTTAGAAAAAATATTAACGTTTCATGTTTACGAGCTCCTGGAGCATCTCGTCGGTGACGGTGATGATCTTGGAGTTGGCCTGGAAGCCTCTCTGGCAGGTAATCATGTTGGAGAACTCATTCGCCAAGTCTACGTTGGGCATCTCCAGGAATTTACTGCGGATAAAGCCGCCGGGGCCGGTGTTGGGCTTTACAATCTCAATATCGCCGGCATTGTCGCCGATGTTGAAGTAATAGCCGCTGGTCTTTTCCAGACCGTTGGGGTTATCTACGGTAATCAAGGCAAGCTGGCCCATGGTGATGGGACGGTTCTTCTGATCCACGCCTACGATAACGCCGTCCTCACTGATGCTGTAGCTTTGGAGATTGTACATGGAGCCGGTTTGGTCATCGATTGGGATTCTGATCGGGGACAAGGTCTCTTCAAATTCAGCTTCGATTGCTGCCACATAATCTACACCCTCTGTCTCCTGAACTGGCTGTGGATCACCGGCAGCAGGAGTAAAAGGCTTTGCCGCTGTATTTCCAGCCACACCTTTCATTGCTTCTTTTGCAGTAATCTGAACGCTTACCGTATTGTTATTCTCATTTACCTTGAGAATTTCAAGATTCCAATTGTCAAAGGCAGGAGTTTTGGCCACTTCTCTGCGCCAGGCATCGATTTTGTCTTCCAAGCTGAGATTATTATTAACCGTTGCCCTCACACCCAAAATAGTAATATCAACTTTCCCATCCGCAGTAGACGTTACTAAAGTTGGAGTTGCGTTACTATATGAATAAGACGCATAATCCCACGGTACCTCGGGAATACCCGTGCCCTCCTTCAAGGCATATCCATACACATAATTCTTATTGCTGTCCACCAGATATCCGTTATCATCCACTGTGAACATTCCCACTCTGGTGAGCATCAGACCGGAGGCCTTCACATCCGTCACGGTCCGGTTCATGCTTCCCACCATGAAAAGTCCCGTACCGTCAATCATACAGTCCAGATCATTATCCGTAGGAGAGGGAGCTCCCGTGGTATACTGGAAGCTGATGGAGGCCATGGAGGAACCATAACCTACCTGGGACGGGTTCCGTCCGCCGTAAGCGCCTGCGGCCGTATTGCCGCCTGAGCTTCGAATCGAGGTACTGTAGATAGAATCCTGGAAGTTAAAGCTATAAGCCTTGTAGCCCCAGGTATTTACATTGGCAATGTTATTGCCGATTACGTCCATTTTCTGCTGGTGCGACTTTAGTCCCGACACACCGGCAAACATTGATCTAACCATTTGATATCGTCCTTCCTTACTTATATCCTCTTGCTGTTCTTTTTCCGGAACTTCTGCCCGGAAAGCAAACCTCCATAAATGGTCCGGCTTATAATAGAACAGCGCTGTCAATATTGGTAAAAATGTTCTGCTTCATTTCCTGACTCGTCATGGTCGTGACCACCACATTGTTGGGAACATTTACGATAAAGGCTCCCTGCCGGCCAATCACCACCACGTCCTTTGCACCCTTTTCCCTGGCCTTGCCCACTGCCTGGTTCAGATCGCTTAGGAGGCTGTCTGTCACCTCGATCCCTCTCTGCTCCACACGGGCTGCCGCGTGCTTGGAAAACCGTATCTTCTGGCTGTCCTCCAGTGCATTCTGGAGCAGCGCTCCGAATCCGGTTGTTCCCTGTTTGGCGCCAATGGAAGAATGCTGCTCATGCTCCAGCCGAAGCTGCTGGACGCTGACGGTCTGATTCAATTTCTGCAGCATACTCTGCACCGCCTTTCCCCCTCAAAGCCTCTCTTAGACGGCCTCTGTCTGGGTCTGGTCCTCGGACTCGTCCTTGTTCTCGCCGTCATCCTCGTTCTCCTCATCCTTCTTGGGAACGGTACCCATGGATACAATCTGACTCAAGCTGTAGGACTTTCCGTTTACATAGATATAGGGATTGCTTCCTGTCAGGGCCACGCCCTCCACCTTGCCGGTCACCTCACCGATGAGATTTCCCTGCTTATCCAAATCTACCACCGTAATCTCCTGACCAAGCAGGCTGGTTGCGTAGGAGGACAGTGAAATCTGCGACAGGCTGGCCATTGCGTCCGTGATGGTGCTGGACATATTATCCATGGCGCTCATGGTGGCCATCTGCGTCAGCTGACCCATCATCTCGCTGTTGCTCATAGGATTGCTGGAATCCTGATAGCGAAGCTGCGCCGCCAGAAGCTTCCAGAAGTCATCCATGGACAGGCTGCTGTTGTTGGCCTGCACATCCTTTCTGGTATAGGTATTGGCCGGATTCACTCGGGTGGTATCTGTAGTGCCTTCCACTCCTGTTGTTGCCATTTCGTCTCACCTCTTTTCTAAATCAATCCCAGTCGAAGCTGCTGAAGGAAATCCATTCCCTCTTTCTCCTGGTTCTTCTCATTCTGCCGTTTGGAAGCTTCCTCCTGACTCTGATTGCCGCTGCCTCCCTCGCTGTTCTGCCTTTGCTGCTCTAAGTACCCGGCTTCCTTATCCTCTACCACGATGGTGGTAGGCGTTCCCAGGTTCTCTTCCATAATGGCTCCAAGCTCTCTGGCATTCTTTGCCATCAGCTCCATGGTCCTGGGCTCCGTACACAGAATCGAGATGCTGGCGTGCTCCTTTCCAAAGGCTGCCTTGATGATAATCTTGCCGAGGTCATAGGGCTCCAGCTGAATCTCAAACTCCCGAATCCCTGCTGTGGTCTTCACCAGAAGCTGGTTGAGTACCTTCTCCGGGATCTCCTCCGGCTGCTTCACCGATACATGCTCTGTGGGAACCTCCCTGGTCACCGGGGTCTGCTCTGTACGCTGTACCTCGGGCCGGGCACTCTCCAGCGGCTGCTGCTCCGGTCTGACCTCCTTATCCGGCTGCTCCCGAAGCTCTGTCTTCTGGACTTCCTTTGGCTTTGCCATGCCAGGCTCTGCCTCCGGCTCCCGGAAATCGGAAGTCTCCTCCTTTGGCATCACTGCCTGCTCCGGCGCTGCTGCAATCTGCACCGCTTCCTCCGGCGCTTCCGTCTCCTGCACGGCCGCCTGCATCGGCTGCTGGGCAATCTGTACGGGCGTCTCTTGGGTCTCCTCAGACACCAAAGCTCCAAGCTCCATTACCTGCTCCGGTGTTTCCTCCGGCGCCGCCTCTATCTTAGAAGCCTCCGGCTGAATCTGGAACAAAAGCGCTGCCTGAACCTGCTCCAGAGTGGCCGTATCCTCCGGCGCCATAGCCTCCGTCTCCTTCGGCTCTTCCTTTGACTCCGGCTTCTTCGGCCCTTCCTCCTTGGCGACCTCCTGCTTGTCATCCTTCCCTTTGCTTTCGGTCTCCTTTGTGCCGGCATCCTCCTCGGACTTGCTGTTCAGAAGCTTCTGAAAGCCCCCTTCCGTCTGCTCCACCTGTCTGGCCGCCGCACTCCTTGCACCTGCTGCAGGCAAAGCGGAATCCATGCCCTTGATGGCTGCTGCATTTCCCATGGTTCTCCCCTCCTTTCCTGAATGATTTACCCCTGCCGGTATCCGATAGATACCTGCCGGGCATTTCCTTAAAACTTCTATCGTAAACTGCCGCCCTCTTTCGAATGGCTGTGCAGTATTACGCGCTTTTGCGCTGTCCTCCCAAAAGGAAGCGGCTATGCCCTAGCCACGGCTCTCTTGTTGGACACAAACTCGTCGATAAACTGCTCATCGGCTTTCTGGACCTCTTTGTCATACTGGGCCCGCTTCTTTTCCTTCAGCTTGGTAATGGAGGCCGTCTCCTTCCTGGCCTCGACCACCTGCTCCCGCTTGCGCTCCTCCCTAAGAAGAATCTCAAAAAGGCGCTCTCGCTCCCGCTCAATCTTCTTTCGAAGGCTGGTGAGAAAGCGATCATAGGTCTGCATATCCGTAATGCTGATGCCAGAAGCTTTCTTTTCCTCCAGCTCATCCATGCATTCCCGCTGTTCCTGCTCCAGCACCGCGATTCCCCGCTCACACTCCACACGCTCCGCAATAATCCGGGCATGCTCTGCCTGAAGGTTCTCCAGCACCTGCTCCTTGTAGTTCAGTACCGTATCCAGTGCAAAGTAAAACTTCTTCATAATCCTCTCTCTTTGGCGCTTTCTTCTGTCATCGGGGAAGATTTACTTTAAAATCTTCCGCATAACCGCCAGATCCTCCTCTATGGAATAGCTGTCTGCAATCCGCTGCATCAGGTACTCGTTTATGGCGTCAATCTTTCCCACCGCCGTATCCAGCCTGGGATTGGTCCCTGCCTTGTAGGCTCCAATGGATATCAGATCCTCATTCTTGTTGTATACGCTTAAGAGGTCCCGCATTTTGGCGGCCAGCTTCTGATGCTCCTCCGGCACAATGTTCACCATCAGACGGGAGATACTGGCTCCAATGTCAATGGCCGGAAAATGATTCTCATTGGCCAGCTTTCTGGAGAGCACGATATGGCCGTCCAGAATACCGCGGACCGTATCGGCGATGGGCTCGTTGGTATCGTCTCCCTCCACCAGTACGGTGTAAATTCCTGTGATGGACCCTCTCTCAAACTTTCCGCTGCGCTCCAAAAGCTTCGGAAACTCTGCGTAAATGGAAGGGGTGTAGCCTCTTGCCACCGGCGGCTCTCCGGTAGCAAGCCCAATCTCTCTCTGGGCCATGGCAAATCTCGTCAGGGAATCCATCATCAGCAGTACATCCTTGCCCTGATCCTTAAAATATTCCGCAATGGTGGTTGCCACCAGGGGACACTTCATACGGAGCATGGCCGGCTGATCCGAGGTGGCTACCACCAGAACCGACCGCTTGATGCCCTCAGGCCCCAGATCCTTCTCGATAAACTCCCGAACCTCCCGGCCTCGCTCGCCCACCAGGGCAATCACATTGATATCTGCCTTTACGTTTCTCGCTATCATCCCCAGAAGGGTGCTCTTTCCCACACCGCTGCCGGCAAAGATTCCGATTCTCTGCCCCTTCCCTACGGTGTTCAGGCCGTCAATGGCCTTGATGCCGAACTCCAGAGTGTCCGTGATAGGCGGACGCGTCAGTGGATTGATATAAGGGCTCTCTACATAATAATGCTGTTGGGACTCAAAAGGTCCCAAATCATCCATGGGATTTCCCAGAGCGTCGATGATGCGCCCTCTTAAGAACTCTCCCACGGGAATCTTAAGACGCTTTCGGGTATTGCGCACAAAGCTTCCGGCGGAAATACCGCTCATATTCTCGTAGGCCATCAGCTGGCAGCGGCCATCCTTGAAGCCTACCACCTCCACGGGAATCTGCTTCTTCTTATCCTCATTGTAGATCATGGCAATGTCGCCGATGCTGGCCCGGTTGCCCGAAGCCTCCATGGACATTCCCACAATATTCTCGATTTTCCCTATGTAGCTGACAGTCTCAGCATTGGCAATCCGATTCGGCAGCTCTGTAAACATGTGCATTCCCTTCCGTCCTGTCAAATGCGGGCGTTATTCAGAATATCCTTGATATTTTCAAGCTGTGTGCTCACACTGGCGTCGATAATCTCCTCAGGTAGCTCAATCACGCAGATGCCCTCCTCCTCACTGTCCATGGCCACAATCTTTACATTGTCCGACAAATGAGACAGGGCGTTTAAAAACTCCACGTCTGCCTCCATGGAAATCTCCGTGCCGCACTTGGTAATATAGATCTTTGCCCACTCCGTCTTCTTCAGCTTGTCGGTGGCCGCGATGATCATGCGGTGAATCACATTCTCGCTGGACCTTAAGCTGATATGAATCACCTTTTCCGCAATAGTGAGAACAATGCGCTTCAGATCGTCCAGATACTTCTCCATAAGGGCGCTCTTCTCCAGACGAATGCTGTCCATAAATTCTGCCGCATGAGTACGGAAGTCCTGAACCTCCTCCTCATACTGCTGCTCACATTCCTGCCGGGCCTTAAGGACGCCTGCCTCATAGCCCTCCTGATGCCCCTGGGCAAAGGACTCCTCCCTGAGAAGCTCCGCCTGCCTTCTGGCGTCCTCCAGAAGCTGATCGGCCTCCTTTCGGGCATTTGCGAGAATCTCACTGGCCTCCTCCCGCTCCCGGGCTTCTTCCTCCCGGGCAGCCTTAAGGGTCTCCTCCTGATCCGGCTCTTCCTCCGAAGATCCTTCCGTCTCAGGCGCCTCCTCCTTCTCTTCCTCCAGGGCGAAGTCAGAGAAGAACTGATACATCTCTGTTACATCAATTGCCTTCTTGCCTTTGACAACCCTAGACAATGATCTCATCCTTTCCGCCCTTAACAATAATCAGCTCTCCGGCAGCCTCCAGCCTTCGGATAACGCCAACGATTCTCTGCTGGGCTTCCTCCACATCCTTCCGGAGCACGTTGACCGTAATCTCCAGGTCGGACTGGATACTCTCTGCCATACGTCCGGACATATTGGCAAAAATAACCTGCCGGACATTCTCGTCGCTGCCCTTTAAGGCGTACACCAGATCCTTGACATCGCAGTCCCGGATAAATCTCTGAATGGAACGATTATCAAGGCTCAAGATATCTTCAAATACGAACATCTTCTTGCGGATGGTCTCGGTGAGCTCTTCATCCCGCTTAGACAGCTCGTCGAAAATAAACTTCTCGTTGCTGCGGTCCATATTGTTCATAACGTCCGCAATGTAGTCAATACCGCCGATAGCCGTGTAATCGGTGGTCATAATATTCTCAAACCGCTTCCGCAGCTGACTTTCCACAATCTTGATAGCCTCCGGAGACACGCTCTCCAGCCTGGCGATGCACTCCACCACCTGGATGGACACATCCTTGGGTAGATTGCTGATTACCCCTGCCGCCTGGTCCGCATCCGCATAGGAGAGCACCAGCGCAATGGTCTGAGGCCGCTCGTGAGCCAGGAAGGTATACAGGTTCTTTGGGTCCGCCTTCCGGATAAATTCAAAGGGCCGCACCTTCAGAAACTTAGTCACCCGCTCCAAAAGCTGCTGGGCAGTGGACTCACCAAAGGCCTTCTCCAGCACGGATCGGGCATACTCCATGCCACCGTCCGTCACCACCTTCTGAGTCATACAGGACTTGTAGAACTCATCCAGAATATCGGCCGTCTGATCCGCCTCCAGGTGCTTGAGCTTTGCCACCTCCAGGGTCAGCTTCTCGATATCGTCCTCGCTTAAGTGCTTATAGATCAGGGAGGCCTTGTCGGCTCCCATGGAAACAATCACTGCCGCCGCTTTCTGTTCCGAGGAGATCTCCTCTATCATTTCACTGCTCATGGTTACTCGCCTCCCCCGCCGTTCAGCCAGTTCTTCAAAAGCTGAGCAGATATCTCAGGATTCTCCTCCGTGAACTCACGGATGTGCTGCTTCAGCTCCATGCCTCTGTCATTCTGGAATTCCAAAATCTCCTTACTGATGTCAAAGCTCGGCATCTGTTCCAGGATGGCTGCCGGATCTCCTTCCGCAGCTGCTGCGGCTGCCGCCGCTGCCTCCTCTGCCGCCTTTTTCTTCTTACGCTTTCCGTTCAGTATGAGAAGCACAGTGGCCACTACCAACAGTACCAGCACAACCACCAGAAGAATATAGAAGAGAGGACTGGAAACCATCTTGGTGAATACACCCGGCTCTTCTACCGGCTCCTCCGGCTGGAAGGTTGCGTTGTAGAAGGGACCGCTGACTACGGAGATCTTACTGTTCCAGTCAATCTCCGGAATACCGGCCGCATTGCCCACCAGAGCCCGCAGATCGCCCACGGTGAGGCTTCCGTAGCTGTCGCCGTTGATGGCAACGGATACCGTCAGATCCTCCAGGGCTCCGGGGGTCACCTGCCCCTGCTCCTTAATCTGGTTCACCAGAAACTCTTTGTCCCAGCTTCGGGCGCCGTAGCCCTCCACATCCTCCTCGTCTTCCCCGGTATTGTACTCGGGAACATCCGCATTGGTCTCGGCTCCGGCCACGCCGCCGGTCACCGCATCCTTGGTGCCGGAGATCTCCACCGTCCCCTGATCATGGGAAACGATTCCTGTCTTGTCATCCTGGTTGATCTTATCCGGCGTCGTATATGTAATGGTCTCACGGAGGAGGGTCTGCATATTAATCTGGGCCTTGGTGGAAACCCGGATATTCTCCTCTCCGTAGAAGGGAAGCAGTACATGGAGCACCTTCTCGCTGATCTGATCCTCCACCATCCTTGCAATCTCTTCCGTATCCTGGCTGGTGAGACCGTTCTCCTCCTCGGAGGTATTGATCTCATTGCCGTTGCTGTCCACTACCACCACGTTCTCCGCGTCCAGGCCGGGAACGCCGGAGGCCACCAGACGCTGAACAGCCTTGGCCAGCTCAATGCTGGGCGTGCTTCCGTCCTCCATGGTCAATATGGCATGACCGGTTGTCTCCTGTACGGCATCCTCTGTAAGCACGTATTTGCGCTCCTCACCGAGGGCGATGGTCACCTTGGCATCCTTCACTCCGTCAATGATCATGATGGTCGCCGCGATACGATTCTGCAGATCATACAGTGCATAGCGGTCCTTGTCGGAATCTGTGGTCATAAGCCCCGCGTGATCCGTAAACACCTGATAGCCGAAGCCGTTCTTGGGATATCCCTCAAAGGCCAGGCTTGCTCTGGTCTGATCCAAAATATTCTCCGGGACCAGGATCTCTCCGTTGCCCGTATACTGATAATCGACTTCCATTTCCTGAAGCTTTCCGATGATCTGCTGCGCTTCCTCCGTGTTCAGTCCGGAAAACAGAACTTCAAATCCACGGTTTCTGTTGAGAAGCAAAGCCACCACAATGGCAAAAACAATCAGGCCGGCAGCTCCCGCCAGAATGATTCGCTTTGTCTTGCTTCCCAGTTTAGAAACAACCGCCTTTAATTGCTCAATCCTTTCCTTCATGGCCGTTTCTTTTCCCTTCTATGTTAATCTATCCAATTTTTTATAAGAACACATAAAGTACACCTGCCTGTACGTATATGTGTAGAAGCCATCGCTTCCGTTCCTCATCATAGAATACGTGCAAGAAGATGTACTTCCTGTTTCCACTTAAAGAGCTTACATGGATATGGTAATCAGTGAATTATACGCTTCCAAAGCCTTGTTGCGCATCTGCACCAGCAGATCCACCGAGAGCTGAAGCTCTGATCCGGCAATGGGAACCGTGTGGGGATCGTCCAGCTGACCGGTGGAAAGCAAATACTGCTTCTTCATATAGTCGTCCTCCAGCTCCCTCACATTGTTGATCATGTCTCCGAAGATGCTGCCGAACAGGGAGGTGTTTTCCTCATCCACCTTCTCCTGGTTCCAGAAGTTTCCCTTCACTCCGAATACATCGGAGATACTCCTTGTGCCTCCCACTCCCTGGGTCAGATTGATTGGTGTTATAAACATGTCATCCATAAGAACTCCTTATTCCTTTTTCGTAATCCCATCGACTGTTCTATGAGGCCTACTGCCCCTTAATCACACTTCTTAACCTGGAAAAATCACTGTTGATAGCCTGAAGCACATACTGATACTGGAGCTGTGCTCTTGCCATCTCCACTTCCTCGACGTCCGCATTCACATTATTCTCATCCAGACGAGCCGAGCTCTCTGTTTCATTGACCGTATAAGAGGAATTCTCTATGATGCTGCGGGTACGCGCCGCATTCCCGGACGTATCAGCAAGCTTTAGACGATTGCGAAACTCATCCTCAAAGGTTACGTACTTTGACTTATAACCAGGTGTGTCAACATTCGACAAATTGTGAGCAATGGTAAGCTGCTTTGCCCACAAAAAATCCAAGGATTTTGAAGTCATGGAAATCGAATTTCCAAACATCAGATTCATAATTGATCTTCCCTTCTGCTCTATGGCATATACTGCCAAACGCAATTCTTCCCACTGTAATCTTACCTTATTCTACATTCTATACCTTTCGCCGTCATTTTTCAACAAAAAGTCCCAAGTTTTTTCAAAAAAACTGATTTTTCACATTTATGAGGAAGGCCTTTTTACACGAGAGAATCTATTGCGCTGCCGTCCTCATCCTCCGAAAATACCTGGCTGTGGAACATGCTCTCCATGCGAAGCCGCATGAGCTCCACCAGATACTGGGCGTCCTCCTGGCAAAAGGCCAGTCCGCTGCCGGCCTCCCCCAGCCCAAGGGCAGATAAGGCATCCGTTCCGGCCAAAGAAACGCTGCCGCCTGCGCCCGCAGTCAGCACGCCGCTTAAATCCATATCCTCTCCCACATAGGACAGCACCTTCTTGATATAATTCTGGGTCTCCTTGAAAGGCGGGACGCCGCCGTACTTCTCCACATTCCCGCTGCCCGCATTGTAGGCGCTTAAAGCCAGAACCGTGTCTCCCTGATACCGCTCAAGAAGGTCTGCAATATACTTGGCTCCTCCCATAATATTGCTTCTGGCATCCAGACTGTCCTCCACGCCCAAGGACCTGGCCGTGGCCGGCATCAGCTGCATGACCCCCTGGGCGCCTGCAGAGGAAACTGCTTGGGGATTAAAGCCGGACTCTGCCTTTCCGATGGCCTTCAAAAGATTTACGTCCACGCCGTAGCGCTCTGAGGCCTCCCGGAAGATGCTCTCCATGCTTTCCGTGGTCTTCAGGGCTCCCTGAAAGGCATCGCGAAAGCTGGAGCCTGCCACAGTAGAGCTCCTCTCATTCGTCGTATGTATGCTCTGCTGACCGTAGATACCATTCCCATACGGATTCAGCCTGGCTGTCTGATGAAATTCCATGTCTACCCCTTTTCCTTTATGGAGTACCTGGGTACTCTCTATTAAAATATGTACCTTTTTCTCAATCCATGACTATTTTATATAATATATGAACCAATTCCGATTGTCAACCAATCTCCCCTCGGAAAGGTTATGATTATTGCTGGAAATTCCCTTAAAAATCATGGGTTTTTCGTTTTTTTTGCCTTGATTTGGCAAAAAATAAAGGGTTATTGCCAGATATAAACTGAAAATTTGAATATTTTTCACCTTATATCCAACAACACCCACAAAAGATGACCGAAAATATAATTGTATCATTTTTCCTCTTTTTTGATAATTTTCTTCACTGCATCCAGGGAGCTCACGCCGGCGGACTCCCGGTTGGCCCTGGCCGCCTCTGTCAGCTCTTTTCGCAGAATTGAGATATCCTTGGGAGCAGAGAGGGCCAGCTTCACCCAATCCGATCCGATTTCCAGAACGGAAAGCTCAATTTGATCACCGATAAGAATGGATTGATTCTTTTTACGTTGTAAGACCAGCATACTACTCCTCCTTCCCTTTCTGCTCTCCCAGAGAATGACGGAAGGTATAAGCCGGATCCTCCAGTATAATCTGCCGCGCGTCCCGGGTATGGAAGTTCACTGCTATGGGAGCTTTCAAATTCACCGTACTGTCCGACAGCTCCTCCCGAATCACGCCAATCACATAGTAGGAAATATCCTCATCGGCCGGAGAGCCGATGGCGCTGCGATCCGCCTCTGAAATCTTGGGATCATAATCCGCAAAAAAGGAAAAGGGGTTCAGCAAAATAAAGCTTAAGCTCTCCTCATCAAGGGACTGGAGGCAGATGAGGGTATCTGAATTCTCTTCAAAGGGAATAGGCAGGAATTCTTTTTGTTCCTCAAAGCCAAAGAGACCCTCCGGAAAATAAATCGTCTCCTGGGCCGTGTATGCAATTTCGCCAAAATATTTGTTGTTAATCTTCATGAAAACCTCCGCTTTTTTAAAAAGGAAAAAAGGGCTTATTGCTAAGCCCTTACATCTAACGGTTCAAAATTGGGATCTGCACTTGGGGGAACATAGATAGGTCCTCCAATGTACTCAATCCTGACCTCCGGATGCTGTGTGATGGAAAGCTCAATGTCGCCTGGAATAAACTCAAAGTTTCCGTTAGCCACCTTCATATCAAAGTTCAGCTTATCCATCTGGTAGTTGATAATGAGATCTCCCGCCTCGTAGCTAAGATCCACAGGCTCTGAGGGCGTGAAGCCAAGCTCAAACTCTCCCGTGGGCTGCGAAAGACGATTGGCAAAAATCTGTCCCAGCACATCCTCTCCGATCTTTGCCTTCAACATCAGCTGTCCTTCCTGAGCCAGCTGAGCAGTCGCTTCATAAGCCACCTGATTTCCCTTCTGGGCCGTCTGGGCCACACTTCTGGCCGTGGTAGGAACCACGGAGTTCCGAGCTTCAAAGGAATCAATATTTAATTTTACCGGACGGCTCTTAATGGTCATCCCGCCCTTGTCCCGGCTAATCTCCACCTCTGCAGTTGAATTCTTGTACTGCAATCGTGCATTCTGTACCTTTAACTCGTACTGAATCGGTACGGTTGTTATATTAATTAGCTGCTTCATACCATGCTTCCCCTCCAAACCATGTTAAAATTCAACTCGCCCGATCAACTCATAAAATCAATGAAAGACGGCGTTAAAATATTTGTTCCTATCTTCAGGGCCGCATTGTATGCGTACTGGGCCCAGGAGAATTCTGTGATTGCCTCCGCCATATCCACGTTCACTACATTGTCAAACTGCTCTGTCAGGTTGATCTGCTGATCCTCCAGTCTGTCCTTGGTGGTCTCCAGGAAGTTGGTCCTGGTTCCTATGGTGGTCAGGTTATCCAAAAGACGGGTTCTGCCGCCGTCAAAGGCGTTCAGAAGCTCCGTATATTTTTCCGTATCAAAGTCCTCGGCTTCCAGAACATCGGCCAGCTGTCCCGCCAGGACGATAAGATTGTTGCTGGTATCGTTGGCATCCTGGCCGTAGCCTACCACATTAATACCCGGAAGAGCCGTATTAAAGGCGCTGGAATTGGCTACCTTATCGCCATCCATGGTTAAACCGAAGCCCAAATCCGTAAATACCTGCTCGCCTGCCATCTCATCCAGCTTTGCTTGATTAGCCGGATCATTTACATCTAGTCCTCGATAAAAAAGCTTCGTTACTCCATTCTCTTCCTTAAGTTCAAAAGGAGTATGCCCTCCGTCCGCTCCACCGAAGACGAACCGGTCGCTGTAAGAAGCATTCATACTCATGGTCATGGACTTCTGAGCTTCCCGGAAGGCCGCCGCATAGGTCTTGCGCACATCATGGGTCCAGTTGGTACCGTTCATGGCCTCCAATCCATACTGCTTACTTAATTGGCGAGCCAGCTTATTGATCTGGGTGATGGAATCCTCCTGGGCATCCTGGAAGGATTGCGCGTCGTCGATGGCGTCAATGTAATCCTGATTCCTGTCATACTTCCAGTTAAGGGCCGATTCCCGCACCGCACCGGTGGGATCCTGATAACCCTTGGTAAAGTTGCGCTTCGTCATAACCTTCGTCCGGGCCAGGTCCAGGTTGGTGATGGACTTATTCAAATTGGAT
The DNA here is from genome assembly GCA_022791635.1 of Lachnospiraceae bacterium. Classification (GTDB taxonomy): domain Bacteria; phylum Bacillota; class Clostridia; order Lachnospirales; family Lachnospiraceae; genus Laedolimicola. The sequence goes on from JAAVZL010000055.1 coordinate 50,569, forward strand.
TTATAATTTCTGATTAATGCACTTGTTGTAATTCTCACTTTGATTCCCTCCTGCTTATCGTCCTACCACTCCGGTTCCGTTGATCAGCTTATCCAGAGCCTCGTCTAAAGTGGTCATCAGTCTGGCCGCCGCCGAGTAGGATTGCTGATAATGGAGGAGATTGATTCCTTCCTCATCCAGGGACACGCCGGAAATGGAGTCCTTCAAGTCCGAAGTCTGGTTAATCACCGTAATCTTATTCTCCAGGGTATTATTGCCGGCTTTCAGGTCAATGTTCAGAATGTTCTCCATATTGACGAAACAGTTGTAGAAGTTTCCTTTATAAAAGTCTATCTCCTGATTAGCGCCTGCCGCATCGGTATAGCTGTACTTAAATTCCCGATCGGCCGACAGTGCCTGAATCATCTTCAAAACATTCTCGTCCGCCGTAGCGCCTGTATTGTTGCCTCCCTGTCCGTTTGGCACCTCTACATTGGAAATGGTAATTCCGTACTTTCCGTTAGCCCAATCGTCCGCAATCTTAATATTAGCGGCTGAGATGGGCTTTGTATTATCGATAGGCTCAAAAAGAGGATTGTCTACCGGATTACCTGCCGCATCCTTAGTTTTATTCAAACCATTCAGCGTCTCCGCCAACGTGGCAACCAGAGAATCTAGGGACTTCTCGTAATATCCGATTCCCCGCACATCCGAAGGAGGCTCATCAAACCCGCCGGATTTATTGAGGATATCCAAGGTTCCTTTCAGCACACCGTCGCCAATGGTATCGGTGATCTCCGTAGGCCCGACTCCGTTGCAGTCCGTAACAAACAGCTCCGCCGGCTGATTATCCACATTCACGGAAATCTCACCTACCCGATTGTCGGAGATCAACTTATACCGCGTACCGTCCGTATCCGTAAAGTAGATATCCAGCTCCTCCACCGTAAAGCCTGCGCCCAGATCGTGATCCCGATACTTGGTGGAGATGGGAAGATAGCTTGCCAGCTCATCAATGAGCTCGTTTCGCTCATCCTTAAGCTCCAGGGCAGGATTTCCCAGAATCTCACTGTTCTTAATGCTCTCATTTAATTCTGCGATATTATCCAGAATCTTATTCAGATCCTTCACCGTGGTATCCCGAAGCTCATTGGTCAGATCCGTACGAACCTCCCCAAGATCCGTGGCATTTTGATGAAAGAGATTCAGAAGAATCTGGCTGGAAGAACGCACCATGGAATCGTATTCCTTGCTGTTGGGATTCTGGGCCAGCTTCTGAAGCTGGGAAGCCAGATCGCTTAAGGCCGTCTTGATTCCCTTGTCATTGGTCTCATCCAGAATATTCGCCAGCTTCTCATAGCCGGCCACTTGAGCGTCCGTGGTGCCAAGCTTTGACATCTGGAGCCGGTACTGGGTATCCAAAAAGGGATCCCGAAGCTGAGAAACGCCTGTGATCTCCACGCCAAAGCCGATTCTTGCATTGGGATGGGAATTGTAGTACTCTCCGCCCTTAAGATACAGGCTCTGAATATCCAGACGCTGTCTGGTATAGCCTGGTGTGTTAATATTCGCAATGTTCTGTCCGGTTACCTCCAGGGCCCGATGGCTTGCATTTAGAGCAAGGGTCGCTGTGGTAAACCCGGCAAAGGTTGAACGCATCATAGCCTAAAATCCTCCTTTATATCCTTCGATCGGTAAAATGAGCCGGTCCTGTCTTCACAGAACCATCCTCTCCATAGGTCTGAGCTCCCCTCGTATGCTTCGCAAGTATCTGATTGATCGTATGCAGATTGACCTCCATCAAGGTCCTAGAGCTCTCCGTTACGGACTGAAAAGCGGTCACCCGGCTGGCGAGCTCATCAAAAAGCTGCTTCACCTTGGGCCGCTGCTCCTCCGACAGCTGCTTTAAGATCTCCTGGAAGGACAAGTCCTTCCACCCCAAATCCTCCTGCATCCGCTCCCGCTTCTGATCCAGTCCCCGCAGAGTCATAATCTCCGCCTGTTCCTTCTTGATAATTTCCTCCAGCCGGGCCACCTGATTGCGGCTCACCACCTCAAGCTTTGACTGTTCCAAAGGAATCATCCGGTCAAAGAGTGCGATAAACTGTTCTATCAATTCCTGAAAAGCGGACAAATCAGCCATGGGCAAAAGCCTCCCCGCTCACCAGCATCCGGGATGCAATTGCATAGGGATCTATCCGGTAAGTCCCTGCCTCCACCTGACGGCGGACCGCCTCCACCTTATCCGCAGGCGCACCCTGCCGGGCATCCGATACTACCTGCTTTGACAGAGCCTCTGAGAAGGTCTTTTCCTGAATCTGTCGGGAGCTGGACTGAATGGTCAGGGCATCGTAATTCCCCTTCGGTCCACCGGAGACCTTGCCGTCGGTTCTTGCGTGTCCAACGGTCTCCATACGGTATGGACTTATATTATTTAACGTTATTTTCATACATAAACTCCTTTCAGAGATAACTCCATCCTGCTTCTTATTTTATTTATCGGCAAAAACAAGAAAAACATAACAAAAGAGTTCATAAAATTTCCGTGAATTCAAAGAGGTCCGCGCCGGGCTCCTCCCAAAAAACCGGGAGTTTCCCTGCACAGACCCTCTTAAAATCACATTTTTCGCAGTTGATTCAGAAGTACGTTGGAAATATTGGTACAGGAGGCCTGGGTGCAGACGCCCCCGATCTCATAGGCCACCATGGGCATGCCGTACACCACACAGGACTCCTTATCCTGGCCGATGGTGAAGGCTCCGGCTTTGCGCATTTCCAAAAGCCCGCTTGCTCCGTCCCGGCCCATGCCGGTCATAATGATACCCACGGCATTTTTCCCCGCCTTCTTGGCCACGGAGGAAAAGAGCACATCTACGGAAGGACGGTGTCCGTTCACCTTCTCTCCCGGCTGACAGGACACATAGAAGCCCTTCAAGTCCTTCTCCACGCGCATCTGCAGGGCTCCGCCCGGAGCAATGAGCACCAACCCGCGGCGGACCCGATCTCCGTTCTCGGCCTCCTTTACCTCGAGCTTGCAGATGCGGTTGAGCCGCTCCGCATACATCTTGGTAAAGCCCTCGGGCATATGCTGAGTCACCACAATGCCCGGCATATCCGCCGGCAGTCTCTGGAGCACCTCCAGGGTAGCCTCCGTTCCTCCTGTGGACGCGCCGATGGCGATGAGCATGGTGTTCTGAACCATCTGAGAGAGGTTGGAGCTGAAGGCTGCCGTTGCTCCCCCCACCGGCGCGGCAGACGCAGAAGAGGCGGTCTGAGGCTTGCCCGGCTGGGAGGGCTTCACATTCACCTTTGCCCGGGAGGCAATAAAAATCTTGCTGTTCAAGACGTTGAAAAAGCTCTTGACATTGTAGTCCTTGGCCATATTGGGCTTTTGCACAAAGTCCACCGCACCGGCGTGCAGGGCGTCAAACACGCTTAAATTCAAGGATGAAACCAATATTACCGGAATGGGATACTTCGGCAGCAGCTCCTTTAAGAAGTCAATTCCGCTTAAGCCCGGCATTTCTACGTCCATGGTGATCACATCCGGCTTCAGCGTCGGAATCTTCGTCCGGGCCTCCAGAGCGCTGGCCGCAAAGCCTACGACCTCCAGATTGCTGCGGGACTTCAGATCGTTGATCAGCGTCTGCCGAAAAAAGATCGAGTCATCCACCACAAACACTCTTATTTTCTTGAGCATAATTATTCCTTTCGATACGTTGCCGGCATCAGATACCGGTACGGTGTATTTTCTTTATTCAAGCTTTCCGAGTGGCCGATCAGAAGATAGCCCCCCGGATTGGTGGCCTGATAAAACCGCTTCACCAACGCCTCTTTTGTAGCCTGATCAAAGTAAATCATAACATTTCTGCAGAAAATCACGTCAAATTTCAGTTTAAAATGTATGGGCTCCATCAGGTTGAAGGTTCTAAAAATCACGTTGTTCTTAATCACAGGGGAGACCTCATAGATCCCCGGCTCCGCCGTGCGGACAAAATACTTGGTCTTCCAGGTAGGCGGCACCTCCTTTAAAGAGCTCTCATCGTACACCGCATGCTGAGCCGCTCCCAGGGCGTTCCTGGAAATATCCGTAGCCAGCACCCGGGTGTCCCACTGACCTCCCTTGGCCCCAAAATACTCCTTCAGCAGCATGGAAATGGTGTAAGGCTCTTCTCCCGAGGAGCATCCAGCGCTCCAGATGCTTAAGACTTTATTTTTCTTGGTCTTCTCAAGATAGGGAAGGATGGTCTCGGTAAAAAACTTGAAGTGAGCCTCCTCCCGCATAAAATACGTATAGTTGGTAGTAAGCTTATTGAGCATCAGCTCCAGATCTTCCGGCTTCTTATTCTTCAAAAGATAATCCACATAATCCTTAAAGCTGTTAAAGCCCATGGACATAATGGTTCCGGAGAGTCTTCCCATGATCAGCTGCTTTTTCTTGGATAAGTCAATTCCGTAATTGGCTTTTACAAAGTTAATCAGACGTTGAAAATCGCTTTCTGTTATTGTCAGCATAATATCCTCCTAAATAACTTGACATACTCCCGGAAGCCGTAAGCCTCCGGGAGCTCATCCTTTAATACGTACGAATTAACTCCTGGCAGTTCAGGAACAGCAGCACCTCCTGGCTGCTTAAAGAAATCATTCCGTCCACCAGTCCCTGCTGATCCTCCACTGGAATGGGGGAAATCTGGCTCTTGTCAATATCCAGCACCTGTTCCACACCGTCCACCTGAATTCCCACACAGGAGGAATCAATATCCAGCACAATGATGCAGGTGGCATCTGTGGTATCGGCAAACTTCCCCATCTTAAGCCGCATATCAATGATTGGCACAATCTGCCCCCTCATATTGATGATTCCCTTGATAAAATCCGGCACCATGGGAATCTCGGTAATCATCTGATCCGTCAGAATCTCAATCACATAGTCGGTGCTGACGCCCATGGTTGTGCCGTCTGAGCGAAAGGTCAGGTAACGCTCCATGGGAATATCGGCTTCCGGCGTCATCATATCCTGGTCATCCAAATTCGTATTCTGCATCTGTTCCGTAGACATGTATTTACCTCCAAATCTATATTGTTGTAACAGCCCGGCCTTTCGCCGAACTATGGTATGTCATCATACATTCGCTGCATTATAGAGGTTCATAACCTCCAGGATAATACTGATGTTTCCATCTCCCAGGATGGTACAGCCGCTGATTCCGTAATCCTTGATATTGAAGCTGTTCAAATAGGAGGGAAGCGGTTTTACCACAATCTGGCGTTCTCCCAAAAGCTCATCCACGAACATGCAGTAGGAGTGATCTCCCGCCTCTACCCAAATCAGAATCCCGTCCTCAATCTGAGTCACCTCCGGCTCGATGTTGTAGAACTCATGAAGACGGATGATCGGATAGAACTCATCCATAATCTTTACAATCTCATTGCCCTTGGCATCGTGGAGCACATTCTCCCTGGCAATCTTGATAGACTGACGGATATTGGAAATGGGGATGGTGAAAATCGTCTTGCCCACCCGGATCTCCATACCATCCACAATGGCCATGGTCAGGGGAATCTTCAGGGTAGTACAGCTTCCCTGCCCCAGCTCACTGGTAATGCTGATGGTTCCGCCTACACTCTCCACGTTCTTCTTTACCACATCCATACCAACGCCCCGGCCGGAGAACTCCGTCACCTCTTCGTTGGTGGAAAAGCCCGGAAGCATCAGAAGAGACAGGATCTCCTTCTTGGAATACTCGCTCTCCGGCTTGGTCAGAAGGCCGTTCCTGGCAGCCTTGGCCAGAATCTTCTCCGTATCCATTCCCTGACCGTCGTCGGAAACGGAAATGATCACCTCACTGCCCGTATGGGATGCCGACAGAATCAGCTCACCCTGGGGATCCTTGCCGGCGGCAATCCGCTCTTCCTTTGTGGTCTCGATTCCATGGTCCATGGAATTACGCACAATGTGCATAATGGGATCGCTGATGCTGTCCACGATGGTCTTGTCAATCTCCGTGTCCTCACCGATGATGGTCAGGCGCACATCCTTATTCAATGCCTTCTTCATATCGCGGACAATCCGGTTCATCTTCTGGAAGGTTCCGGAGATGGATACCATCCGAAGGGACATGGAAATATCCTGAAGATCATCCGTAAGCTTCCGAAGCTGCCTGGTATTCTTAAGGAAGGTATCCAGCTTTAAGCCCTGAAGCTCCGGAGAGGAGGCTACCATGGACTCCGTAATTACAATCTCTCCCACAATCGCCTGCAGCGCATCCAGCTTGGACAAATTCACGCTGAGCAGACTCTGCTTGGCATGCTGGGACTGAGCGCCGGTGGCTTCCTTCCCTGCAGGCTGTGTGCTTCCCTTGACCGGCTCTGCAACCGGAACCGTGGCCTTTGGCGCGGACGCCTCTTTGGCCGGCTCCTCCTGCTTCTTCACTTCCGGATGAATGACCTCATAGGTCTGGATGCTTCCCTGCTCTTCCACCACGGCAATGGCCTTTGTCACATCCTCCTCGGTGTGAAGACCCACAAAGAAGCCATGGTCAATGATGGCCTCGCTGGTAGCTCCGTTGCTCTCCACGTCCTCGGGGTAGAATTCGAACTCCAGCTCTGTTCCGTGAAGGGCGTTCACCAGCATAAAGGCCCGCAAATTCTCCATCCCGCAGCCCTCGTCAAAGAAGATCTGCAGGAAGAAGGGACACTTGCTTCCCAGAGACTCCACAAGCTTCTGTGCCGACTCACTTCCGCCGGGCGCCTTCACCTCCGGCGTCTCCTCCTGTACGGGAGCTTCCGCTTCCTCCGTGCCGCTAATTTTATTCAGAAAACTATTAATTTCTGAAGTAATACTGTCGATATTAGTAGTAAGAGGTTCGTTGTTCTCCAGCTTTTCAACCTCGCCCCGGAGTACATCCGTGGACTTGAACGTTAGATTAAACAATTCGCTCTTATCCGTACTGTTCAGGGAATCAATACCGTTTTCCCGGACAAAGAAAAACAGGTCTTCAATCCGGTGGGCAATTGTCATCAGAGAATTGAATTCCATCATGGCAGACGATCCTTTGATCGTGTGCATAGCCCGAAAGATTTCGTTGACATCATCCGTGGTGAACTCTTCATTCTTCTCTGCCTCTATTAACAGCTCGTCTAACTGCTCAAGTAATGAATTTGTTTCGAAAAGATACATATCCAACATGTTGTCCATACCATTGTCCATAATATTAGCACCACCTTATTTTGATATATATATTATATATCGGAAGATATTTATAAAAAAATAAGAGAAATTTATGATATCAGGAGAAAAAAATGGCAAATATTTTACGAGTGACCACTCCGCCCACAGGCTACGAAAATAATGTAAGGAATAATGCCCAGAATCAGCCGGATAAAATGCAGATTCAGAATCCGGTGGATCCAAACCGGGTGGTGCGTCCCGACAACCGAAGTGATGCCAATTCCCAGAGCGGCGCTCAGCTGAGCGCAAACTACGATTCCAATTTCGGAGCCTTTGTACAGCTTCTTCGGGATACCCCGCAGCTTACGGACACCATGTCCAGGCTTATGTTCGGCGGCATGGCCAATCTGGTGGAGGCAGGCATCGGGGCCGACACGGCGGAGGATATTTCCAGTTTTTTCCAGCTTTTGAAGATGACGGATGCACAGCTTGTGGAATTTCTCAAAAATCAGCTGTCGGGATCCGTCCGTTTTCAGGGGCCTTTTTTTGCGCTGATGCGGGATGCTCTCAATAACGCTCCTACCGTGGAGCAGCGGACTGCTATTCTGGCTTTTTTAAAGCGTTATTCTGATATGTCCTCCGGGAAGCATCTGATGGAGAATATGAAGGATCTTCTGAATGATATTAAGAAGTATATGTTCCATGATCAGCGGGAAATGCTGGATCAGCTGTCCCGGGGCTTGAATCACCGGGGGCCTCAGGATACGGGGATGAATACGGCAAGATTACAGCAGGATATTATTCCCTTTTTGGCAAAATATATCGCTCAGACCCGGAATATGGGGTCTTTGCGGGATCTGGTGACGCAGCTTACCTACAATGCGGCCAGGTATGAGAACGGGGATCTGGATCAGTTGATATCGGATTTCAAGAATCTTCTGAAGTTTCCCTCTTTTCAGAAAATCTTTGAGGGCATGGATGAGGAGCAGCTGCGGGAGCTTCTTTTGCGGATGAATTTTGATAAGGCTGCAGGTAAGAGTGCGTGGGCGGATAAGTTTCTGGGGATTGTGGAGAGCGGCATTCGAGGGGATGCGGGGCTTGAGAACCGGCAGGTTTTTGAAAATGTGGTGAATGCTATGCTGGTCAACGAGAGTGTGTATATGCCGGTGCTTCATTTGATGCTTCCCATTGAGCTGAATGGGCAGCTGATGTTTTCGGAGATGTGGATCGATCCGGATGAGGAGGGGAGCGCTTCTTCTGACCCAAAGGAGAGGACGTCGAAGCTGCTTATCAAATTTGATATTAAGGATGTTGGGTTTTTTGATCTTTTGATGGTGTATGAGAAGGAGAATATCAGTATGCGGCTTTTCTATCCGGAGAATTTGTCGTCCTTTGAGTCGGATATTAAGAAGGGGATGGGGGAGATTCTGGAGCGGAACGGCTTGAACTGTGAATATCTGGGGGTGGAGCAGGCTAAAGGGTCTATTCCTGTGTCTTCGGTATTCCCCAAGATTTTTGAAAGGAAGAATTCGGTCAATGTCACGATTTAATGAGGTTATGAATAAAAAAGCGGTTGCTTTGAAATATGATGAGAATCGGAATGCGGCTCCTGTGATTGTGGCTTCTGGGATGGGATATCTTGCGGAGAAGATCGTGGAGGTGGCTAATGATAATGGGGTGCCGGTGTATGAGGATAATTCGCTGGCTACGGTGTTGACGCAGCTGAATCTGGGAGCGGAGATTCCGGAGGAGCTTTATCAGGCGGTGGTGGATATTTATGCCTATTTTTTGAAGTTTGTGCCGAAGGAGCCGCAGGGGGCTGCTGTGGAGGATTCGGGTGAGGAACGCACTACAGAAGCGGATTCTGGGGCTTCTCAGGAAGAAGGGTGATAGGGGCTGGGAATTGGAATTAGCCGGGAGGCATCAAGCAGGCGCCTTGGTGAGATTTTGGATTTTGGCTAGGCCGGAAGGCTGTGCAGGCTCCGGGCAAGAACCGCCACCCCTGGTCGGGGCGGCCCTCCTCCCCTGCGCCGGTACGTTTTTGCTTATATTAGCATGTGGCGGGGGGTGTATGCAATGTTGAAGTCTTTTTTGTGGTATTGGAAGTATAGGGTGGTGAGGTTTTCTCCTAGGTAGCCGATGTAGCGGTCTGATCTTTCGCAGCCTTTCGGTTTGCTTAATTCTTCTGTTCGCTTTAAGATAGGAAAGAGCCAGTTGCAGTAGTTGCGAAAAATTTCTTTTTTTGCAATTAGTATGTTGTGGTTGTAAAAGAGTTTTTCTCCAAAGATCTTTGGTAAAGCTTTGGCATAGGTTGGCTCCAGTTCTTGTAATGCCTGTTTCATGGCATTCCAATCCTGTTCTGATAAATAGTATTGATGGTGGGCGTATATGTTTGGGTAGTAGATGGCTGGGTATGCCAGTATTACGTCTATGTTATTTTCTGGAAGGCGGTATAGGTCTTCGTCGGAAAGTTCTAACAGTCTTCGGTAGTGGAAGAGGCCTAGGTATTCGGCGTCGGCGTGTTTTCCAATCCAGTACATGGAGGTTAGTTCGCTGTAGTTTCCGTTCTTTTGGGAGATGTTTTCTCCGATGTTGTCTTTTTGTTCGCAGACGGAGATGTCTGTGAGGGCGGCGCCGGATTGGATGGGATGCATCCAGTCTTTGAGCTCAAAGGGGGTTCGGATTGGGCGGTCTTTGTGGAATTTGGAGAGGTAGACGGCCAGGTTTGCTTTTTGTTCTCCCTGCCGCAGGGTGTGGAGGAAGGGGATTTTCTCTGTCTTTTGTTCGTATTGTTCCATTAGTTTGGCTTCTGTGGCTGCAGTGATGGGGAGGTAGTTGTGCATTCCTCTTTTTTCTAGGGCCGCGGCGATCTCCTGGTGGTAGTTGTCTTGGGCGGCTATGAGGATTTTGACTTCTTTTTGATGGAAGTCCTCCAGGGAGAGGACGGGGATTTTGTCTATGGAGGGTTGGTTGTTTTCCTTGTCTGTTACCAGAAAGGCCAGGACCTTGCAGTTTGGGTATAGGGTTTTTATGGCGTGGTATACGCTCATGGCAACCATTCTGGCTCCGTAGATGGCTATTTCTTCTGTCTTCATTTTTTCTTCGATTCCTTTCGCTGCTCCTGTTTTTCAGACGGACGGAGCTTGTTTATTTTCCTCTGTTGCCGGACAAATCAGCAGAAAAGCTTTCTACGGTTCTTCGGAAGCCTTCCTCTAGGGAGATCTTAGGGGTCCATCCGAGCTGCTTTAATTTGTCTACGGTTATGAGGCTTTGCTTTTTGTAGGGGTTCTCCAGATATAGGTTGTCGTGGTTGGCGTAGGTTATCTGCAAGTGCTTCTCGGGGAAGGTTCTCACCAGAAGCTCTGCCAGCTCACGGATGGTCACCTGGCAGGCGGGGTTTGAGACATTGTATGCTTCTCCCGGCTCTCCGTGAAGGAGGACTTGGAAGTATCCGGAGACTCCGTCGTAGAGGTAGCAGAAGTTTCGGGAGGCGAGTCCGTCGCTTTTGATCAGTAAGGCTTCCTTATTTAATATGTTTGATACGAAGCCGGAGTGGACGCGTTTGTCCCGCTCAAGATCTATGGTTGGGCCAAAGGTCTGGGCCGGGCGGACTACAGATGCATGGACGCCGTATTGGCAGCTGTAGGCTTTGCAGAGATTTTCACCCAGGCGTTTGCTCTCTCCGTAGCAGCTTCTTAACTCCATGGAGTCCAGGTAGCCGCAGTCTTGCTCTTCGATGGTTTCCTTCTCTATCTTTCCGTAAATCTCGCTGCTGCTGAAATAGAGGTAGCCTTTGACTTGTTTTTCTTTTGCAAGTTCCAGGGTGTTTTTGGTTCCCAGCACGTTGGGCATGATTACGCCTACGGGGTCCTGGCCAAAATATTGGGAGCCTGAGGTGCTGGCCGCGTGGATGATGTAGTCCAAAGGACCTTCGACCTGGAAGCGTTCTGTGACGTCGGTTAGAAGCAGGTTAAAATACTCTTTGTTTACATAGGCTCCGAATACGGCGGTTGCTCTTTTCGCATTTCGGCATAGGGCATGGATGTGGATGTGGTAGTTTTGGTATTCGTTGAGATAGATGAGCATCCATAGCATATAGGCCGGCAGCATTCCGTAGGCGCCGGTGATGAGAACTGTGGTGTTCTTAAGGCTTGGCCAGTCTATGCCGGGCTCTCTGTATAAGTCTTCGCAGTCTTTTCTTATAATAGGGTTCATATTTGTCCTCCGTTTTTTGTGGTTACTTGCACATTTTTATCCGATGAGAACTTTTTTGCCTTCAAAGGCAAAGCCGTATTTGTGGATTCGTTCCGGTTCAATTCCCCTAGCCTCCAGGGCGGCGGCGTAGTGTTTCTCTTCTATCTGGGTGAGGGCAGACTGTACCGTCTCCTCTAATGTCCTCTCCTCGTCTGGCTCATGTACCTTGAATTCTAATATGATTGCCGGGTCTTCTTTCCCGCATGGCTCCAGCATCACATCATATCGGCCAAATCCGCTCTCACGGTTGGAGGTCAGGGTATAGCGCCCGCGAAGTTCTACCAGTAGTCCCAGTACAAAGCCGTGATAGAAGCGTTCTGGTTCTGTAGCTTCCGAAGGCTTTTTCCCTGTGTCAAAAGAACTGAAGGTCGCTAATGCAACCTTATTCATATAAATATTCATTTCCTTTCGGTTGCCGCACAATAAAGCCTTAATGAATCCGTTGTAGGAAGGCCGATCCTCCTTAAACCATCTCTTGATCAGGTTATGAAACATATTCCGCACTTCCCGATTGGTCAAAACCAGCTCATACTCCTCACTGCCGTATTCCTCGCAAAAGGTGTAGCTCTCCGCCTTTAGGTAGCCGCTGGCTAACAGGAGGCTCCAGATCGCATTTTCATCCCCTTCCAGCGCTCCGTACACAATCTGCTCATCAAGTTCTATCCGAAGTGTCTTTCCCTCCAGCAAATCCTCCATTGTCTCCTTTACTTCCCGGCTGCCCTCACGAATTAATTTTCCTACCAGACTGTTGCTGCTGGTGTTGGCCCAATAGGCGGAAAGTTTCCCTGTTTTTAAAAAATTCAGGATAGACCAAGGATTATAGATGTCTCGATGTGTTCCAAAGATAAATCCATCATACCATCTTTTTACTGCTTCCTGCTCTTTTGAAAGTCCGTACTCCTCCAGAGCCTTCCAAACCTCTGGCTCCGTAAATCCAAAACACTCTGCATAAGCGTCAGATGTGGTTGTCACTACCGTAAGATTATTCAAATCCGAGAAAATGGATTCCTTGCTCACTCGGGCAATTCCTGTCATGATGGCACGCTCTAAATAGGGATTTGTCTTAAAGGTAGCGTTAAAAAGGATTCTGGTAAATGTAGCCATATCATCCCAATAGCCATTCACATAGGCCTCTTGCATGGGCGTATCATATTCATCCAGCAAAATAATGACTTTTTTGCCATAGTAACGGAATAAATATTCTGACAGCTGATTCAGCGCCAGTACGGCATCCACATCCCCCATATCCTTTGTTTTTCTTTGAAAAGCTTCTTTTTCCTGTTCTGTAAGGCACTCACCCTCCAGCAGAAATACATTTCTGGCATACTCTCTGGCTATCAGTTCACATATCAGCTTGTGGGAAATGCAAAAATCAGCACCTTTTACATCTGCAAAGCTTAGAAAAATAACCGGATAGGTTCCCTGTAGCTTCCGGTATTTTTCTTCCTTCCAGATGGTAAGACCCTCAAATAAATCGCCACGTCCGGCATATTTCACAGAAAAAAACTGCTCTGTCATGCTCATGGTCAGAGTCTTTCCAAAACGTCTGGGGCGGGTGATTAAGGTTGCCATATCCTGATTTTCCCACCACTCTTTGATAAAGCCGGTTTTGTCTATATAGAAGTTATCATTGGTAATCAATTGTTCGAAATTCTGGTGTCCGATTCCTACGGTTCTTGGCATGTGTGTACCGTCCTTTCATGGCCCATTTTTACAGCCTTCTGGTATTTCTTAAAAATATATCTTATCAACCAATCAAAACCTTTTTTCCGCAAAAAGCGAATCCATACTTGCGTATCTTCTCTTTTGGAGCTCCTTTTTCCACAAGGATAGACTCATATTTCTTCGCTTCTATCTGCTGCAGAGCCGCCTTCACGGTATCTGTAAGCTCCTTTTCGTCATCCATATCCTGTACCTTGAATTCCAGTATGATTCCATCGTCATCCTTTTTGGGCTCCAGCATCACATCATATCGGTCAAATCCGCTCTCACGGTTGGAGGTCAGGGTATAGCGCCCGCGAAGTTCTACCAGTAGTCCCAGTACAAAGCCGTGATAGAAGCGTTCTGGTTCTGTAGCTTCCGAAGGTTTATTTCCAACATCAAAACTGCTGAATGTAGCAAGAGTTACTTTGTTCATATAGTAATTCATGGCCTTCAAATCATTGGACAGCAATGCCTTGATAAAGTCATTATAGTTTTCATCCTGCTCCGAAAACCAACCCCGAATCATGTTCTCAAACATCATCCGCACTTCACGGTTTGTCAGGGTCAGAGTATAGTACCAGCGGCCTGTCTCTTCTACATATTCCACCTGAAGAACTTTCAGATAGCCGCTTGCGAGAAGAAGGCTCCAGACCGAATTTCTTTTTGTATTCAATTCTCCATAAACAATCTGCTCGTCAATCTCCACCCGAAAGGCCTCGCCCCGCAGCAGGCCCTCCAGCCTTTGCTTCACCTCTTTATTTCCTTCCCGAATCAGTTTTCCCACCAAACTGTTGGAACTGGAATTGGCCCAATAAGCTCTTACCTTTCCTGTATCCAGATAATTTATAATAGACCAGGGATTGTAGATATCCGGATGGCTGCCAAATACAAAACCATCATACCACCTTTTTACCTCCGGCTTTTTGTCAGACATCCCAAATTCATCCAATGCCGCAAAAACCTCCGCCTCCGTAAAGCCAAAGCAATCCGCATACTCATCTGAGGTAGTCGTCACTACCTTGAGATTATTTAAATCGGAAAAGATGGATTCTCTGCTCACCCGCGTGATACCGGTCATAATGGCCCGCTCCAGATAGGGGTTTGTCTTAAAGGTTGAATTAAACAGGCTACTGGTAAAAGATACCAGTTCTTCCCAATACCCATTTACATAGGCCTCCTGCATGGGAGTATCATATTCATCCAAAAGAATAATTACCTTTTTATTGTAGTAACGGAACAGAAAAGAAGATAAATAATGAAGGCACATCGTTGCATCCCCCTCATTCATCGTTTCTGATATCCGATTAAAGTAATCCTTCTCCCCTGGGGTCAGCAATTCCCCCTCCAAAAGGAAATAATTCTGTATATATAAATCGCGAAGTACTTGACAGATCCGATAGCGAACCTTTTCATAGCTGTTTTCCTTTACATTGGCAAAGGAAAGGCTTATCACAGGATAAGTCCCCTGCAATTCTCTGTACTTTTCATCCTTCCAGATAGTCAGTCCTTCAAACAGCTCTCCTCGTCCTGTATATTTTATGGAAAAGAACTGCTCTGTCATGCTCATGGTCAGGGTCTTCCCGAAGCGTCTGGGACGGGTGATTAGTGTTACGGAATCTCCGCTTTCCCACCATTCCTTAATAAATTTTGTTTTATCTATATAAAAATTATCATTTGTAATCAACCACTCAAAATCCTGATGCCCGATTCCCACGGTTCTTGCCATATCTACACCGTCCTTTTATGGCCCGCTTTACAGCCTGCTGGTATTTCTAATAAACAACATTAAAAACAGCCCTCTGTTGTTACCAGTATAACAACTTTGGGCTTGGGGTTCAATGGCTGTATAGGGAATATTTTTCTATAATATATTTAAGATCCTCCAAGAGCTTCGGCGCTATAGAGCCTGCTCCGTACTGCCTCTATCTCTTTCTTATTATATGGATTAATTTTATGATTGGCTATGGTTTTCTCTGTGTACTGGTTTCTAAGCCCTATCACTCCCTCTGGCATCAGAACCTCTCTTGGCAGGCATCGCATGGTTCCAATCTTCTGGCTTTGATTGCCTATGCGGAAGCCCTTTTCTATCATCAGTCTTGTCTCATAAAAAGTGTTGAAGGTCCCGTTCAAGGTTCCGTCCTCTTGCACAAAGGCTTCCTCTTCATAGATCTCCAGCATCTCTCGTATGATCTCATTATGCTTTACAGCGCCAAGACCAGAGCCGGAATTCAGCTGTCCTCCATCGTCAATTCCAATAAAGGCCTCATGATATAAAAGAGCATCCAATGGTCTTAAAAGCTCTACGTCCGTATCCAAATAGATTCCTCCATAATGATACAGAATTTCTTTTCTGGCCACATCTGTGGCATACATATATTGTTTATGCTCCAAAGCCTTCTCGGCATATCTGTATTTACGAAAATCAAAGTTTGACTCATTCCACTCTATGATCTCATAGCCCGGGCAAAGGTTTTTCCAGGTTTCTATATTTCTCTCATATTCCTTTGGGAGCTTTTCCTCTCCGAGCCAGAAATAATGAATCACTTTTGGGATCATAGGCCTATCTGTCTCACGTAAATGGAATTGTCCCGGAAGTGTCTTTTCTGCAAGAAAGGAATAGACGTATGCCTCCGCCTGATCCAGTTCCTTTACCTGATCCAGCTGTTTGATCATAAACAGGGAATAATAGGGAGTGATCAGTAACGTAAAACTCTGTGGTCTTTTATTTCTTGTATACATCGCGCAAAAATGTTTCAGAGAAATCACTTTGACACGAATGTCCTGACTGACTATACAGCAGGTTCCATCCAGGCTATCATTCCCATCTATGATAAATTCCAGGCTTTCCGATGGGAAAAGCTCATAGTAAGACTGTATAAGAAGCTTTGCCGCTGCTCCTGCGCCATATAGAATCACCCGCTGCTTTTTTCGAAACAGTTCCTCAAGACTTGCCACATCATTCTTAAGCTTCAGCATACGTTTTTTCTCCCGTCTTATGCTTCCTCAGATTTATCTTCTGTCATGGTTTCGCTCACACTTGGAAAATATTAAATGTCTGACATAAAAACTCATCTGTCAATACCATGGAGGTTATTTCTTGCAGCTTTAATGTTGTATATTCTTTATCTAAAAAGCCCAATATCATATCTGGTATATTCTGATTTACTTGCGTATTTAATAAATCAGGACATAATTCTGACAATTCTCTTGTATATTCCATAATGCTATTCTGTATGGCATTTACTATCTCGCAATGGTCTTTTGTGCGAGACTCTTTCATAAAACTTACCTCGCCGTCATCGGTGATGAAATCAAATGTGGGCTCACAGGATGTTAATACCATTTCCAAAAATAAATAGTATTTGTAAACATTCAAGTCAATTTCAAAGGCACCTTTGGACGGATAAAAGGTTTCCACCTGAATATCTCTGTCTATTTCTCCTCTGTCCGGCTCTCTTCTCAAGAAATAAAAGCCCAAAAACTCTTTTTCCTTCACCAGCTTTTCCAGTCCATTTTGTACTTTTCCGGCCGCTACAAAGTCAATAAAAGCGATCTTTTTGTGCATGGGAATTCCAGTAGCGGAAATATATTGCAGATAGTGATTCCTCTCTCTGGCGCTCTGCTCAAGAATTTCTTTCTGATACTTGTCCAGATAAATCATAAGCTTCTCATGATTGTCAGCTTTGATTGTTTCCGCAAAAGTATCTGTGTCCACGTGAAATCGCTTGTTAAACAGCTGGGAGATGCTGCCCCAAAAGTCCATGCTGGCAACATGATAAATGTCAGCCGTATCCCATATGGTAGCTGCTAATATTGCTCTTCTGGAAGTATAAAAATATTCGCCCTCCGGATATTCTTCTTCTGGCTCCTTTTCGCAAATCACCCTGCAAAGCTTCTCAATTAAGTAAGCGTCTCTTGAGGGATATAATACATAGTCGCATCCAGATTTACGTACCTGCTGCATAAGCCACACAGTAAAATAGAAAATCATAGGAGCAATTAATAAATAGGAAAACTCCTGCAAATTTTCAATTTTAGGCTTTCCTTTTGTTCCGTATAGAGCAAAGGGATCCTGAAACGCTTTTTCGCACAGACATCCGATTGTCAAATGGTCCAAAAAGCTTAGATCCCTTGCCAGAAGTCCCCGGAAGCTTGAGCTCTCCAGCATTTCTCTTGCGCTCATGACGGGAAAGGCATCCATTCCCGCTGCCTTTGCATTCATAATATCTGCTATCTCATTGTCCCCAATATGTAAACAATCACAGCCTTTATATCCGTCCCTTTTTCGGTCCTTCAAATAGATATCAAACAACGCTTCGCTTTTTGCCGTTCCTTTTTCACAGGATACATAAAGCGCTTCGTATCCTTCATAGCCGCACTTTCGCAACAGCTGCGCAATGATTCTCTGAGGCAAATACATATCTGAAATAAGATAGATTTTCTTTTTTCCCCTTATACTGTTAAAAAGAGCGCGCATCCGTTTTCTCGGAACGATATATTCCATTTCCGTTGCAATCTCTAATGCCTGAATCTCTTCCATTTTGGATTCGTTGATACCGCTCAGTCTTTGAAGCCTTTCATAAATATCCTCAAGGGTTGGATTCCCTTTTTCCTCATAAAGCTGTCTTTCTGCTTCTATTCGTAAGTGAGCAAATCCCGGAAAGGATTTCTTTTTTTCCATGATTGTGAAAATATCGGCAGGGTATAATACTTTTCGCATCAACAGCGTATCAAATACGTCGAAAGATATGATGCTATGCTTTTCTATTTCGTTTTTTAAATCCTCTATGCTTTGCTTAAAATAGGGGATATCATTTTCCTGATTTACATAAATCTTGGATAAGTCATTTCCTTTTACATCGTATACCGTAATCCCGTTTTGCTTACAGAAGCCTGAAATTCTATGGTAAATAACCCCCATAACTGCCGGACGGGCTATCACAATGATTGTTTTTACCTTTAAATCCAGTACATCCTCATAATCAAGGATCGGCTTTCCCCAGGCAGTCCCCTCTTTTTTCTTTCCGTCCATTAAGCCAACGATGCGATAAGCCTGTATTCTGGATAAAAGCTCTCCCGTATTTTTCCCTATCCCATACAGAATGAGCGGCTCCTTACTTCTTTTCGAAAAATGCTTTTCAAATTCCTGGTAAATATATTCTGCTTCATGGTACATATGCTACGATCTCCAATATAAACCTATATTTTTTCTTTACAGGAACTCTTTATGAACGCGTTTCGATTTCGGCCTCATGGCCCGAAGAGAAAAAATAAAAGAGATTTTTAAACTCAGCGTCTTTCTCATAAATGGCCTCTGTAATCTCTCTCCAATAACGGGTATGCACTGCGATAATGATTCCTGTTTTGTCATCCAATACAAGCTCGGAAAGCTCTAATATCGGAAGCCGCGTCCTTTCTTCAAATGCTTCTTCCTTTTTGCTGACAACAAAGCCTTTTGCCTCAATAGCCCCGGCGCTCAGCATCTTGATGCAGACCTGTCCATATACTCCGGCGCCATAAACATAAAGCTTCGGAAAGCTTTTTGCGAAATCCATCATTGGTCCATAGGTTTGATTCCCTCTTCTTAATTCTCCTATTGTCCGAATTCCCAAAACTGCTTTCAGCAGGTCAAAGGCTTCTGTCATCACATCCTGCATGGCATCCTGCCGTTCCCCTGCGAATTCATCTGTCATAACAATTCCTGTCTCATATCCTGCATCCTGGGCCACGTACGCCAAAGAACGCTCAATCGCATGGCTGATGGTTCCGTCTATGGGCAGCGGCTCCTGATCAAAGTCCTCATAACCCCAGTTCTCTTCAAACAGCTTTCCAAGAGCGTCCGTCTTTGCCCAGAAAACGGTTCCCAATGACAGCGGCTTTTTCTGCGGATCCAAATCGCAATGAAGCTTAAGCCTCTTTGCAAGAGTTTCCATGAGTGCAAAGTTCCGATCCCAGGTATTCACATGTGCAAATGTATAATGCTCACTAAAGGATTCCGGGGGCAGCAACAGGCCCAGGGAAGAATTTGTCTCAAGGGTATGTACTACATTCCGAATGTAAGCATTGCTTCCCAGGGTGTTTTCCCAAAGACATCTTATAAAGATCTCTACATCCTTTTCCGAGTCTGTGCTTTTCGCTTTTTTATCGTGGGTGAAGCAGATATATTTATACTTCATCAGCTCTTCCTGACATGCCACAAGCAGGCCGCTTATATCTCTCCCCCTGTTTTTCTTTTCCATAATCCGAATATTTTGACCGGTATATCTTCCATACTCCTCCAGCTCTTTCCTCACCTCCTCTTCCGAGGTGGTAAATATAATATCCATTTCCAAAGGAATGTTGGAAAGATACGGATAATATTTTTTTATCTTTTCTGCATAGTGCAGATGTATCACAACCGCCGCCTCATGTTTTCTTAAGTTCCCTGCTCCTGGCAGACACAGCTTTTTCGGCAGAATAAAATTCAGATTTTTTTCTCTTTTTATGTCGTATACATTTTTCATGCCATTCTCTTTCACTTAAAATCCTCGGTCTGTCTGCTTCCACTGATCCATTGTTTCCTGCAAAACCCCTTCCAAACGCTGCCCAAATGCTTTCATTGTAAAATACGTCTCATAGGTTTGCCTTGCCCTGCTTCCCATTACGGATAATTTCTCCTGGTTTTGCATGATCCATCTCATTTTTTCGCATAAATCTGCCGGTTCCTCTGCCTTACAGATCAACCCGTTTTCACCATCCTCCATGTACTGTGCTATTCCCGTTTTATCGGAGGCAATGCATGCTTTTCCATACATCATCCCTTCCGTTACCACAATCGACATGGTCTCCTCCCGGGACGGACATACCACCACGTCAATTTCTCTGTATGCTTCACAGATCTCACTTCTTGTTAAAGGCCCTGCCAGTTTCACTGTGCTCTCTTTTGCCGCAAGCGCTCTTACTTGAGCGCCATATTCGTCATTTCCTATAAAACCAATGATCCAAAACTGCACATTTTGCTTTTCTTCCACCGATAATAATCCTACTGCCTTTACAAAAATATCCTGTGCCTTTCTGGGGCACACCGCTCCTATGACTGCCAAAACCAAGTCTTCTTTTTTTCCGGAGCTCTTATCCTTTGTTCTTTGATCCGGTATTCCAAAGGGCAGTGTTTTTGTTATTTTATTTAGAAAACAGGCATTAAAATTTTTCTGCGCAATCTTACTTACTGCATAGATGTTGATATCTTTTAGCTTATCCTTCTTAATATCCTGTAATTGCTTTAGAGTCCTTTCATATATTTCAACCGGTTCATGTATCCACCACATCACAGGCTTTACTGCATTGATATCGGAAACGCAGGGGGCCATTTGAAATACATTCACCAGTACTGCGTCAAATTGCCGTATCCAGAACAGCTCCTCTAAGTGTACATAGGGCAAGGCCGGACAGATCACGATACTCACTCCACTGTCCACCGTTTCTTTTATGAAAGTTTTATCCCCACTTGGAGCCGCCAGTATCACAAGATTTCCACGCTCCTGCAATGCCCTTGCCCCATAGACTGCCGCGATGGTTCCTCCGTTGTAATTCAGCTCTGTGGAGATAATCAAAATCCGTTTCCCATAGGCTTTTGCAAAATCAGTGCTTCCGCAATAGAGTTTAAAGGTCCCGTAATACATTTCGCTCATAAAACGGGACCAATACCAGATGTTACCCTTTTCGACTCCCAACTCCAGCAGCTGATTTTCCATTTCTTCTTCGCTTAAGCTCATAAGAATGATTTTATCGTAAGAAAAACAGCCGACCTCACAGGGGGCGGCTATGGGACAGCCGTCCATAAACCTTCCCTGCAATGCTGCATTGTTATCAAGAAAAGCCACAATCTCCGTCTCCAGAGGAATCATCTGCTTCTTTTCCTGATAAAATCTCCCTACGCCAAAAATAACAATTTTCATATTGTCACTCCTTTGGACGCTTCTTTATCCTGTTTCCTGGACCGTCATTTCATAGAGAATGTCTTCGAATGCTAAAATGGGGCATGTCACCTTTGCAGACAATTTCTTCTCTATTTCGTTGAAGCTCATAATCGCCGTCACAATGATTGCATCGACAGCTTCCAGCTTATCATTTGGCGAATATAGCCTTACTTTTGCAGATATCCTGTCTGCGTTTTGATCAATCCCATAGTCCACCGCAATAGCGCCTTCCAAATCCTCATACAATCTCTGCCCCATAGAGCCCATTCCATAAATTGCTATATGGCTGTACCCCTTTTCCCGTAAATAAGCGCCGATATGGCGTTCCTTTTGCTTTAATGCCATCCACTGATCCATCAGCTCAAGCATAAACAGGTGCTTTTGCGCCAGTCCCTTCCACTTTATGGATTCTTTCTTCTGCTCTGACAAATCGATATCTTGTCCAAAGCTTTTTTCATATTCCCGTATAATTTCTTTTTCTTCCTGTAAGCTTAAACCGCGATTTCGATACTTTCCGCTTACTCCCGACGTATTGTAATCGCTGATTACGACCGGCATATTTCTGCATACGCTGCCTTTACTCACTGTGTAGACAAGCCATTCATAATCTGCGCGAATTTTATAGGTTTCTCTAAAATAATGATCTGTCAGCAATTTTCTCGGGGCAAAGATACTCTGATGACAAGGCATCAAGCCGTCCAGCAGCTTTTTCTCCAGACTCCCCTCCCACTGGGAAAAGTCCTCTATCGATTTGGAGCCGTCTGCAAAAACCAGGCATACTTTTCCGTAATATATGGCTTCCGTATCGTCTTTCATATAGGGATAGATAGTTTCTAATACAGAGTCATTGTAAAAGGTATCGCCCGCATTTAAAAAAAAGAGATAATCGCCGCTGGCCCGGGCAATCCCACGGTTCATTGCATTATATATTCCATTGTCTTTCTCACTGTAAATCCGGACATTTCCGCGATCTGCATATTCCTCTAAAACAGCTAACGTTCCGTCCCCGGAAGCGCCGTCTATAATTACATATTCTATGTGGGGATATGTCTGATTCAATACGCTTTCTACCGTCTCTCTTATTTCATTTACGGCATTACGGCATACTGTTATTACCGTAAATTTCAAAATTAAATACCTCTTCTTTTCATTTTTAGCATTGATTTTTTTAATTCCTCTTATCAGAGCTCATATAAAATATCTTCTATGGAAATAACGCTACAAGCTATCTTGCCTGCCAGCATTTCCTCTATCTCATCAAAAAAAGTAACTGGTGTAACGATAACGGCGTCTACCTTGGGGAGCTCCTCATCCGGAGTAAAGATTTTCATATCCGTATTTATATTCCCCGCATTTTTATCAATCAAATACTCTACGGTTATATCCGAATTGCTTAATTCCTCATAGAGTCTCTCCCCTACATAGCCCATCCCGTAAATTGCTATATTTTTAATTCCATTTTGATGAAAATAGTCTTCTAATTGTTTTCCTCTCTGTTTCTCTGCCAACCATTTGTCCAAAAGCTGCACAAGAACCAGGTGCTTATCCGCCAGTTCCTTTACTTCTAGTCTCTTCTTTATTTCTTTCGATAAAACAATAGACATCCCTGCAAAAAATCCGATTCCCCCTGTTACAACAGATAAAATAAAAGCCGTTTTTTTTCTCATATTTTTGCCTCACGCTGTTCCTATCGTTTTAACTACATGCACTTATTCATACGCATCCTGCAAATCCTCTCATATATCTCCAGCATTCTGTATGCATACTTTTCACTATCAAACTCCTGCTTTGCATAGTTCACAGCATTCTTTATGATTCTTTCCTGTCTCTCCCAATGAGTAACTGCTTCATATATCTTTTTGCTTAAATCTTTCACATCTCCTGTCTTATATAAATACCCTGTCACTTTGTTTTGTATAATTTCCTTTGTTCCGGCTGAATCAGCGCCTATCACAAGATTTTCGCTTAGCATCGCTTCCACCGTAACACGTCCAAGCGCTTCGCCTCTTGAGCACATAAGGGCTATATCCGCGTGTTTTCTCAATTCGTACAGATCTGATTGAAATGGTACTATATCGATATATTCATTTAGGTTTCTCACTTCCATATAATTCCTGATTTTCTGACAATAATTTCCTGATCCATTCCCTACTATCTGTAGACGTATATTATTTAAATGATATGTATTCACCAAGTAATCTACTGCTTTTACCGCATCCAACTGCCCTTTCGCTTCCTGTATACTTCCACAAAGGATCATAGTATAATCTTTCTTATTCTTTTCATAGCCTCCTTCAATGATATAGCGATTAATATGAAAGCCGTCTTTTAGCGTTATTACATGAGAACCCCAAAGCATTGTTTTATGTATTTCTTTCACATAATTTGAAATGCATATCACTTGATCTGCTTTGCACAATTCAACTTTATATGGTATGAACCAGTCATAAATTAATTCATAATCTAGCTTAAGTAGTTCTCTTATATGCCAGACATGGGGCTTACTCGTGTGCCGGCTCAAGCTTGCTCCTATTAAATGAGTCAGACTGTTTGTATGAATGACGTCTATCTGCCACTTCTCTATATACTTCTTCATGTTGTCCAAACATATTTGATTTGCTTTTCTGCGAAATATTCTTTCTGTGATTTCTTTTTGCGGCTCAAAATGAACGCTGGGATAATAATTCAGAAAAGCATATTTAAACCCATGTTTATCCAACTCATTCTTTAGTTTATGCCGATCATCCATTTTGCCCTCTCTGGGAATGAAAAAGTAACTTTCTTGTCCCAGTTTTTGCAAACCACAGGCCAACTCCACCGCAGAACGATTCGCTCCAAATAAAGCTACCGTATTTAAAATAAAAAGAATATGCAAAGTCTTCTCCCTTTCTATTACTCACATCAAAGCAACCGAATATTTATTGATATAAAATTTCCTCCAGTGATACAATACAAGGCTTCCCGCTCATTTTTCTTTCTATCTCACTCTTTATTTGTTCATAATACAGCAGCGTTGTAACAATCATCACATCCACATCCGGCAATTCATCATTTATAGTATAAATAGGAATCTGTGCGTTAAATAATCTGTCTGCATTTCTGTCTATGCCATACAAAACATCTTTTCCGCTTTTTCTAAGCGCAGCCTCCAGACACTCTCCTAAGTAGCTCATCCCGTAAATGGCAGCTGTTTCGTATCCGTTGCCCTCCATATAATCTGTTATTTTATGATCATTTTTAAGCCACTTCACTGTTATCTTTAATAGCTCCAAATGCTTAAATGCCAGCTCTCTGATTCTTATCATTTCTTTGTGGGAATATTTTAAGCCGGTAAATAGTCCAAAGAAAAACGAAAAAACAACTGCCAAAATAAGCAAACCAATCATCCACATTCCTTCTCTCTACTTCCTGATGCTAACCAAAGGCCTTTTTATCTTTCTATTCCTGAACTCATTTATAACAGTCTATTACAATGCTATGTATATCTTGGGCTGATTCTCCAATCCTATTAATATGCCCCTTCGTAAAATCAATCTCCTTCATGACCAGTTCCCCTTCTTTGGTATGGTAGCATAAGAATTCTATTTTCCTGAATCCCGTATTCTTTAACAACTCATACATAATGTCATAAGTCGGATACCATAAATGGCCTCCTCCTTCCACACCATTCTCGCCAAACCTTCCTCCCCCGCTCGGCCCATGCTCTCGAAGCAATAATAACGGATATTCCTTCTATCTTATGCAGGATCTCCACCTGTTCCATAGATTTGATTGGATAACCAAATGCCATATTTCCCTGCTTATTAGCCGCATTATCTGCAAACCCCAGCATATTCCAGCCTTTATACTTGCTAATTTCTAAATAGCATAGCCAACCTTCATAACCAAAACCAAAAACAACAATATTCTCCATTTTCCAGTTCCTCCATTCCTCTCTCTACTTCCTGATATCATCTACCCATTTTTTCAGGTAATAAAAAGTGATCCGAATTCCCAGTCTTCTCACCAGATATGGTATCTGCCGGATAAATTCATAGGTAGAAGCAAAGGAAGAAATATACCACTCGGCATATATCCTTCTTTTTCCGGAATAATTGAGTTTCACAGAGAGCAAATCAGGTAAATTGGAAATAAGAGCCAAATGCTCTTCAAATTTTTCTCTTGGACTGGTAATTGTATTATACGCTCCCGCATTGCGAATCCTGTCTGTTCTATAAACGCCAACCACCTTATCTAACTGGAAAATTTTTCCATGCAGTAAAATGTAGGTTACGATGGTTAAATCGCCGACTCTTGGACATGCCACATAATATCGGTAATTCCATTTTCCATCGTGATAAAAATTTCTATACAAAATCGCACATAGGTCAAAGGTCGCTTTATTTTCCCAAAAGTCATACAAGCTAATTTCTCGGTTATCCGTTCGTTTATCATAAGTAACCGACAAAGCTTCCGTCTTCTCTGACTGCGTAAGTCTTCTTCCACATACTCCTACATAGTCCTCATGACTTTCCAGCCAATCAACGAGAGTGGAAAGCCCGTCGTTTCCGATCCAGAAGTCATCCCCTTCACAGTTATAGATGTATTTTCCTCTTGCTTCCTGTAATGCGAGATACGTATTTTTTCCTTCCGTATTCTTTTCCCTTAAAATCAGCCGTACCTTGCTGTTTTGGCCGTAATTCTCCCTTAAAATCTGCTGTGTCCCATCTGTTGACGCATCGTCAGCGATGATCAGCTCATAGGAAAAGTTCATTTGTTGACTCAAAATGCTGTCTACCGACTGCCGAATATATTTTTCATGATTATACGTAATCAAGCAAATACTGACTAAAGGAGAATCTTCCGCTTTTTCCTTTATCAACAAAAGCATTACCTCTCTCTATTGCCTGTCCACCTGGTTCCATATCTGCGCACCGTCATGGATTCGCTTCTCTTCTTTCTTCTTTTTTGTTTCCAGGCATTGATCCAAATAATCAAACAGAAGCTCTATGTTATTGAATCCTTCTGTCATTACTACCGGACATTTTTCAGTGCATTGCTGCAGGAAGCTCAGCTTCTCTTCCATGAACGGAAGCTTTGGCCTCTGCCATTCTATCTCCCCGTCCGTCTTGGATATTTTCAGCAGGTAGTTTGACATGCGCATGGGAAAATAATAAAAGCTTTTGTCTTCGAAGCCGTTCACATACTTTCCCCATTTCACATCCAGATAAAAGAAATCCTCAGGGTATTCACTGCAATATGCTTCCTCCCTATTCTTATCATCAAGGATTACAATCTTCTCCCCCAAGGCAGGTAAAAGTATAATTCGGCTGCCTGCCGCTACGACTTTTCCAAAGTAATTTTCCGTGCCCGAACATGGTCTGTCTTCCCACAGCAGGCCATGCTTGTCAGTATCCGGACTCCAGGTATAGAGCTGTTGGTGCGAGGTTAAAAAACAGAAATCGTCTCCTTTTTGGCACACATCTACAAAATTCTTTATTTCATCCGGAAGGGCATAAAAGCTAAAGGTGTCGTCGCTCATATCAAATACAACAGCCCGCCGATTTTTTTCCTCAAATAGCCAAATCTTATCATCCAGCCTGTATGCCGCACAAAAACATTCAAACTCTTTCTCAAAATTCTCGTTATTCAAAGTCAGATCGATCTTCTCTGTCTTATGCGTATGGATCTCAAGCTTAAACGCTTCCCTTTTCCATTTTGGAATAATATATAAATATTCTCCCTTTCTCTCAAAGGCTATAAAATTATCCCATTCTTTATCGCAGCCAAATTCTTCTATCCAAATTTTTTCGTATTTCTTATCCTTAAAGGAATATTCTTCTATACTTTTTCCGTTTAGCGCTAATTTAAAAATTTTGTCATCGCATGTTCTTAAAAAATCAGCTCTTTCGCTGAAGTATCTGTTCTGCCCGGTGAACAGGTCCAAATAGCGGATCTTCCAGTCCGACATATGGATTCCCATAAGAATATCTTCTTTATCCGAAAAAAAACAGATCGTATCCTCTATTATGGTTCCAGCAGAAAAAGTACACGCCTCCAAAGGTACTCGGCTCTTTTTGCTCATGTTCCCTCTCCATTCCTCTTACATGGTCTCAAATGCCTTTTTTACAAACGCAGTAAATACTGGAGCATAGATCCGGATATACCTGTCCAAGCTCATAGCACCCTTCCAGATATTCTTCTGCTACAATCCCCTCCTGAATCACCCTGTCCCATTGAAAATTAGCCAGAGCTTTAAAGAAGATTCCCGACTTATACTCCACCTGAAGGCCTGCTTTTCTTATGTCTCCCTCTAAGGTATCCAAGGAATATGTAATCCTGTGGCCATGCGCTCTCTCCGCATCCGTTACTGCAGTGTTATGATCAATCAGCCCCATTTTTACCGCAATCTGTCTGGACGGCGCATTGGCATTGGGACAGGCGACAAAAAGCACTCCTCTGTCGCTTAACCATTCCTCTCGAATCTTTTTAAGCAGGCCTACTCTGTCATCCAGATGCTCCAATACATGTGTCAGAAAAATATTGTCGTATCTCTGAGGAAGAGAAACCTCCTCAAAGGTTCCCTGTACAAGCTTTATCCGGTCTTCCAGCCTCTCCCTTGCTGCCTGCAGGGCTTCCCCGGAGGCTTCCACACAAGTGATATCCTCAAAATAAGGAAGCAGTCTTTCTGTAAAGTGCCCCTGAAAGCTCCCAAGCTCCAGAGCATTTCCCTTTTGAAACATGGGCGAAAATGCTCTTATCATAAATGGATGCATCACATCATAATCAAAGCCATAGGCATACTTTCTTGTATTGTCTTTGAATTCTTCATTATAATTTCGCTTCATACGCTCTTCTCCCATTTCAATAAACCAAATCCGTTTTTCCCGAAATGATTTCCGTTATATAAAAGGTACAGGTCTCCCTCCATAACAAAAGCATTGGGATAACACTGCATTTCACCGCACCATTCCTCTAAGGGAATGGAAATCTTATCATCGTCTCTCATCCAGTTCTCCAAATCCTTCGAATACGCATATCCGATTCGATAAGCGTTCCTGCTGTTGTCTCTGAAATCTACGGTATGCCGGTAGCAAAAGAACATGTGCCAAAGGCCGCGCCATTTTACCACCGTGGGCAGCGCCTGGGCCTCCTCGGAAAACTTTTCCGGAATCAGCTGTCTTCCGTTTCTTTTCCATTCCAGAAGGTTGTCGGACTCTGCCGCCGCGATTCGATAGGTTCTCTCCGGCTGCCGAAAGCCCTGGTACCTGTGCCAGCCGGTGCCGTAAATGTAAAACATCTTATAACTGCTCTTTGACATCTTCACAACAAAGCCGTCGGCTATCAAAAAGGGCTCGTGAAGCCATGCCGTAAGCACCGGGCCGTCTCCTACACGCTCAAAGGTTTCTCCGTCATTATAGGATACTGCCAGCCCCAGGCCTCCCTCTACGGATACGGACTGCCGCCTTGACCACCCGCAAGTGATCGCTTTGACGGTATGGCCGTCCCGGAAGGGACTAAAGGGGAAAATGCCATGTTCATCAAAGGCACCCAGGACTGCGTCCTTTATCACCTCTGTGACCACCCGCCGTATCTTGTGAAAGCTTTTGTCATAGTCGAGGAACCCTACTTTGCTGATTAATTTTCCATGATCCGGTACGCAATAGGAAAAATAGATACGTACAAAGTCGTCAAATATGATTGCCTGAGGACTTTTTGCATACTCGATTCCATACTCCTGGGGAATGAAAATTCTTCCGTAATCTTGTTGCTTCATCCCAGAGCTCCCTCCAGTTCTGCAATTCCAAAACCGTATTTGCCAACCTCATTTCCCAGATAGAGCATGTAAATCTTCCCTGCTGCCTCAAACACGTGAGGATAGGCCACCATTTCACTGTCCCAGCCATTATCCGATACATCTATGCCCACCGCGTCATCTATGCGCCTCCAGTCCATAAGATCAGAAGAAACGGCATACCCGATTCGATAGCTGTTTTTCGAATCTCTTCGGAAATTCTCATGATTGCGGTAGCAGAAAAACATATGATAGGTTCCGTTTTTGTATAGGATGTCGCCGCATGCCTGAGATTCATAGGCTCCCAGCTTATTTGGTATCAAATCCACGTGCCTCTTCTTCCAGTGAATGGCATCCGCAGACGTCGCCATCCGCAATTTGTAGCAGATCTCCGGCCGTCTTCCCTCTTTTACCGTCCACACTCTCCCGGCGGAATAGGTCAGGATATATTGATCGTTAAAATATCGAATTTTGGGCGAGCCCACTACAAAGGGCTCGTCATAGGAATAAGAAAGCACCGGGCCTTTTCCTATCTTTTCAAAATGCTCCCCTTCATCTTCGCTGACGCACAGCCCAACGGCTGCGTTAAAGGGTACGGACTCACAGCGGGTAATCCCGCCATAAAATCCCAGTACCTTTTCCTCTGCCCGAATCACGGAAAAGGGATAGGTGCCGAATTCATCAAATTCTCCCAATCCGCCCAGCTCTAATACCGGATGATCTGCCACACGAATTATTTTTTTCGGATTTTCCTTTTCCACATCAACGTAAGACACCCTGCTTACCGTCCGTCCTTTGGCATCCGGCTTTTCTCTGCAGCAAAAATAAATGCGAAGATATTCTTTAAATTCCAAGGTATTAACTCCCTGGGCGTAATCATATCTCCAGTCCGGCCGAAGAGGATCTTTTGTCGGATCATAGATAACTCCCAGTTTTTTCCAATTCATTCTCTATCTCATCCTTCCTGCTACGAAATCGTGTTTACTCTGTCCTTACCTGTATGTACTGCTCCTGATGATCCAATACCTGGTTCATCTGTGTTTCTGAGGCAAATCTCAGGACCAAAGTTCCTATGGCTTTATTGGCGCCGGAAAAATTGTCTATCCTATCGCCTTTTTTTATCCAGATATCCTTTTCCATCACATTGTCTTGAATTTCTTTTGCAACCAGAAGCTCCTGAAATGCTCCGGACCTGTCGCCGTGCAAAATAATTTCCGCCCAGTGTCCGGGGCTGGGCTTCTTCTCCATATGACTGACCGGATCTCCCAGCGCCGCCCGAACTGCATTTGAAATTAAATCAACGCCATAAATATAGCGGAGCATTTCTGCCAGCCGGTTACCGCCGCCCCTGGGAGAGCACTCCATAAGATAAGCCTTTCCGTCCCTGCATTCCCTTGCTTCCACATTGTAGAGAGAGGTCCCCATGTCAAGGAGGCGGAGCAATCGCTGCAATTCCTCTGTTAATTCCTTTTGGTTCTCCTCAGAGATACCGGGCGTCCAGCTAAAGGCTGCCGGCGCATATGGATTTTCGCAAAAGCGGTCAAATCTCTGGGAAGAATAGGAGACAAACTGCAAGTCTCCGTTTACGGAAAAGCATTCCGAATCCGAAGGATGCCGTCTGCATTCCAAAAAATCCTCCACAATAAATTCCTTGCTTTGTGAAAAGGACAGGGCATGCTCAATGCAGCTCCTTAAAGCTTCCGGATGGTCTGCCTTGCTGACCCCTTTGCTTCCCGCAGAGTCCACCGGCTTTACAATCACCGGCCACTGAAAGAGCTCCCATTCTTCCAGAGCTTCTTCCACATAGCGATACCCTTTCGCCATAGGAACCCGAAATCCGTGCTTCCTTAAAAATTCCCGGAAAAGCTTTTTATTTTGCAGAATACAGACCGATTCGTATGGTCCGCATGTAGGCAGGCCAAGCTTCTCAGCCACATAAGCAGCTGTTATGACCCCGGGATCGCAGGCAAATGACATAATACCGTCTACCTGTTGGCTCACAGCCAAATCCATCACTGCTTTTTTATCAAGAATGCTGATATTAAAATAGGCGTCGGAGTACTGATGGGCAATATTATGGGGAAGATAGTCACAGGTAATTACATAGCATCCCAGTTCATGAGCTGCTTTGATCACCGGAAGAATATAACGAGATCCGCCTAATATCAGGAGTTTTCTCATATAAGCACCTCCAATAGAATTCAAGCCTTTACAATGGCCCCGTCCGGAACATCTCTCATAATGCTGCATCCGTTATATAGGATGACATTTCTTCCTATTTTTGCTCCCATATAAATCGTTACTCCTTGTCCGACTAAGGTATTTTCACCTACAACAACCCCGCCGGCCAGAATCGCTCCGGATGCAATATGGCAGTGATCACTGATTATACAATCGTGGCTGACTGTGGCATTCACATTTACAATCGTGTTATTTCCTAATATGGCATTTGATCCAATACAGGCACCTGCACAGATCAAATTTCCCTCGCCCATTTTCACGGTAGAAGAAATCTGTGCTCCCCGATCCGCCAAATTTATCATTTCATAACCAATTTTCTTTAATTTCTCATAGGGAGGCTTCCGGTAAGGACTTTGATCCCGAAAGCCTACTGCGTTAAAAATCTTTCGATAGCCTTTATTGTAAAATTTTTCTAAATCGTCATCGTTTCCAAGGACAGGTACCCCGTAGATCTCCTTGTCTTCGGGATAATGAAATTCCAAAATCCCGTCCAGCTGGTAGGTTCTGGTTTGATTGATTATGTCAACCGCATACTTGCAAAATCCGCCTCGCCCATAAATCAAAACATGATTCGTCAAGGTTTCCTCTATCTGAAACGGCTGCGGAATCAGCTTCCTTACATCCTCTTCTCTGATAATTCCATGCTTTGGAAGCCTGTCGATATCCAGCTTTGGATAAGCCTTCCAAAGCTGTTCCGCCTTTTTTGTAAACTTCCGCCCGGATAAACGCTCTGTGCTCTGAGCAGGCAAAGCGCCTTCTATCCCCCGCTTTTCCTCCGAAATATATGCAATCTTTGCTCCTACTTCCTGCTCTTCTCCTTCCGATGCCTGAATGTAAAGGTATCCTTCCTCTTTTGCCAAAAGCTCCGTGGTCTTCTTAGACGTTTCCAAAACAACCATAGGCTGGCCTTTTGTCACATATTCTCCGTTTTGTACCAGCCACTGCCCGATGACAACAAAATCATCATTTACATCGATTCGCGGAACACATATCCATTTATCCTTCATCATAAAGCTTCCTTGCCTTCTCTATAATTTCTCTTTTCCCCGGCAGAACTTCTCTTTCCTGTAGAATACTATTGGGGATTGCACAGTCGGGCGCTTTTACTCTTCCATAGCATCTGCCGATCCCATGTTCGTGGAGCAGCGCTATGATCTCCGCACCTATCCCCAATGCTCCGGTCCCCTCCTCCACGGTAAGCACTTTTTCTATGGTTTTCCCGATTTTCAGGAAGCTCTCTATGGGCAGCCTTGCTAATTGTCCCAGCACGAAGACATTCACTCCTATCTCTTCCTCCAGCATAAGCTCCTCTGCCGCTTCCATACATGCATGCACCATTCCTCCATAGGTGATTATGGTAATATCCGCCTGATAATCCTCTGAAAAGCTTAATAAGTAGGAGGGCGCAATTCCATAATTCAAAGCTTGGCAGTAAAAATCCCCGACTCTTCCTTCTGCGTCAGTCCAAAGCTTTTGAGCATATAAAGCCTTATTCTCAATCATCACAACCGGAGCCTGAAACTCACTGACTAAGGTTTCATAAATTTTTACGGGATCATGCAGGCTCGATAAGGCAATCACAGTAATTCCGGGAATTCCCGCTATATATTTTTCTAAGGATTGGCTATGGGTCGGTCCATATCCCCTCCCGCCCCCCATGGGTGCGCGCACAATCATCGGCACCTTTACACTCTCGTTGTACATCCAGCCGTATTTACAGGCGTGATTCAGAAGCTGATCAAAGGCCAGACTGATAAAATCGCCAAACATGATTTCAGCAATGGGGTAGATTCCATTGAGGGCCAGTCCCACGGAAATGCCTGCGATAGCTGCCTCGCTAATAGGCATATTGATGACTCTGTCCGGATACTTTGTGCTTAACCCCTTTGTTGCTTTAAATGCGCCTCCATAGGGATCTCGGATGTCCTCCCCCAAAAGAATGACATGCTCATGCTTCTCCAGTACACGATCCAGAGCCAGATTTATCTGGTCCACGCATCTTTTAGCAGGGGGAAGCTTCGTTCCTGACTGCCGGCTTATCTGCGGCAGCATTTCCGATAGATGAAGCTCTTCATAAGCCTCGTCTGACACCTGCTCTAAAATCTTCGCGATAAAAGCTCTTGCATCCTCTTGTATCTGGTTATAAATGTCCTCAGACAATTTATTCTTCAGAAGGGTAATGGGATCCTTTTTTTTATTCCTCTCAATCTCCTCCTGTTCCCTGCAGTCATCCCCTTTACTGTGGGCTGCAAGCCTATAGGTATGGACGATCTGAAAGAACGGCTTTCCTTTACTTCTCACATAGCAAAAGGCATCCTCAAAGCTTCTACTCAGCGCCTCCACATCGCTTCCCTCTGTCTCACTTGTCTTTATGCCAAAAGCTTCTCCCCGTTGCGCAATACTTCCTCCTACTCCCTCTGTCCTGCTGGTAGACATGGCATATCCGTTATCCTCTACCACGAATAAAACAGGGATTTCTTTTAAAGATGCAATGTTAAGGCTTTCATACACAATTCCCTGCCCCAAGGTTCCGTCGCCTAAAAACACAATGGCAATGTTATCTGTCTTTTTTATTTTTTCTGCCCATGCCATTCCTACTGCATTGGGCACAATCCCTCCCTGGATTCCGTTGGAATAAAAATTCCCATAATGAATATGCTGACTTCCGCCTCTTCCTGCGCACATGCCCCCTGCTTTTCCCATAATTTCCCGCAGTAAGATCTCCGGCTTATGGCTGTAGGCAATAAAATGACCATGGCAGCGGTGATTGCTGAAAACAATATCATTGTCTTTTACATGCTCCATAGCCGCCACGGCTATAGATTCCTGTCCGATACAGGTATGCGTAGTCCCAAATAATTTATTTTCACTAAAGAGCTTTAACAATGCTTCTTCAAAGCAACGAATGATCAGCATGTCGCGCAAATAATCTTCTTTTTTTCTCATCTTGTCTCCACTCTGATTCTGCGTATCCCTATGAAAGGTCTTCTCTTACCGCCTCCAACAAAATCCCCAGGGACAGCTCCGGATATTCTCTTCCTACTGCCAGAAAGCCTTGAATGATTTCTTCCGTAAGCTTCAGCTCCAGCATTTGCTTTGTTGTTAAGGGCTTTAAATAAATCCCTTCCTGCCTAACCACCTTAAGGCCTGCAGTTTCACATTCCTTCACAATGCTTTTCAAGGTGTAATATCGTCTATGTCCCAGCCTGATATCATTTTCTGAGAGAAGCTCCAAGTCCGGAAGCATGCCCGCTTCCTTTCCCACACGCCGGTTCAAAGCTTCTGCATTGGGCACTGCGATAAAGATTCTTCCGTTTTCTTTCAGCATTCTTTTGTATTTGTTTAATATCACCTGGGGACTTTCTACATGCTCCAGGACGAATCCCATAATAATAAGAGCAAAGGTTTCCTTTGTCTCCCAGGTTTCAAAATATGTTTCTATTACCCTTGTATGGGGAAATCTTTCCCGAAAGCTGCAAATAATATCCCTGTCTCCATCTAAAACCGTATGGTTCCGAAAATGTTCCGAAAATATCTCTGTGGCATATCCATGCCCAATCCCAAGCTCCAAACAGCTCTCTTTCTGATTTGTCAACTGAAGAATTCTGTTTGGATAGTAATGCATCATAATGCTGTTATCAAAATCATAAATATTGCTTTTCTCGTATACGCGAATATCCTGTTTCATCATCCTTGTCACGGCTTATCCCTCAGCATTATTTTTTCTCAATAATTCTGCAATCTTTTCAATTACTTCTATTTCAAGCTCCTCGTATAACGGCAGAAGCAAAACTTTCTTTGCCAGTTCTCTTGCGTATTTCAGGTCCACACTTTTGTACTTATTCTTAAAGCATGCCTGATCTGCAGTAATCGGATAAAAATATTTTCTTGCATAGATATCATGATCTTTTAAATAATCGTATAATTGATCTCGTGTCATTCCATATGCATCTTCTATCAATATAGGAAAATATGCATAATTTTGTATGATATCGGAAGCACAGCTGTAAAGTCGTATTCCTCTTATTCCCTTTAAGCTTTTTCTATAAGCTTCATATCTTAGCTTTCTCGCACAAATAGCCTCCTGAACATGCCCCAAATTGCACAACCCCATGATTGCGCAAAATTCATTCATTTTCGCATTTGCTCCGATTTCTGTCACCAGCTCCTCCCCGCGGATTCCAAAATTCTTCAGATTGTACAGCTTGTCATAGAGCTTTGGATCCGTAAAGGCTACCGCCCCTCCCTCAACCGTATTGAATACCTTTGTGGCATGGAAGCTGAAAACAGACGCATCCCCATAAGTTCCAATCCCTTTTCCCCGATATTTCACACCGAAGGCATGCGCCGCATCATAAATCACTTTCAGACTGTATTTATCTGCAATCCTTTGAATCTCTTCCACATTACAGATATTTCCATATACATGTACAGGAATAATCGCTACGGTATGCTCCGTTATCATATCTTCTATTTTTGTTTCATCAATCAAACCGCTATCCGGCTTTACATCACAAAAGACGGGTTTCAGATGGTTCCTTACTATCGCGTGAGTCGTAGAGATAAATGTAAACGGCGTCGTAATTACCTCGGAGCCTTCCGGGAAGCCCATGGCCTGTATTGCCAGCTCCAGCGCCAGATGCCCGTTTACCATTAATGATAATTCCGGTACCTCCAAATACACCTTCAGCTTTTTTTCCAATTCCAAATGATACCGGCCCATATTGGTGAGCCAATGGCTGTCCCATAAAGGCTTGATTGCTTCTGTGTATTCTTCATACAACGGCATGGAAGATCTTGTAACAAAAATCTTATGATTCTCCATTTTTGTCTCCATAAAAATAGTTGCATAGAAGTGCCCTTTTAAGACACTCCTATGCAATTAAACTGTTTCTCAAAACAAATCGGCCGCTTACTCGTCAGCTATCGTACAACGATAAAACTCAACCGCCTGTTGTAAATGTCTGTGTTGCAGATGCATCAGTACCATCTGTTAAGGTGAGCGTTACAGTCGCTGAGCCGCCCTTATCGATAATCCACTGAATCCACTGCTCTCCAAGCTGAATGGTAAAGCTTCCGCCGTCTTCGCTGCTCCAGTTATCCAGATTCCAGTCACTCGGCAAATCCGTTGCCTGCCAAGTCTTATCTTCCCCATCTGTAATTGTAACTGCCTGATAGTTCTGATCCGCTGTTAAATTAGTGATGGTGATCAAACCATTCGTATCAAGGCTAACCTGCGGTCCGGTAATCGTAAAGTCCTTCACAGTCCAAACCAAATCTACCTTCGGAGCCTTATCTGTAAGACCTGACCAATCTGTTCCTGTAGCAGTATTACAAGCTCCCTTGAGAGAGAAAGAGTAATACTTAAAGCCCGCATAATCAGCCGCCTGAGCTGCCGTTGTTAAGGCCTTTTTATACTTTTTGTCTGTAGAATCCCATTTTACTTCGTATGCAGCAGCATCTGCAGGAATACTTTGTGTCAAAGTAACGCCGGCAGCAGTAATTCCCTTCTCTGTGGGAGTCGTTCCGTCTGTGCCTACCAGTCCAAGATAAAGCTCCGCATCCGTTCCTGCAAAGGTGGAGTTGGCAGCCATCTTAATTCCCTCTGTCTCCTCAACGGTTGCCGTTACAGTCAGTTCTACTGCATCCGTACTCTTATTGGTTACCTTAATCGCATCGCTGGTATCTGTGTAATCACACTTTCCGGCGCTGCCTCCCACCGTTCCGTCTACCTGCTCGGAGCGTAAGAAATATACGGACTTATCATCATCAAAGACTTTCCCAGTATATCTGTCACCGTCAGTCTCCGCAATCAGACCATTGGGATCCAGAAGATAGTTAAAGGTAGTGGCTCCTTCTGCAACCGTAGGAAATACCACATTAAAAACATCGTTCTCCTCTACGTACTGTGTTTCCCCTTCGCCGCTTGCTCCGCCTTCCTGATCTGCTGCAAATACTGCCATTGAGCTTCCCATCACCATGGTTGTTGCTAAAGCTGCTGCTAAAATTTTCTTGTAATTCACCATTCCGACAAACCTCCTTAAAATTTATGCTTACTTTTTATATCCGACAGAGATTCTGCTTCCTACTGATCGATCACGATTGTCACCGTTAATTTCAGAGTACTAATACTCACATTCTCCTCATCCAGTAAATGGTAAGTCAGAATACAGTCATAGGTTCCGGCCGGTAAAGCGGTATCTAAAGCGATGTTCTCAAGATAGCTGCCCACCGGTATAATCGGCGACTCATAAATCGTTTCCTCCGTATCGGAACGTATTACATCAAAATAAACAGCGTTTGTATTTGTCTCTGCATTTTCCACGTACGCATTATCCGAAGCCTCATCCCCGCTGGCAAAATGCCAGGTAGAATTCATCACCGCCTCATAATAACCTACCGGAACACTTTCCTGCTCATCCAGCTGTGAAAGCACCTCTTCCACATTGTCCTTATTGATTACTACATTTCGGTTTACCGGCTCCTCTTCTTTCTGCCCTTGTCTGCTGCTCAGCAAATAAACAATGACTGCCAGCAGCATCACAATTATAACTGCACATCCTGCAAAGACAATTTTTCCCCCTTTCCTGTTTTTTTCTGTCTTTTTCTGTTCCGACACGTTGCAAACCCTCCTGTCAGTGTATCTATATCAACCCTTTTGCTTTAACGAAACATGCCAAAGCAGACAGGTTATTGATATCTCTGCTTATAAATATTCTTCTACTATATATTATATAATAAAATATATACACCTTAAATCTGTAAATAGAAAACGGTCTCTAAAACCGTCTTCTAACAATATATCGGCAGCATTGCAAAAAAAATAACCTTTCTAAAAAAATCCTGTTTACAAATGTTTACAATAAAACCGCACGCACCGTCACCGCACCGCATTCGAAGGCGTCCCCAGCTTCAAATCCTCTGGCAAACCCTGCTCCTCATCCGGCAAATCCTCCTGTGCCGACGGCATACTTCCCTCTACCGGCACAACCACCCAGGTAACCGCCACCTTCGGAGCCGCACCTC
The DNA here is from genome assembly GCA_022791635.1 of Lachnospiraceae bacterium. Taxonomy (GTDB): domain Bacteria; phylum Bacillota; class Clostridia; order Lachnospirales; family Lachnospiraceae; genus Laedolimicola. The sequence continues at coordinate 88,676 of JAAVZL010000055.1, forward strand.
TGATCTCGGACCAGTCTCCATGCTCATTGGCCGCCCCCATAAGCCGAAAGGAATATTCCGGGAATTCAGCCGTCTCCTCCGACGCCGCAGGTATCGTCACCTGAATACAGGCTCCCTCCTCTTCCAGGATAGGCGCCTTATGTTCCCCATCCGTCAGCGCAAGATACATACTGGCCCCGGCGTCATCCGCAAAGCTCTCGTCCTCCGTCATCCGAATTCCGCCCAGAGAATCTCCGGAAATTTCCGCCGTCAGGGTAACCTCCACGGGAACCGCGCTCTTATTCACAATTGTAACCGCATCACTGGTGCTGTGATAAGCCTCCTCCACCCCGCCGTCCAGACGCTGAAAAAAGAGTGTCGCCCCCTCCTCAAAGCTCTGGCCGCCATAGGCAGCCGCATCCGTCTCCTCAATCAGCCGCTGGGGATCCAGGATAAAATCAAACACATTGCCGGCATTCGTAGGCAGCACCACCTGAATCACATCCGAATCCACAGGCTCTTCCGGCTGACCGGCACAAAGCGTTACAGAAGGCACAAGGGCCAAAGTCACGGATAATACAAAAGCCACAAGCCCTTTAAGCTGATACCTCATTCTCCACCTCATCCCTTCCGATTCTAAGCTCTCTGAATTCATTCCATATATATTCGGATTATACCATATGATACCTGCTGATTGCAATGAAAGTCTCTCATCTTCATGAAATAAACTTTACACCTCTCCGCAAATCCACTATAATAATGATGGAAATCGACACATCACATTATCAATCATGTTACGCCTGCCCATCAGGAATCCGAACCTATGACGAATCCAAAGCTCACCAAAATTCTCAAAAGCGCCTCCACAAACGTGAAAACCCCAAAAGCCCTTCTTCAAACCTACGCTTTTGCCCTCCGCGGCTCTGTGGAAGTGGCTGTCTTCGCTCTGGTGACCGTCTTCCCGCTCATCTTCCACGATGGCTACTACGACATCCTGGAGACTAAATATTACTGCTATGCGGCATGCATTCTGCTTCTGTTCGGAAGCGTCCTCCTCCTGACCCTTTGGATGGCAGTCCTGGATCAGAAACGCTTCCAGGGCGCAGGTGGCAGGGTCTTGCTCTCCCGTCTGCACCCCGGCCGCTTAAAAGAGACCTTCTGCGCCGCAGATGTCATGCTTCTTGCCTTCTGGCTGACCGCAGGTATCTCCACCTTATGCTCACCCTTTTTTCGGGAAGCCCTCTGGGGCAATGAGGGACGCTACTGCGGCCTCTTCCTTCTGACCCTGTACCTTATCTCCTACTTCCTAATCAGCCGCTTTTTTTCCTGGAACGAACGGCTTTTTGATCTGTTCTTGGCAAGCGGTATGCTTTTGTGTCTCTTTGGCATCACCGACTATTTTCAAATGGACCTTCTGGGCTTTCGGGGAGGTAACCCCACATCTCTGCCAAGCTTTACCTCCACCCTGGGCAATATCAACACCTACACAGCCTACGTAGGGATGCTCCTGGGCTTTTCCGCGGCCATGTTCGTATTGGAGCGCAGCTCCAAAAAATCCCTCTGGTACTGCCTCTCTTTTCTCATTTCCCTCACTGCTATCATCCTGGGACGCAGCGACAATGCTTACCTAAGTCTTGGAGCCGTCTTTCTCCTTCTTCCCTTCGCGGCCCTTACGGATCGGCAAAAAGCCTGGCGGTACCTGGTTCTTCTCGCCGCCTTTTTCACTGTGGTTTGGGGAATCCGCATAACCGATCTGCGATTTGCCCACCGAACCATCGGGCTCTACAGCCTGTTCCGCTTTCTGGCAGACTTCCGGGGACTGCCTGTTCTTGCAATCGCCTCCTGGGTCCTCGTGGCAGTCTTTGGAATCTGGTGCAGAAAATCCAGGATAAAGAGCGCACATCCTTTTAGCCGAAGGAATCCCCTGCCCTTTGTGTGGGCCGGATTTCTCGTCCTTACAGCCCTCGCCCTCTGCCTGCTTCTTTTTGACGCCAACCTGGCAGGCCATGAGGAACGATATACCACTCTAAGCTCTTATCTGATTTTCAATGACAGCTGGGGAAGCGGCCGGGGCTATGTGTGGAAGAAATCTCTTTGGCTGTACGGGCAGCTTACGCCCTTTGGCAAGCTGTTTGGCTGCGGCCCGGACACCTTCGGGTGTCTCGTAGACAAAACCATTGTCCTGCAAATGCAGAACGACACGGGTCTGTTCTTTGACAATGCCCACAATTCCCTTCTCCAATATCTCATTACCCTCGGCTTTCTGGGGCTTAGCTTTTATCTGCTTTTTTTAGGCGCCTCCTTCTTTCGGCTCTTCCGAAACAAAGACAAGAGCCCCTGTCTTACCGGGCTCCTGCTGGCAGTCATCTGTTATGTAACCCAGTCCCTGGTAAATCTGGACGTACCCGTTGTAACGCCCGTCTTCTGGCTTCTGATTAGCATGGGAATTGCCGGAAGCCGGAAGCTTCCACGCTCATCCTCTGGGAAGGCTTCCGCTCCATGAGCTCACATGCCTATTCGTCTTCCTCCTGTGCATTTCGTATTTCCACATCCTGTATCATCACCGGCTTACCTGTCTCCCGGTACAGCCACACCAGAGAGCTCCAGTCTCCATAGTAGGCGTCGCTGATTCCAATGGCCGGATACATATCCGTGGTATCGTCAAAAATTCCGATAGCATCCTTTTGAAACCAGTCCTTCAGCTCCATATACTGTGTATACAATCCGGGACGCATGGATAAAAGGGTACTCTCCATCAGCGGATGAGGCCTCCAGAGCAGCACTGCATCCTCCCGGCTCTGAAAAAGGGTAAATACATCCTTCATTTTCTCCAGATAAGCCTCACTGGCCCTCAAAAGTCCGTTCAGGCTGGTATTGTAGAGAATCACCTTTTTCCCTTCTATCCGCTCCTTCCATTCATCCGGAATCTTCACATTGTCCCGCGTCACGGAACGCACCTTATCAATCTTGGGAGAGCCAAGAGCCAAAACCTTCTTTTCAAAATTTTGCTCCGGCCAGCGCTTGGAGCAGTGACGGATATAGTCTTGGCGCTCCTCCTCGGTCCGGGCAATGACATAATCCGCATAATAAACGGCGGACGGAGTGGAATAGTCCTTGTCTATTCCGTCTCCGGCTAAAACAAAATAGGGCACATAAACGAGTTTTTCCGTAAAATTCTTCAGATTCTTGGAGTAAAAATAGGGATGAACGGAGGTTACAAAATTCCCGTCGTCATAAGGATTGTGAATAAAAATCATATCCGGCATCCGCTCTCCCAGATCATAATCCTCATAGGAAGTAATGGGCACATCCTCCGGAAACTGCTTTCCCTCATAATGCTCCTCCCGAAAGCTTCCGTCGGGATTCCGATCGTAATAGGGAATCGGGATCACATAGGCGTCACAGTCCGGATCCTCCTCGGCTGCCCTCCAGATGCTTTCCAGGGAATCCCACATGGAGGCCTTGTAGGGAAGAAATACCGCCTCCAGCCGATCCGGCGCCTCCTTCTCAATCAGACGACGCACCTTGAGAAGCTGCCGGGTCAGGGTTTGGGAAAGCTCCTTGGCCTGGCTCGACTTCTCCAGCACCAGCGTCATCTGATACAGATTTTCACAGTAGGACTCAAGCTCCGCCACCGTCTCTGTCCCTTCCCCGTAAAGCTTTTCCATAGTCTCTCCTATGGAAATGGCGCCCTCCTGGCAGTCTGAAAGAAGCTGCACCAGAGCATCCTTCTTTTTGACTACCTGGGGCAGGCTGATTTTGAAGGCCCGATTCGCCTTTATTAAGGTATCTGTCATAGAAAGCAAATGTTTTCTCGTCGTACGGCTCATTTCCCGATTCCTCTCTTTTCTTATTTGATCCATTCCGCCTTCTGGGAGTTGAGCAATGCCTCAAAAATCTCCAAATCCTCCACCGAGGTCAGCTTGATATTCTTCTCCGAACCAAGGGAAAAATGAAGCTCATATCCCAGCTCAATCAGAAGGGTGCAGGTCGCCACGGAATTTGTAATTCCCTGCCGCAATGCCTCCTCATGAAGACTGGTGAGCGTTCCCACGGAAGCACACTGCGGCGTCTGCGTAATCTTCAGGTTGTCCCGGGCAATCTGGCAGGTGGAGGTCTCCCCGTCCTCCGTACACAGCATGGCCGAGGTACAGTTCACCACGGAGATGGCGTTTCCATACCGTCCTGCCACCCGGATACAGTCGGAAATAATCTCCTCCGACACCAGGGGCCGGATGGCATCGTGAATCAGAATCAGATCCTCCTTCTGATGGCGGGAGGCGATATCATAAATGCCCTTTCGAATGGATTCCTGCCCGTTGGCTCCTCCGGGCACAATGCTTTCCAGCTTCGTGATCCCGGACTGTCTGCAATAGGCCTCCAGAATCTCATTCCATCCCTCCACACAGACCACGACAATTCCGTCAATGCAGGGATGCCGCTGGAAGGCCTCCAGGGTGTAGATAATCACCGGCTTATCGTATACATTCAAAAACTGCTTGGGGATATCCTGGTGCATCCGCTGGCCGGAGCCCCCTGCAATAATCAATGCAATATTTTTCATATTCTGCTCCTCTGGGGCAAAAGCTCTCTTACCCAAGCTTTTCCCCTTATTATCATGTTCAAAATCCCGGACCTGCTTACGGCATATGGTACAGAGCCTTGAACATTTCCACATCCTCTACGGAATTCAGCTTAATATTGAAATCTGACCCCTTGGAGAAATAGATGGTCTCCCCCAAGCGGGCCAGCATACTGTTATTGTCCACACAGTAAAGAACCTTTTTCTCCACTGCCTCCTGATGCACCCGATCCAGGTAATCCAGCCGATAAGACTGAGGAGTCTGAATTCTTCGGATATGGTACCTGGAAATACTTTCCTTTCCGCTCTCTCCATCCACGGTCAGCATCACCGTATCCATAGAGCGGACTGCCGCAACTCCCATTCCCTTCTTCCTGCAGGTGTGAATGCTGTCCGAAATAAGATCCGCTGTCACCAGCGGCCGGATGGCATCATGAATCACCACCACATCATCGGGCTTACAGTTCTTGGTAAGCCACACCACACCCCTTCGAATGGATTCCTGCCCGTCCGGGCCGCCCTCCACAATCTCAGTAAGCTTTGTAATGTTAAACTGCTTTCCGTAGGCCTTTACCATTTCCTGCCACCCAGACAGACAGGATACAAGAATCATATCAATCTCCGGATGATTCTGAAAGGCCTGCAGGGTATATACAATCACCGGGCGGTTTTCCACAATCACAAACTGCTTTGGAATGTCCATGCGGAAATTTGGGTCCACGCCTCCCGCCAAAATCAATGCAATATTCATAGATTAATCCTTTCTCAATAAACAAAGCCGCTCTATTGCCGGCTGATACTGTTCTCTGGCTGCTCTCTGATAATACTCCCTGGCCTTCTTTGCATCACCGGCCACCTCATACCAGGTACCCAGGTTGTACGCTGCACGGAAAGACCCTGTGCCTCCCACCCCCTGGTTGGCCGGAACCTCTCCAATCTCCAGACACTTAAGATATGACTGCTCGATGAGAGGCAGGTAGGAGACGTATTTCCCAGTATCCGCCAGAATCGCCTGCATATAGAGAATTCCGCAGGCAAAATGGAAGTCCGCATAAGCCCCAAGGCGCTCACCTTCCCTTTTCACCATTTCCAGAGCCAGATCCCATTTTTTTGCCTCAATCAAGGCATAGAGGTAATTGATAATGCCATTTGCCCGGTATCCGGCTCCCTGCTTTGGCACGTGCTCATAAAATCTTCTATAATATGCACAGGCTTCCTCATAGCGCTTTAAGCCCCGAAGCGTCTCTGCCGTCTGATAGAGCACATAGGAATCCTCCGGAAAAGCCTTTGCCTCCTCCAAAAGTATCCTAAGATTCCGCTCCGCCTTTCCCTGGCGCAGATAGCCGTCATGCTCAAAAAGCAGCGGCAAAGGATAGATGGGAAGATCTGCATCCACCTGTTCATGAATCCGTCCTGTATAGCCCACCCCTCTGGGAAGCAGACGGGAGGTATAGGAGTGCGCGTAAGCCGTCTCCTGCCTGCCGCCGGGATGCTCCTCCAGATAATAATCCTTCCGCTCTATGGCGCCGATTCGATTGGGGCGCTTCATAAATTCCTCCAGATCTCTGCGGCCTCCCTTTACCAGATATTCGTCTGCATCCAGCACCAGATTCCAGTCACAGTCGGACTGTGACAGGGCAAAATTACGGGCTGCCGCAAAATCCTGATTCCAGACGTATTCTGTCACTACCGCCCCGTAAGCAGCGGCAATCTCTCTGGTTCGATCTGTGGAGCCCGTATCTGTGATATATATTTTATCGGCCAGTCCCGCCGCCTGCTTAAGACAGCGGGCCAGACTTTCTTCCTCATTTTTTACAATCATAACAATGGCCAGGGTACTCATTTTTGCCGCTCCTTTGGTTCTGCTTTACGCTCTTCCTTTTATTTTAGAGCAACCGGGAGGGAAATGCAATGGTTGTTTTTAGTCTGCCAGATGAGCCAGCAAAACCTGCTGCATTTTCATAAGTTCCATGTCATCCGGAAGCAGAGGCAGAAGCTGAGGCAGTACAGACATGGCTTCCTGATACCTTCCTCCGTCTATCATTGCCCGCAGCGCTTCCTTCATCTGAACGGCCAGCTGGTAAAATTCCGGTCCGGCATTCGGTGTGGGCCAGGCTATCTCAACGCCCAGAATCCGGATCACTTCCCGGATCACTCCGGTCATCCGGGGATCTATCTGGATGGCTGTGCGCAAAAAACGCACGGTCTCGGGGAGCCTTCCCTGCTTCCAGCAGGCTAAGGCCTCCAGAATCACGTAGGCCAGACGGCATTCTGCCGGAAGAAGATGGCGCTGTTCCGGACAGAGCATGGTAGGCTGATACAAGGTCTCATAATAGGCAGTAATGCTGTTGGCATATCTTTTCAGGGCCTCCAGAAGGGATTCCTTCATAAGAAAGCCCCGGGAAAGCTCTTTCTCCAAAAGAAGCTTTTCAAGCCAAAGGCCCTGGAGCTTATGCTCCGCAAACAGCGTCTCCCTGGCTTCCCACAGATATTGGCTTTCCTCATAGGATGTTGCATTTACAATTCCGGAAATGTGATTTCTCCAGGTATCCAGATCGATTCGTTCCAGAAGCTGAGACAGATTCTTTTTTCTTTGCAGAGCCTTTTCTATTAGCTGTCTTTGCAGATAGGGCTGATCAATTTCCTTTAAACAGCGGTGAAACAGGAACCGTTCGGTCTCATCTTCGTCCTCTTTCTTCTGCTCCTCATAAAGGAGTTTCTGGTATAAAAGATAAGACGAATCATAAGTAAGCTTTGCCAAAAGCTCCTGTAAATGAGGAGCATAATGCTCTTTCCAGCGATCCAGAAGGGGATAATACGTCTGAATCCGGCATTCCTCCTCCCATGGAAAAAGCTCCAGGAAAAATTCTGCTTCTTTGTAGTTTTGAAGCTCTAAGGCAGCCCGGATACAGTTTAGGCGTGCCGGATACAGCCAATCAGGATTCAGTACCTTGTCCTTATTTACCGTTCCCATCTGCTGTTTAATCCAGAGATCCGGGTGGCGTTCCATATAGGCCAGGAGCTCCTCGAATTTGATTCCCCAATGGAGCTGCTTTTCATAATTCTTTTTCTGTTCATAGATGCCAATTAGCAATTGGAACAAAAGCAGGCGTGTAAGTTCGCTGGGCTTCTCTTTTTCCAGGATCCGAAGGGCCTCGTTTTCTGCCTCCTCAAACTGTCCCTTTTTATAGAGAATTTCAATCAGATTGGCCTGGAGCCAGCCCCGAAGAGCAGCTTCCGACTTTTTGCAAATTTCAAGTCCCTTCCGGCAGATTTCCTCCGCCTTGTCCCAGCTTTCCTCAATACAGTATTCCTGAGTAAGCTGGAGATAGTTCTTGGTATAATCTGGCCGCTCCTTGATATCCTCCTGCAAAAGAGGGATATTCCTTGAAGTTTTGTCTGTGCCTGTTCTTATGGTATTATTGATATATCCGTAATGATGTACATAAGCTCGAAAAATTTTACAGGGGGAAAAGTAAGGCTGTAGTTCCTCGTGAATAGGGTTCTCAAAGCTTTGCTGGGGAGTTCTTTTGACCATGCGGTAAACAATGGCGTCCGACTGCCTGGAACCCTCCCAATCCAAATAGTTGCGCTGGATGTAGGCAGCGGAATTATATTTCTGATGTTCACCACTTTGAAAAAATTCACAAATTTCCGTTACATCGTCAAACCACTCGTCATCGTCCAGGTAGAGGAACCATTCTCCTTTTGCATGTTTCAGGCCTGCATTTCTGGCTGCGGAAAAGTCATTGCACCAGGTAAAAGGAATAATCTGATTCGTATAGCGCTCCGCCACCTGGCGAACACGTTCATCCGTTCCGGTAAAAACAACAATGAGTTCTGCCGGGACCTGCCGTAACAAGGGTCTTAGAGAATCCAGGCAACGCTCCAAGGTAGCAATTCGATTGGAAGCCAAGAGGGATATGGTAAGGGGCAGATTCATAAGGGGTACTCCTTTTCTATATTCAAATCTATTCCGAAACAAAAAAAGCACCGGTCCTTCGGACCGGCACTTTTTTGTTGTGTATTCAGCTTACTGCAACAACTGCAGAACGCCCTGAGGAACCTGATTAGCCTGAGCAAGCATAGCCTGAGAAGCCTGAACCAGAATGTTATTCTTGGTGTAAGCCATCATCTCTTTTGCCATGTCTACGTCACGGATACGGCTCTCAGCAGCAGTGATGTTCTCGGTCTGAACACCCAGGTTGTTGATGGTGTGATCAAGACGGTTCTGAAGAGCACCGAAGGTGGAACGCATGGAAGAAATCTGGTCGATAGCGTTGTTCACGATATCAATCGCCTCTCTTGCCTTACTAGCTGATGTGATACTAATCTTTGCAACACTATTGCTTCCTACGTGAGTAGCTCCCATGGAAACGCCTGCTTTACCACCAATGGTTGAAGTATTCATCAGTGTCAGAGAAATCGTCAACTGGTTGTAATCCTTAGAGGTCTCACCTACGTGAAGAGTAATTCCCTTTCCACCTGTAGCCAGAGAACCACTGAACAGGGTCATACCATTGAAATTTGCACTCTGGCTGATTCTGTCAATCTCATCATTTAACTGCTTGATCTCCTTCTGCATCTCATCACGGTTGGTGCTGGAGTAAGTTCCGTTTGCGGACTGGGTAGCCAGAGCAACCATACGGTTGAGCATGGAGTGAACCTCAGTCAGAGCACCCTCAGCGGTCTGTACCAGAGCAACGCCGTCCTCAGCATTCTTGGTAGCAGTCTCAAGACCGGTAATCTGAGCTCTCATCTTCTCGGAAATAGCCAGACCTGCAGCGTCATCGCCAGCGCGGTTGATCTTATAACCAGAGGACAATTTCTCCAGGTTCTTTCCAACGAAAGAGTTGTTGTTGGTTAAGTTTCTGTGTGCATTTAATGCAGTAATATTGTGCTGAATTCTCATAGTTTTTCCTCCTTGATAATTGCGGGAAACATCCTTTTTCCCGTAAAGTTATTATTTGGATGTCCAGAAGGTACCCTCTGGACTGCCGGCTATTGTCTGATTAAGTACACTTAAATGGACACCCTGAAAATTACTTTTCATATACATTATCGAGCAATTCGGAAATAACTTAAGAGTTTTTCAAAATTTTTTTTATTTTTTCAGTTCTTTTTTAGCAGACGCTTTCACACATTCGTTTGTATTCTCTGATATGCTTATACATAGTGCTTCTTCCCATATTACAAAGTCTGGCAAATTCATTGATATTAATAGACCCCTGCTCCCATCTCCTATACAATTCGGAGAAATTCTCAGGTACGGGAATCGCAGGCTTTCCGAACCTGACGCCTCGCTGCTTTGCAGCTTCAATCCCCTCTGCCTGGCGAGTACGGATATTATTCCTTTCATTTTCAGCCACAAAGGAAAGTAACTGCAATACCACGTCGCTGATAAAATTCCCCAGTAGATCCCGACTTTTAGTAGTATCTAAAAGAGGCATATCCTGAATAATGATATCTGCCCCAATTTCTTTGGTTAGCATTCGCCATTGCTCCTTAATTTCTTCATAATTTCGTCCAAGCCGATCGATGCTTTTTGTTACTACCGCATCGCCTGGCTTTAATCTCCGTATCATTTTTTGATAAGCCGGACGTCGAAAATCCTTTCCGCTCTGACGGTCAATAAAGATTTTGGATTGGGAAATTCCCATTTTCTTTAATGCAATCAGCTGGCGTTCTACATTTTGTTCCCGTGTGGACACCCGCACATAACCATAGATGTTCTTCTCCATAAAGCCCTCCCTTTCTTTAAATCTACCGTATTAGAGACACTATTATATAGAAGAAACCGTACTATGACACGGAGTATTTCTAAAATTAGACAGAATTCTTATAATGCACATACCTAAATATTTATATAAATTAATTGGAATTTTTTCTGACAGCCAGCTGCATTTTGCAGCCGGCCAAGATTTTCTTTTGAATAAAAAACAGAAATTTCAGATAATTTTACAAATCATATTTTTGATACATCTGTTCCAATAATGCTTGATTTTTCTCCAGCTCCGGAATTAAGTCATTTTCTCCGGATTGCTGCATTTGAATAATCAGGCGAAGCATACGGGACTGACCTTGTTGAAAGCCCGCTTTTTCACCCTCTTTCAAATCTTCCTCAACAAGTTTTTTGGCAAGTTCTTGAGCCTGTTCTTTGGCAAGCTTTTGAGCGAGTTCTTGAGCCTGCTTTTTAGCGAGCTCTTGAGCGAGTTCTTGAGCCTGCTCTTTGGCGAGCTCTTGAGCAAGTTCTTGAGCCTGTTCTTTGGCAAGCTCTTGAGCGAGTTCTTGAGCAAGTTTTTTGGCTTGCTTTTCTACAAGCTTTGGTATTTGTTCCGCTGCCATTTTAGCAGCTTCTTCGTCCAGATATTCTCCAAGGGTCATAAAGTATCCTCTCCATTCTCTGCTTTTCTTTAAAGTGCAGATTCTTCTATGCAGCTTGTCGAGCTTATTATTTTGAAACTCTTCGACAACCGCATCGGTGCTGTTCTCTACATACTGCAGAAAGTTTACCAGTAGCCCGGATACCTCCTCCGGATTCTTCCCCTTTGTATTTAGAAAGATCTTGCGGGTACCGTCCTCTAGCGGGAAATCCCGTTCCAGACAACGCTCCTCAAAGGTGTAGCAGTATAATCCCTGACCGAAAGGATCAAAGGTGCAGATAAAAATCACATAGCTTGGCTTCAACTCTGAAAAATCAGAGCCAGGCTCCAATGCACCCACATCTATTTCAGCCTGATAAAAACGACTCCTTTTTGCAAGAATTTTCTCAGAATCATTTTGCATTTCTAAATCATATGTTACCTGAACCGCATCGGAGGCATATACGTCCAAACGTACACTCCGAAAATCAGAATTCAGCATTATGGTATGTTCCGTGTATACCTTTACCTCCGGAATGCTTCTGCCAAGTATGATTTCCAGAATTAATTTGCATGTTTCCGGGTCTTTTAAGGCTACTGCAAACAGAAATGCGTTTTTTAAATCCAGATCTTGAAATTTTTTCTTTGCCATAAATGCTCCTTTTCCAGGTATGGCAGAGAAAGAATTCTGTCTTTTTTATTATACAGCCTCTATTTGCTTAAGGCAAGAGCATTTGTCCATTTAAGTGTACTTTACTGGACAATAGCCGGCAGTCCAAAAAGCACACATCAGGCATCCAAATAATAACTTTACGGGGAAAAGGATGTTTCCCGCAATTATCAAGGAGGAAAAAGTATGAGAATTCAGCACAATATTACTGCATTAAATGCACACAGAAACTTAACCAACAACAACTCTTCCGTAGGAAAGAACCTGGAGAAATTGTCTTCCGGTTATAAGATCAACCGCGCTGGTGATGATGCTGCAGGTCTGGCTATTTCCGAGAAGATGAGAGCTCAGATCACCGGTCTTGAGACTGCTCAGAAGAATGCGGAGGATGGCGTGTCTTTGGTGCAGACGGCTGAAGGCGCTTTGACAGAGGTTCATTCCATGCTCAATCGTATGGTTGCTCTGGCTACCCAGTCTGCAAACGGAACTTACAGCACTGCTAACCGTGCAGAAATGCAAAAAGAAATCGATGCGTTGAATAAGGAGATTGATCGAATCGGCGCAACCGCGAACTTTAATGGTACTACACTGTTTAATGGTTCTGTATCTGAAATCGCACTTCATGTTGGAGAAAAAGGAACAGATGATAACCAGATCAAGGTTACGCTTGCAAGCATGTCTTCCAGCAGTATAGCCAAGGGAGATGGATCTAATAGTGTAGATCTTACAGCGAAGGTTAAGATTACAACTGCTGCTCTGGCTAAAGCTTCTATTGAGGAAATTAATAAGGCAATTGATAACATTTCTTCTATGCGTTCCGATTTCGGAGCTCTTCAGAATCGTCTGGAGCACACCATCAACAACCTGGGTGTCCAGACCGAGAATATCTCTGCTGCTGAGAGCCGTATCCGCGACGTAGACATGGCGAAGGAGATGATGGCTTACACCAAGAATAACATTCTGGTTCAGGCTTCTCAGGCTATGCTTGCGCAGGCGAATCAGGTTCCTCAGGGAGTTCTGCAGTTACTGCAGTAAGCTGAATACACAACAAAAAAGCGCCGGTCCTTTTGGACCGGTTCTTTTTTGTTCCTGAAACGATTTTGACTCATTATTTAAGAAAAGGAGTATCCCCTTATGAAGCTGCCCCTTACCATATCCCTTTTGGCCTCCAACCGAATCGCCACATTGGAACGGTGTCTGGATTCCCTAAGGCCTCTTCTCCAACAGGTTCCTGCGGAGCTCATTGTTGTTTTTACGGGAATAGATGAGCGCGTCCGGCAAGTAGCGGAGCGCTATACCGATCACATCATTTCGTTTACCTGGTGCAACGACTTTTCCGCTGCCAGAAATGCAGGCCTTAAGCAGGCAAAGGGAGAATGGTTTCTCTATCTGGACGATGACGAATGGTTTGATGATGTGGAAGAGATCTGTGAATTCTTCCGAAACGGAGACTGGCAGCGGTATCAATTGGCCAGCTACATCCAACGCAATTATCTAAACTGGGAGGGCTCCAGGCATGCAGATGCTGTAGTCTATCGGATGGCCCGGAAAAGTCCCCAGCTGCACTTTGAGAACCCCATTCACGAAGAGCTGGCTCCCTGTTTCTCTCCCTGTAAGAACTTTTCTTCCTATGTGCACCATTATGGCTATCTGGGAAAAGCACCAGGAAAAACCGACGGCAAGGCCTCACGGAATATTCCCCTCCTTTTGGAAGATATCAGCAAACGGCCAGACTATACTAAGAATTACGTTCAGCTGGCCCAGGAGTATATATCAGAAGGAAAATGGGACGAGGCCGAAAAAATGTGTCGAAAGGGCCATGATATATGCGGGGGGAAAGAAAAATTTTTAAAGGGCTGGCTTCAGATGACTCTTGTAGAAATCCTGTACAAGAAAAAGGCTTTTAGGCAGGCAAAGGAGGAGGCTCTTCTAATTTTTGAAAACGAAAAGCCCGTCGAATTGGTGCGGCTGCGTCTGTTTGAACTTCTGATCGGAATCTGTGAGGAATGGAAGGATTACGAAAAACTGCTGGAGTATGGCATCCAATTCGAAACTCTTTTGGCCTATATGGAACGTCATCCGGATCTCTGGGTGAGACAGCAGCTGGGCACCATGTGTCGAGACAAGGTAATGCAGCCGGAGTATCTCTATCCGGTACGGCTAAACTGTGTCAAAGCTTCGTTGGAGCTTGAAAACCTCAAGGAAGCAGAGTATTTTCTAAGTCTTCTGCCTTGGGAGGATGAAATCCTCTTCCAGGGTTATTATCCGCTTCTGGAGCAATGGAAGGAGGCCTATACACCTCATCTGCTTCAGCTACTGGCAAAGTTACCCCGCGGCTCTTCTTACCTCCTTTTTCAAAAGGTGCTTTATGAGGAGCAGAACAAAGAGGTTAATGACGATACCAATTCCTTTCTTTTTCAGCGTTGCCTAAGAGAAATCGATCAGCCGTATCTCCAAAGACAGCTTATCAAAAAGGCTCTGCTGGAAAAGAGAGAATTATCTGCACTGCTGGAAAGAATAGATTTGGAAACCTGGAAAGCTCATGTTTCCGGAATTGTAGATACCTTCTCCTATGAGGAAAACCAGACCCTGTGGGAAGCAGAAGAATCGCTCTTTGTAAAGCATCCCCTGCAGGGCTTGTGGCTGAAAAAGCTTCTTCTTGAGAAAGCACTTGTAAGAAGCTTTCCAATGAAGGAGACGCTCCTAAATACACTTAAGGACTATGCAGGATGTATACAAGATTTTTATCAGAGGCAATATCAGAAAAAAATGTTTGAGGGAGACTTAAGGCAGCTTCTTCCTGCAGACTGCAGGATGGCCCTTTCTATTTTGGAGGCTTTGGAGAACTGGAGCGCAGGAAGGCTTGCAGAGACAGTCCGCCTGTTTCGTCAAACCATTCAAATCAATCCACAGATGACCGGAGTCATTCGGGAGGCTTTGCGTCTTCTAAAGAATGAGATGAGCCATCCAACCCCTTCGGCAGGTTCGGAATTTGATCAATTATCCATCCAGATGAAGGATGCATTGAAAGCCATGATTGAAAACAAACAGTATGTGGAGGCTATGTCCGTGCTCTCCCAGCTTTTTCCATTATTACCGAACGATATGGAGATTTTAAGAATGCAGCAAAAGTTGTTAAATAACTTGTAAATTGCATTTTTTCGAGAATAGCCCTGCTAAAAACCAGCCATATGCGACATGAGCCAGGCACTTATCTAAATATCAGCGTCTGGCTCATGTCCTATTTTTGCAAATCTTTCTCCTCTTCTGAAAATAAATGCTTTACGAGCCTTTCTTATTTAATTCAGGTGAGCCAAGAGGCGTTGCTGTATTTTCAGAAGCTCCATATCATTTGGCAGCAATGGAAGAAGCTGGTTAAGCACGGACATAGCCTCTGTGTACTGTTTATTTTCTATCATGGCTTTCAATGCGTCCTTCATCTGAATAGCTAACTGGTCAAATTCCGGACCTGCCGTAGGGGTTGGATGGTTCATCTCATTTTTTAGAAGCCGCAAAGCCTCCCGAATGACTCCGGTCATCTGTGGATTGATTTGAATGGTCTGACGAAACAGGCGGACAGTTTCTGCCAGCATTCCTTCTTTCCAATTCTCCAGAGCCTCCAAAATTACAAGGGACATTCTGCAGTCCGCAGGAAGGAGCGATCTTAATGCCTCTTCAAATATTTCCTCCCGGTACTGTTTTTGATAAAAATCATAGATACATCCTGCGTATTCCTCAAGAGTGTTTAGCAATTCTGCTTTCATTGGAAAACTTCTTATAAGCTCTTTTTCAAGAAGAAGCTTTTTCAGCCATAGGCTCTGCAGAGGATGTTTTGCAAAGAGCGCTTCTTGCGCCTCACGCAGAGATTGGCTTTCCTCATAGGAGATTGCATCTATAATTTCGGAAATGTGTGCTATCCAGGTATCCAAATCTATTCTTTCCAGCAGTGCAGACAGATCCCTCTTTTCCAGCAAAGCCTTTTTGATAAGCTGCTTTTGAAGATATGGCTGCTCGATTTCTCTTAGACAACGCTGAAAAAGAAAGGAATTGGGATCCCCATTAACCTCTTTATTCTGCTCCTCATAAAGTAGTTTTTGAAAAAGAAGATAAGAAGAGCCGCGAGATAACCCTGCCAATAACTGAAGCAGATGAGGCGCATAGGCCTCTTTCCATTGCTCCAAAAGCGGATAATAGCCCTGGATAAGGATTTCATCCTCCCAAGGAAGAAGGCTTAGAAAGTACTCTGCTTCCTTGAGGTTCTCAAGCTCCAACGAAGCTTTGACACAGTTTAGCCGCACTGGATAGAGATATTCCGGCTGCATCACCTTGTCCCTGCACATGGTACCCAGCTGTTGCTTCACCCAGAGATCCGGATGACGTTCCATATAGGCTAAAAGGGTCTCAAATTGAATGCCGTACTCCAGGAGTTTCTCGTAATCTTTCCATTCTTCACAGATTCCGATCAGCAGTTCAAGCAGAAGCAGACGCACCAATTCCATAGGTTTTTCTTTTTCAAAAATTCCAAGAGCCTCTTCTTTTGCCTGTCCAAAATCCTTTTTCCTATACAGGACTTCTACAAGTGTCATCTGAAGCCAGCTCTTTAAAAATTTTTCTTTCTCCTTGCATATATCCCGGCCTTTACGGCACATTTCTTCGGCTTCGTTCCATTTTTCCTCTGAGATATATTCCTGAGCCAGCTGAACGTAATTCTTTGTATAGTCCGGGCGCTTGCTGATATCCTTCAAAAGAAGGGGAATATTCCGCGAGGCCTTGCCGTCTGTTTTCCCCCGCGCTTTACCCAGATAACCATAATGATGCACATAGGAGGTGAAATCCTTGCAAGGAGAGAAATAAGGGTTCAGCTCTTCATGAATAGGATTCTCAAAATGCAGCTGAGGAATTCTCCGGGCCATCCGGTAAACCACGGTGTCTGCATGCCTGGAGCCCTCCCAGTTCAAGTAATTACGTTGGATGTAGCTGGCAAATTGATATCTCTGCCAGTCTCCATTTCGGAAAAATTCACAGATCTCTTCCACATCATCAAACCACTCGTCGTCGTCCAGATAAAGAAACCACTCTCCTTTTGCCTGCTTAAGGCCTGCATTCCGGGCTGCGGAAAAGTCATTGCACCAGGTAAAGGAAATGATGTGATCGGTATAGCGCTCCGCTACTTGAGGTGCATAATCTTAACTGTAAGCAACACATATATTGACGCAGGAGGGTATGCACATGAATGATTACAGCAAAATCACAGCCCTTTACTCCCGCCTATCAGTGGGGGACGAGGACAGGGACGGCGGCGAAAGCAACTC
>JAAVZL010000056.1 GCA_022791635.1 Lachnospiraceae bacterium
CACGTGTATCTTATCCGATCAACCATATTGAGAATATCGTGCGTCCCGTATCCGCAGCGCCGGCCGCCAAGGAGGTTATCTTCCTGTCCGCAGACGCCTTTGGCGTACTGCCGCCCGTATCCATTCTGACACCGGAGCAGACCCAGTACTACTTCCTGTCCGGCTTTACCGCAAAGCTTGCAGGTACGGAGCGTGGCATCACAGAGCCCACACCTACCTTCTCCGCATGCTTTGGCCAGGCGTTCCTGGAGCTTCATCCCACCAAGTACGGCGAGGAGCTTGTAAAGAGAATGGAGGCAAACGGTGCAAAGGCATATCTGGTAAATACCGGATGGAACGGCACAGGCAAGCGTATCACCATCAAGGATACCCGTGGAATCATTGACGCAATCCTGAATGGTGACATTCTGAAGGCGCCCACAAAGAAGATTCCGT
Source organism: Lachnospiraceae bacterium (assembly GCA_022791635.1). GTDB lineage: Bacteria > Bacillota > Clostridia > Lachnospirales > Lachnospiraceae > Laedolimicola. Next base: position 436 of record JAAVZL010000056.1, read on the forward strand.
ACTTCAACCTTGAGGTACCCACAGAGCTTCCGGGTGTTGACACCAACATCCTTGACCCGCGGAACACCTATGCAGATGCTTCCCAGTGGGAGGAGAAGGCAAAGGATCTGGCAGGCAGATTTGTGAAGAACTTTGCAAAATACGAGGGCAACGAGGCAGGCAAGGCGCTTGTTTCCGCAGGTCCTCAGTTATAAGAGTGATTGACAGAACGCAAGTGATATAATAGGGTCTGTCACAAAATAAGCCACCAGCTATTTCCATGTCCCGTGTCCGGAAATAGCTGGTGGCTCATTTTGCGGTTAGAGTTCAGACGCGGGGCAGCGGAGCGGACGGACAGAATTTTCCGATATCAGGTGTCCGGCTGTTCACGAACATGCTGTTTGATTTGGGCGGACATTGTCTTAGAATAGGAATGGTTTTCTAAAAATTTCAAGGTAATGTCCGCCCAAAGCAGACAGCGTGTTCGTGAACCGTCCGAACACCGATATGGAAAATCCTGTCCGCCCGCTCCGCTGCCCCGCGCCTGAACTCTAACTTTTGCGCCAACCCTATTTCTGCTTTCTGTAAAAAACAGTTCCCATTTTATCCAAAGTATGCTAGAATCAAAAGAAATGGGAGATTACTACCTGTATACAGGCCCCGGAAGGCCTGGGAGGGAAGGTAACATCATAGAAGAAAACGGAGGTTGAAGGGATGGCAAGAGAAGAAAATAGAGGCGTTCATATGATACATGCGGACGGCAAGCTGGGAGAGGTTCAGATTGCGGACGAGGTAGTTGCCATTATCGCGGGACTGGCCGCCACGGAAGTGGAGGGCGTGGCCGCCATGGCCGGCAATATTACCAATGAGCTTATCAGCAAGCTTGGCATGAAAAACCTGTCCAAGGGCGTAAAGGTGCTGGTGACAGACCGGAGCGTGGACGTGGATCTGGCCCTCAACATTGAGTATGGCTACAGCATTATGAAGGTGTCGGAAAAGGTCCAGGATAAGGTGAAGGCAGCCATTGAGAACATGACCGGCCTGGAAGTGGCTATGGTCAATATCCGCATTGCAAGCGTCAATATGGAGAAAGCAAGGTAATCATACGTTACTGATCACGGAGTAAACAGTAACAATTTTACAGTACGATAAAAAGAGGTTATAGGGGGGTGTTTTGGGACATCCCCTTCGTTTAGCCTTTCATCTACAGAGACCCCCGCTGCATCAGGAGGAAAGCATGAAACGAAGAGAATTGAGAGAACACATTTTTGAGCTGCTGTTTCGGATTGAGTTTAACGATCCGAAGGACATGCCGGAGCAGATGCGGTTGTTTTTTACCGACATGGAGGAGCTAAGAGAGGCAGATCAGACTTATATAGAAGAAAAATATGCCCGCATTGTGGAGCGATTGCCAAAGCTTGACAGACAGATAGAGGAGACGGCAAAGAGCTGGAAGATCTCACGGATGGGCAAGGTAGATCTGACCATTCTGCGCCTGGCCGTGTATGAGATGGAGTTCGACGAGGATGTTCCTGTGGGCGTGGCCATCAACGAGGCGGTAGAGCTGTCCAAAAAGTTCGGCGGCGACGACTCTCCGGCCTTTGTCAACGGCATTCTCGGGAAAATAGGGAAAAAGGAATGAGACAAGCCAAAGCCTACACGGTAGCCCAGGTAAACACCTATATCAAAAATATGTTCTCGCAGGATTTCCTGCTCAGCCGCATTTACGTCAAGGGCGAGGTATCCAACTGCAAATATCACACCTCCGGTCACATTTACTTTTCTCTCAAGGATGAGAGTGGAACCCTGTCCTGCGTCATGTTTGCCGGACAGCGCAAAGGCCTGGCCTTTCCCCTGAAGGAAGGGCAGCACGTGGTGGTTCTGGGAAGCGTGAGTGTGTATGAGCGGACAGGAAGCTATCAGCTCTATGCCAGAGAGATTCTGCTGGAGGGAACCGGCCGCCTGTACGAGGAATTTCAGAGGCTAAAGGCAGAGCTTGAAGAAATGGGAATGTTTTCCGAAGAGTATAAACAGCCCCTCCCCTCCTATGTGCGCCGCCTCGGAATCGTCACCTCCCCCACCGGCGCAGCCATTCAGGACATCCGCAACATAGCCCTCCGAAGAAATCCCTACGTGCAGTTAATTCTCTACCCATCCCTGGTACAAGGAGAAGGAGCCGCCGACAGTATCGTAAGAGGCATTGAGGCCTTAGACTGGCTGGGAGTGGACGTGATCATTGTAGGCCGAGGCGGAGGCTCCATAGAGGATCTCTGGGCCTTCAATGAGGAAAAGGTGGCCAGAGCCATCTTTGACTGCCAAACCCCCGTCATCTCAGCGGTAGGTCATGAGACAGACACCACCATTGCAGACTACGTGGCAGATCGGAGAGCCCCTACCCCTTCCGCGGCGGCAGAGCTGGCAGTAGCCGACGTGCGGGAGCTCCTTAAGCGAATGGAGGCCTATCGGCAGCGTTTTGAGCAGACCCTCTATTACCGCCTAGAGCAATACCGCAGCCGCCTGGAGCAGATGAGGAGACGGCTCCAGCAGGCAGGTCCCAGACAGCAGCTCTTTGAAAAGCGCATGCGCGCGGCAGAGCTTGAGAATCACCTGGAGCAGGCCATGAAGGACAAGCTTACGGGAAGAAAAAATCAGCTTGCCCTTTATATCGAGCGTTTTCACGGACTGTCACCGCTCCTGAAGCTACAGCAGGGCTACTCCTACACAGAAGGCCCCGGCGGACGAGCCGTAACCAGTATTCGACAGGCAGCCCCTGGAGAGCTGCTGCGCATACACGTAACAGACGGCATCTACACAGCTGAGGTACGGGAACGGCAGGCTGTTGACAGGCAAGAAAGGTAAATAAAATGTCAAAAAACATACCAGAAAATCAAGAAAAATCACTGGAAGAAGCCTTTACAGAATTAGATCAAATGTTAGAAAAACTCTCAGATCGCGATACAGCCTTGGAAGAGTCCTTCCAAGTCTACGCAGAAGGAACAAAGCTTTTAAAATACTGCAATGAAAAGCTGGACCTGGTAGAGAAAAAGATGCTGATGCTAAATGAGGAGGGAACACTGGATGAGTTTTAAAGAAGAGCTTTTGACAAAAACCCAGGAGATTGAAGAGCTTTTGAAGCGCTACCTTCCGGAGGAGACAGGCTTTCAGAAAACCGTTCTGGAAGCCATGAACTACAGTGTGACCGCAGGCGGCAAGCGCCTTCGCCCCATGCTGATGCAGGAGACCTACCGGATGTTCGGAGGCAGCGGCCCGGTCATCGAGCCCTTTATGGCGGCCATCGAGATGATACACACCTATTCCCTGGTACACGACGATCTGCCAGCCATGGACAACGACGAATACCGCCGAGGCCGAAAGACCACCCACGCCGTATACGGAGAGGCCATGGGAATTCTGGCCGGCGACGCCCTCCTAAATTACGCCTTTGAAACAGCAGCCGGAGCCTTTGCTCTGGAGCTCAGCGAGAGGACCGCAAGGGCAATCCAGATTCTGGCCGGAAAAGCAGGCATCTACGGCATGATCGGCGGCCAGGTGGTGGACGTAGAATCCGAGGGCCAGGCCATTTCCCAGGAAAAGCTGGATTTCATCTACCGGCTGAAAACAAGCGCCCTCATTGAAAGCTCCATGATGATCGGCGCCGTTCTGGCCGGGGCTTCGGACCAGGAAGTAGAGATCATCCAGAGGGTAGCAAAGGATGTGGGCCTGGCGTTTCAGATTCAGGACGATATCCTGGATGTGACCAGCACCCTGGAGGTTCTGGGAAAGCCGATTCACAGTGACGAAAAGAACGAAAAGACAACTTATGTAACCCTAAAGGGCCTTGCAGAGGCCAAGCAGGATGTGGAAGAGATTTCCAATCAGGCTCTTTCGGCCCTGGCTATATTGGAGCACAAAAATCCCTTCCTGGAAGAGCTGATTACCATGCTGATTACCAGAGAAAAATAAAAAGCGGCGGACGCTGAAAAACCGGAGTAGGATAACAAGACGATGGCACTGGAGAAGATTAATCAGGTAAACGATATCAAAAAACTGGAAAAGTACGAGTGGAACCTTCTGGCAGAGGAGATCCGGGAGTTCCTCATCGAAAAGATCAGCGTAAGCGGCGGCCATCTGGCCTCCAACCTGGGTGTGGTGGAGCTGACCATGGCTATGCACCTGGCCTTTGACTTTCCGGGTGACAAGGTGGTGTGGGATGTAGGGCACCAGGCCTACACCCATAAGCTGCTCACCGGGCGGAAGGCCGGCTTTGACGAGCTTCGCAAATACGGAGGCATGAGCGGCTTTCCCAAGCGCAAGGAGAGCGACTGTGACTGCTTTGACACAGGGCACAGCTCCACCTCCATCTCGGCGGGCATTGGCCTGGTGAAGGCGCGAGAGCTTCAGGGAGGCAGTGAGTCGGTGCTCTCCGTCATCGGCGACGGCGCCCTCACAGGAGGAATGGCCTACGAGGCCCTCAATAACGCTTCCCAGCTAAAGAGCAATTTCATCATCGTGCTCAACGATAACCAGATGTCCATTGCGGAGAACGTAGGAGGCATGTCCCAGTATCTCAACGGCCTGCGTACGGCAGAGGCCTACACCGGCTTTAAGGAGGGACTGCAGAACACCCTGGAGCGGATTCCTGTCTATGGGGAAGGCCTGGTCCGCCAGCTGAAAAAGACAAAGAACGGTCTCAAGCAGTTGGTGATTCCGGGAATGCTTTTCGAAAATATGGGGATTACCTACTTAGGGCCTGTGGACGGCCACAATATCGAGCAGATGATCCGCACCTTCAACGACGCCAGACGGATGCGCCATGCGGTGCTGATCCATGTAAAGACTCAGAAGGGGAAGGGGTATGCCCCGGCAGAGCGCCATCCGGCCCGCTTCCATGGGGCGGAGCCCTTTGAGATCGCCACAGGGCTTCCAAGTAAAAGGCGCACCAAGGCAAATTATACGGATATCTTTTCTACGGTTATGCGCAAAATGGGAGACCGGGACGAAAAGCTGGTGGCGATTACGGCTGCCATGCCAGACGGAACGGGCCTGAAACGGTTTAAAAATATGTTCCCCGAGCGGTTTTTTGATGTGGGAATTGCGGAGCAGCACGCCGTCACCTTTGCGGCTGGCCTGGCGGCCGGCGGCCTAAAGCCGGTGGTGGCCGTGTATTCCTCCTTCCTCCAGCGGGCCTACGATCAGATTCTCCACGACGTGTGCATTCAGAATCTTCCGGTGGTCTTTGCCATTGACCGGGCCGGACTGGTGGGCAGCGACGGAGAGACTCACCAGGGGATCTTTGATCTGTCCTATCTCTCCAGCATCCCAAATATGACCATTTTAGCTCCGAAAAATAAATGGGAGCTTTCCGATATGCTGAAATATGCCATTGACTTTGCCGGTCCCATTGCCCTTCGCTATCCCCGGGGGGAGGCCTATGACGGCTTAAAGGAGTTTCGTGCGCCCATTGTCTACGGGAAGAGCGAGATCCTCTACGAGGAAGCGGACATTGCCCTCCTGGCCGTAGGCAGTATGGTGAAGGTGGCGGAGGAGGTGCGAAGCCTTCTAAAAGGCGCGGGCTATAACTGTACTTTGGTCAACGGACGCTTTGTAAAACCCATGGACGGCGATTGTCTTGAGTTGCTGGCAAAAAGCCACCGCCTCTTTGTGACCCTGGAGGAGAATGTGCGCAGCGGCGGATATGGAGACAAGGTCCTTGATTACGTGACAGATCGGAAGCTTCCGGTTCAGGTTCTGACCGTGGCCATTCCCGATGAATATGTGGAGCACGGAAACGTAGCGCTTCTTTTCCAGGAGGTTGGACTGGATACGGAAACGATTACAAAGCAGATTATGACTGCCTATGTGGGACAGATGTGAGGAGCGGGACAATGAAAACAAGACTGGATGTGCTGCTGGTGTCCCGGGGGCTTTCCCCCTCCAGGGAGAAGGCAAAGGCTGTGATTATGGCCGGGGAGGTTTTTGTAAACGGACAGCGGGAGGACAAGGCCGGCTCCATGTTTGACGACAAGGCCAAAATCGAGGTTCGGGGACAGAAGCTTCCCTATGTAAGCAGGGGCGGCTTAAAGCTGGAAAAGGCCATAAAAAGCTTTGGGCTTTCTCTGGAGGGAAGGATCTGCATGGATGTAGGCTCCTCCACAGGGGGATTTACAGACTGTATGCTGCAAAATGGAGCGGCTAAGGTTTACGCCGTGGATGTGGGCACCAATCAGCTGGCCTGGAAGCTTCGGATGGATCCCAGGGTGGTATCCATGGAGAAAACGAATATCCGCTATCTTTTACCGGAGCACATCGAAGAGCGTCCTTCCTTTGCCTCCATTGATGTGGCCTTTATCTCTCTTACCAAGGTGCTTCTGCCGGTGCGGGAGCTTCTTGCAGAGGAGGGGGAGGTAGCGGCCCTCATCAAGCCTCAGTTTGAGGCCGGCAGGGAGAAGGTGGGGAAGAAGGGCGTTGTCCGGGAGCCGGAAACGCACCTGGAAGTGATAGAAAAGGTGATCTCCTATGCCGTCTCCCTGGGCTACGAGGTACGAATGCTTGATTTTTCACCCGTTCGGGGACCGGAGGGGAACATCGAATACCTGCTATATCTGAAAAAGACCGGCAAAGAGGAAGGGCCTTTTCTCTGTCCGGAGCACATCCGGCCGGAGGATACGGTCCGGGAGGCTCATCAGGCGCTTGTATCGCTGCCGGTCACGAAAAGAACCGAAATCTGACATAAGGACAAGAAGCCATGGATCATTTTTATATTATTACAAACCGAGAAAAGGATCAGGATCTTGAGACAACCCGGCAGATCTGTGACTATCTGAGGGCTCACGGGAAGCTTTGCACGGTTCGGGAATATCAGAAGCTGTCCAGGGAGGAGGCTCCCGGTATGCCGGCAGGCTACACGGATGCGGATTGGATTCCCGAAGGGACCCAGTGTATCCTGGTCCTTGGAGGGGACGGAACCCTGATTCAGGCGGCCAGAGATACGGTCAACCGGAGAATTCCCCTTCTGGGGGTCAATCTGGGAAATCTGGGCTATCTGGCGGAGATTGAGAAGGCGGGCGTTCTGGACGCCATGGACAGTCTGATGGCGGATGACTATACCCTGGAGCCCAGGATGATGCTGGAGGGCCTGGTTTGCCGAAAGAGGGAGGGGACGGTCCGCAACCTGGCCTTCAACGATATTGTGGTGAACCGTGCAGGCGCTCTTCGGGTCATTGACTATGAGATTTATGTAAACGGGGAGTTCTTAAACCGCTATTCTGCAGACGGGATCATTGTGTCCACGCCTACCGGTTCCACCGGCTACAGCCTCTCGGCGGGCGGGCCTATCGTATCTCCCATGGCCTCTATGATTGTGGTAACGCCCATCTGTCCCCATACGCTCACAGCCAGAAGCATTGTGCTTTCCGGGGAGGATCAGGTGACCATCCGCTTGGGATCGGGACGGAGGGTAGACAGGGAGGAAGCCTTCGCCACCTTTGACGGAGAGGTGTCGGTGCCCATCGCTACCGGAGACTATGTGGAGATTCAAAAATCAGAAAAAACCGCAGAGCTGTTAAAAATCAGTAAAATCAGCTTTTTGGAGGTTCTACGCAACAAAATGAGAGGAAACTGATTACGGAACTGGAAAATGTTTTAACAGTACATCTAGGACAACGCCCAGATGGATTTGCGGGCACATATTTTTGTGACCGGAAATTCATCTACATACCGGGCGTTGTCCTAGATGTACGGAACTGGAATAGAGAGGAGAAATGATGAAGCGGGAACGGCATGCAAAGATTATTGAGTTGATTGGCCGGTATGCCATAGAGACCCAGGAGGATTTGGCGGAGAAGCTGAATGAGGCAGGCTATCAGGTGACGCAGGCCACGGTATCCAGGGATATCCGGGAGCTGAAGCTTACGAAAATGACTGTGGGAGGCCGTCAGCGCTACGTGGTGGTGCAGGAGCATAATAGCCAGATGGGAGAGAAATACATAGGAATCCTGCGGGACGGCTTTGTGTCCATGGATATGGCGCAGAATATTCTGGTGATTAAGACGGTATCCGGCATGGCCATGGCCGTGGCTCTGGCTTTGGATGCCCTTCACTGGCAGGATATTGTGGGCTGCATTGCAGGGGACGATACGGTGTTCTGCGCCATCCGCACGGTGGAGGATACCCTTGCCGTGATGGACAAGCTGCGGAAAATGATGCGGGAATCATAGAGCAGCTATAAGGAAACGGGAGATTTTTGAACGGGAATAGGAGAACTTATGTTAACTCATTTGCACGTAAAAAACCTGGCGCTCATTGAGGAGGCGGAGATTGACTTCTCGGACGGACTCAATATTCTCACCGGAGAGACGGGAGCCGGAAAATCCATTGTCATAGGCTCTGTAGGGCTGGCTCTGGGAGACAAGCTTTCCAGGGAGCTTCTGCGGGAGGGGGCGGACTATGGGCTGGTGGAGCTGGTTTTCTTCGTATCCCGGGAAAGTCAGAGAGAGCGCCTTCTGGAGCTTGGAGTCGTTCCCGAGGATGACGAGGTAATTATTTCCAGAAAAATTTTGGGGAAACGGAGTATCAATAAGATCAATGGCGAGACGGTTCCCTTGAGCCAGCTAAAGGAAGCTGCCTCTGTCTTAATTGACATCCATGGGCAGCACGAGCATCAATCCCTTCTTCAAAAAAAGAAGCATCTGGAGATACTGGATGAATACGCCAGAGAGGAGCTTTGGACCGTCAAGGAAGAGCTCTCGAATGCATACCACCGTTTCCGGGAGCTTCGGGAACGGCAAAAAGAAGCGGAGCTTGATGAGGAGAGCCGTTTAAGAGAGATTTCCCTTCTGGAATTTCAGCTGGAGGAGATCGAGAAAGCCTCTCTGGTTCCGGGAGAGGATGAGGAGCTGGAGCAGCAGTACCGCCGTATGACCTATGGCAGGAAGCTTCTGGAAACTGCCGGGGCAGCTTATCAGCTTACGGGCTATGAGGGACCTCAGGCAGCAGGAGACGCTATCGGCAGAGCCCTAAGGGAGCTTCAGAGCGTGGCCTCCTGTGATGAGGGTTTAGAGCCCTTGCTTGAACAGCTGTCGGATATTGACGGCCTTTTGAATGATTTTAACCGGGATATGGCGGAGTACCTCACTTCCCTGGAGTTCTCGGAGGAAGAATTTTATGAGACCGAGGAGCGGCTGAACCTTCTGAATCAGCTGAAGGCCAAATACGGGAAAACCCTGGAGCAGGTCTTATCCTGGCAGGAAGCCTCCAGGGAACGTCTGGAGCGGCTTTTGGATTATGATGCCTATCTGGCGAAGCTGAAAAAAGAGCTTTCGGATACGGAAAAGCAGCTGGGGGAGCTCTGCGAGAAGGCTTCCCTGATCCGCAAATCCTGTGCGAAAAAGCTTTGTCAGGAGATTCGGGAGCATCTGGTAGATTTAAATTTTCTGGATGTGCGTTTTGAGATGAATTTTGAAACGTTGGAAAGCTACACGGCCCTGGGAACGGATGATGTGGAATTCCGGATCTCGGTGAATCCGGGAGAGCCTCTTAAGCCTCTGATGAAGATTGCCTCCGGCGGAGAATTGTCCCGGATTATGCTTGCCATCAAGACAGTGCTTGCGGACAAGGATGATATTGACGCGGTGATTTTCGACGAGATCGACGTGGGAATCAGCGGGCGGACGGCCCAGAAGGTATCGGAGAAAATGATGCTGATCGGGAAAACCAGGCAGGTGATCTGCATTACCCATCTGGCTCAGATCGCAGCTATGGCAGACAGCCATTACCGCATTGAAAAAATGGTAGAAAATGGAGAAACCAGGACCCGGATTCGAAGACTTCAAGAGGAGGAAACCATTGAAGAGCTGGCAAGAATTCTGGGAGGCGCCGAAATCACGGATACGGTGAAAAAGAATGCTAAGGAAATGAAAAGCCTGGCCAGGGCAAAAAAGAGGTAAGGCTTTTCGTACGAATTTGGAAACATTCTACCAGTCTAGCCTGATCCATATTTCACATACTAAAGAAGGATGTACGTGTGATCACGACATCCTTCTTTATGATTTTTAACAGAGGATGTGAACCTATGGATTATAAACAGTATCGGCGCTGCCTTATGGGCCTGTTGTTTGTCAGCCTTATGGGGCTTGGAGTCCTGGGCTATGAAGAGCTTCGGGATGGGATTCCCGACTCCTATACCCAGACAGAGGGAGATCCGGGCCCTGTGCATTCCGGCTTTTTTGTCACAGAGGAGAGAACGCCGGGATTTACGGAGGCTTCGGCCAATGCCTATGCTTCGTCGGATTATACCATTTCCTATAAGCTTTTCGGAATCCTTCCGCTAAAAGAGGTGGAGGTAGAGGTCCTAAAGCCTACCTACGTGATTCCCGGAGGAGTGCCCATTGGCATCTATATGGAGACGGAGGGGATATTGATTATCGGAACGGGCGAGGTCACAGGCATTGACGGCCTCAATTACGAGCCTGCTTACCGGATTGTCCGGGGCGGGGATTATATAGAGGCCATAAACGGAGAGGCCATTTCCGATAAAGAACAGCTGATAGAGGCAGTTAATGCGGTTGGGAATGAGGACGTGATTCTGAGCCTCAATCGGGACGGAGAGCAAATACAGGTGAAGCTTGAGGCCGTGCAAACCGGTGAGGAGGAGTTTAAGCTTGGTATCTGGGTGCGGGATAACACCCAGGGAATCGGAACTCTGACCTTTCTTACAGAGGACGGCAAATTCGGAGCTCTTGGTCACGGAGTCAACGATGTGGATACGGGAACGCTGCTTGCAATCTCCAAGGGCGCCCTCTATGATACGAATATCATTGACATCAAGAAGGGAGAAAAGGGATCGCCGGGAGAGCTTTCCGGACTCATCCGCTACCGGGATGAACAGATCTGCGGTCAGCTTAAGGAAAATACGCCGGTGGGCATTTTCGGAACAGGGGAGGACCGTCTCTACGAGAAGATCGAGACAGAACGGCTGCAGGTGGGCTATAAGCAGGAGATTGAGCTGGGAGAAGCCTTTGTAAGAAGCTCTGTCAGCGGAGAGATGAAGGATTACCGGGTGGAGATTGTGGAAGTGCACCGAAAGGATGAGGATCTGAATAAGGGGATTATTCTTCAGGTGACAGATCCGGAGCTTCTTGAGCTTACAGGAGGGATTGTACAGGGAATGAGCGGCAGTCCTATCATTCAGAACGGCAAGCTGGTGGGCGCAGTAACCCACGTATTTGTACAGGATTCCACAAAAGGTTTTGGAGTTTTTATCGAAAATATGCTGGAACATGTAAGTCTTTCGTGAATTCCGTCGAAAGCTGTCCTGGTATGTCTGAAAATGAGGAGAGAAAGAAATTGCAACAAGGGAGATTTCCCGGCTATAATAGAACCATCAACAGGAAACATCTGGAAATGGCTGAAACAGGAAGAGGCGGGAGGTTCAATATGGAGAAGTTACAGGTTGCAATTGCAGACGACAATGAACGAATTGTGGAGCTTTTGAATACCATGATACGCAGTGAGAGCGGAATGGAGATTGTGGGAACGGCGGGAAACGGCGAGGATGCGGTGGAGATGATCCGCAAAAGCCAGCCGGATGTGGTGCTTTTGGATCTGATTATGCCCAAGATGGACGGGCTTGGCGTTCTGGAAAAGCTTAAGGAGGACAAGGGTCTTAAGAAGCAGCCGGCCTTTATTGTGCTCTCGGCCATCGGGCAGGAGGATGTGACGGAGGATGCTTTTGCCCTGGGCGCCAATTATTACATGATGAAGCCCTTTAATAACGAGCTGCTTCTGGGAAGGCTGCGCAGCATTCAGAGCCGGGGAGAGCGGATTTTAAATCCGGTGAGGAGCGCAGGTGCGGTTGAACGGAAGCGGGTGCCCTATGAGGCCCGGGATCTGGAGACGGATGTCACCAATATGATCCACGAAATCGGAGTGCCGGCCCATATCAAGGGCTATCAGTATTTAAGGGATGCCATTATGATGTCCGTGGAGGATATGGACATGCTGAGCTCCATCACCAAGGTGCTCTATCCCACCATTGCCAAGAATCACCAGACGACTCCAAGCCGGGTGGAGCGGGCCATCCGCCATGCCATTGAGGTGGCCTGGAGCCGGGGAAAGATGGATACCATTGACGAGCTGTTCGGCTATACGGTCAGCACCGGAAAAGGAAAGCCTACCAATTCGGAATTTATTGCGCTGATTTCCGATCGGATTCGGCTGGAGTATAAGGCGAAGGTCTCCTAAGTTCCTGTACAGACGGGTGGCAAAGACACAGGCAGAAAGTCTTTTTCATATTGGTGTTCGGACGGTTCACGTACACGCCGTCTGCTTTGGACGGACATTCCCTTGAAGTTTTGAGAAAGACCTTTCTATTTTAAGGAAATGTCCGTCCAGATCAGACAGCATGTTCGTGAACAGCCGGACACCTGATATTGGAAAAGACTTTCTGCCTGTGTCTCTGCCGCCCGCCTGTACAGGAACTATCCTAACCGGAATTCGTCATTTTTGCAAATTTTCCCTTTCAAATATGCGTTGTTTGAGGTATAATGAATATAAAATATTACAAATACCCATGGACGTATGGGGAATAGGGAGGAAATGCGGTGAGAAAGATATTATTTGTAGCTTCCGAAGCAGTACCCTTTATTAAGACCGGAGGTTTGGCAGATGTAGTGGGCTCTCTGCCCAAATATTTTGACAAGGAATATTTTGATATTCGGGTGATGGTTCCCAAGTATCTGTGTATCAGGCAGGAGTGGCGGGACAAGATGCAGTACGTGACCCATTTCTATATGAACCTTGCATGGCGGAGCCAGTATGTAGGGATTCTGGAGATGGAATATGAAGGCATCAAGTTCTATTTCGTGGATAATGAGTACTATTTTGCAGGCGCAAAGCCTTATGGAAATATCTATGAGGATATTGAGAAGTTTGCCTTTTTCTCCAAAGCGGCTATTTCCGCTCTGCCCTCTCTGGATTTTCGGCCGGACATCATTCACTGTCATGACTGGCAGACGGGACTTGTGCCTGTGTTCCTGAATGACTCCTTCCAGAATAATCCGTTCTTCCAGGGAATCAAGACGATTATGACCATTCACAATCTGAAGTTCCAGGGTGTGTGGGATATGAAGACGGTGCGGGATATTACCGGCCTGTCCGTTTCTTATTTTGCGCCGGATAAGCTGGAGGCCTATGGGGATGCCAATTACCTGAAGGGCGGCATTGTGTATGCGGACGCGGTGACTACCGTCAGCGAGACGTATGCGGAGGAGATCAAGATACCCTACTATGGGGAGCATCTGGACGGGCTGATGTGTGCCAGGGCCAATTCTCTTCGGGGCATTGTGAACGGAATTGATTACGAGGAGTATAATCCGGAGACGGATAAGTTCCTGGCCAAGAATTATAATGCTGTGAATTTCCGCAAGGAAAAGGTGAAGAATAAGACAGCCCTCCAGGCGGAGCTGGGGCTGGATGTGGATCCCAAGAAGATGATGATCGGTGTGGTTTCCCGTCTGACGGATCAGAAGGGCTTTGATCTGATTGCCTATGTGATGGATGAGCTGTGTCAGGATGAGGTTCAGCTTGTAGTTCTGGGAACGGGCGAGGAGCGGTATGAGAATATGTTCCGCCACTTTGCATGGAAGTATCAGGGGAAGGTGTCGGCGAATATTTTCTATTCCGAGGCTATGTCTCATAAGATTTACGGATCTTGTGATGCATTCCTGATGCCTTCGCAGTTTGAGCCCTGCGGCTTGAGTCAGCTGATGAGCCTGCGGTATGGAACGGTGCCGATTGTCCGCGAGACCGGCGGGCTTAAGGATACGGTGGAGCCCTACAACGAGTATGAGAGTACCGGCACGGGATTCAGCTTCCTCAATTACAATGCCCATGAGATGCTTCATACGATTCGCTATGCGGAGGCGGTGTATTATGACAAGAAGCGGGAGTGGAATAAGATTGTGGACCGGGCTATGGCGGTTGATTTCTCCTGGGGCGCTTCTGCGAAAAAATATGAAGAATTATACAATTGGTTAGCCGGTTAAACGGGAATAAAATTGCCTCCTATTCGGGATACTGTAAGTAACTGCTTGGAATTGCTTTCCGGCAGGGAACTTATCACAGGTATCTATGAATAGGAGGTATTTTTTATGAAGTCAGAATTATCTGAACTGGATGTGCAGAACCTTCGGCATCTCATTGGAGGGTATGACACGACGCACTGTAAGATGAATGATTATGCGAACAATGCCACGGATCAGCAGGTGAAGCAGTTTTTCCAGAAGGCGGCTCAGTCTGCCAAGGAAAATAAGCAGCAGCTGATGCAGTTTTTAGGTTAGGAGGGTGCCCTAGATGAATGAGAAGACGATGGTAGCGGATACTTTGGTTGGGATTAACGGAGAGCTTAAGATGTTCAGTGAGATGATTCCTCAGACGGAGGAGCCGAGACTGAAGCAGACTTTGAAGGATTTGCGGAATAAGTGTGAGATGTCTCAGGAGGAGCTTTATCAGATTGCACGGGCGAAGCAGTATTATGTGCCGGCTTCTAAGGCTTCTGAGGAAGAAGTGCAGCATGTGAAGTCTTTGTTTACGGAGCATGTGATGTAAAAAAATAGGGGCGTGAGGGGGCCAGGCGCAAAATAAGACGGCAGCCTTTTCCATATCCGGTGTTCGGACGGTTCTCGTACATTCTGTCTGCTCTGGACGGACATTTCCCTTTGAACATTTTTTATTATGATAAGATGTTTTGGGGAATGTCCGTGCATATCAGACAGAATGTACGAGAACAGCCGGACACCGGATATGGAAAAGGCTGCCGTCTTATTTTGCGCCTGGCCCATATATGTATTGGGGGACGGAGTGTTTTGGGTTAGAGGTCTCGCAGCTGGGGGATGCCGGTGGCAAAGGAGTAGAGGGACAGGAGGGCGGTGGCGGCGAGGAGGAGGTTGAACCATTTGCTCTTGGTGAGATGGTCGTCTAGGGAGGCGGCGTGGGCGAACAGGACAAATATGGGGAGGATGTAGCGGCCTTGGGGTTGGAAGTCTATAAAGTAGCCGTTGTATAGGACGAGGAGGTAGGATACAAGGGCCGGGATGTGGAGAAGGGCCCAGAGGGTGCGTTTTTGCTTTTTTTTCCATAGGGGCAGGGCGATTCCTAGGTATAGGGTCAGGTATAGGAGGGCCATGAGTTTGTAGTACCAGTTGTGGGCGTAGACATTCATTCCGCCGTAGACGCCTACGGAGGATTTGAAGAGCTGCTCGTGGAGCTGATATTTGGTCATAAAGTCCGGGAAGGAGACGCCCTTGTTGTACATGGCGAATTCCGGGGCCTGATCTTCCGGCGGGGTTGCGGGGCGCAGCTCGTAGGCGCCCAGGTTGTTCTGAACTTCCAGGATGACTTCATTTCGCTGGAGGCCGTAGTGGGCGAATTCGAAGCTTAGGCGGATGGCGAAGATGCCCAGGGTGGCCAGCAGGATCCATAGGTAGGCCCGGAGACGGAAGGGGCGCTCTGGGGGCTTGGATTTTACCAGGGGCACAAGGAGGATGAGGAAGGCATAGATCAATATGACATAAAAGTTGGCCTTGGCCATCCATACATGGGCAAAAAGGGTGCCGAGGAGCAGAATCCGCAGGATATCAGTCCGTTTTACGGGGCGCTGTACCAGGCGGTTGAGCATGCTTTTCGGCCAGGCAAGCTGGTACAGCACCAGGACGGATACCAGGTAGTCCAGGGCGTCTGAGGTGGTGTAGGCATACAGATACCATAGCTGTGGGGTCAGAAAGCAGGCTGCTAAAAGATAGCGGTTTTTTCGGGCATTCAGAAGGCAGAAGAGGAGGAGGGCGATGCCCAGGCAGAGGCCGAAAAGCCGATCCCGGTGTTCGAAGGAGAAGAGGGAGGCCAGCTTTCCGGCATAAAAATAGTAGGGATTGAACTCGGAGAGGCGTGTGGTTCCGTAAGTGCCTACGGTGGGCTCTACCTCCGGAGTACGGATATCCGGCGGAAAGGTGTGATCGGTGTAGTAGAGTACGGCATCCCGACTTTCCCACTCGTCGGGGTTTTTTCTGTGATTGCCGGTGAATACGGCCAGGGTTAGCAGGCATACCACGCCTGCGGCAGTCAGCCACAGCAGAATGTCGGTTACGTCCAGATACCGTTCTGACCTTGGCGTTTTTCTAAGCCTTCCGTAGATGCGGCTTAGGACAAGGACGGCTGCCGCAGCCAGGAGGAGGTAGAGAATGCCCATTCTGGCATAGCGGCAGGCGGTAGTGCGATAGAGCCGGTGAAATGCTTCTGTGGGGATGAGCTGGGAATCGTCTCCCTTTATGGTAAGCTCCAGACAATTTTCCTCATTGAGGGTCATTTCCACCTGCTCATTGGGGGTGAAGGCTTCCATGAGGGCCTGTCCTTCCAGGCGCCCTCCCAAAAGGCCGCTGCATAGAAGCTCTATGGAGCGGATGCTGATCACAGGGGTGGTGTCGGTGTCTATGGGATCCAGCCTGCGCACATAGCTTCCCTTCCGGTAGAGAAAGTCCGGGAAAATAAAGCGGCTCTCTCCGGTTCTGGGATAGGTATTTTGAAGTCCGCTAAAGGGGATGGTATCCTCCTGATAGGAGGTCAGAAGCTTACAGCGATCGCCCTGGTCATAGGCCGGATCCCCGTAGCTTACCCGAAGCTCCATGAAAGCGAAAGGGGGAAAGAGCAGAAGCAGTAAAAAAATAAGGGTAAGGCCAAAAGCCCAGGGGTGGTTTTTTAGCTTTGTCAATAAGGTTTGTCTGTTTAAATGCGGTATGGAGTTTGACATGGTTGAATGCTCCTTGTGATTTCACCGTGTTATTTTATTTTATGGAAGATGAAAATGCAGGATGTTCCCGAATAGTCTTTGATTATTTTGCCATAAATATGTATCATTGTCAATGAATGGAGATTCTGCAGTCTTTGGAGCAGTATGGTTGGCGTGCTTGTATTTGCGGTGGTTTTGTTCCGTTTGTTCCTTTTTTATAGAAAAAGCCTTGCAAATGCGAGATTCTCATGCTATACTTTCTAAGTTAGCGAATAATCACGCGGTCCTTGCCAAGAACGGTGCCAGAGCAGGAGCTTTGGTCTTTGCGGCAGACAGGGCTTGCGGAAGAACAACCAAATGGAGGAAAGAAACATGAGCGTAATTTCAATGAAGCAGTTACTGGAGGCAGGTGTTCATTTCGGACATCAGACAAGAAGATGGAACCCCAAGATGGCTCCCTATATCTATACGGAGCGGAACGGCATCTATATCATTGACCTGCAGAAATCCGTAGGAATGGTAGACGAGGCTTACAAGGCTGTATTTGATATTGTTGCTGAGGGTGGGACCATTCTTTTTGTGGGAACCAAGAAGCAGGCACAGGACGCCATTCGCACAGAGGCGGAGCGCTGCGGCATGTTTTACGTAAATGAGAGATGGCTGGGCGGTATGCTGACCAACTTCAAGACCATCCAGAGCAGAGTGGGACGTTTGAAAGAGATCGAGAGAATGTCCGAGGACGGTACCTTTGATGTACTGCCCAAGAAGGAAGTTATTGCACTGAGAAAAGAGTGGGAGAAGCTGGAGAGAAATCTTGGCGGTATCAAGGAAATGAAGAGAGTTCCGGATGCAATCTTTGTGGTAGACCCCAAGAAGGAGAGAATCTGCGTACAGGAGGCACATACTCTGGGAATTCCGCTTATCGGCATTGCAGATACCAACTGTGATCCGGAGGAGCTGGATTACGTGATTCCCGGCAATGACGATGCTATCAGAGCCGTGAAGCTGCTTGTGTCCAAGATGGCGGACGCTGTTGTGGAGGCAAATCAGGGACAGGCTGAGGACGTAGAGGAAGCTTACGATTATGTGGATGAGGCTGAGGTACCGGTAGAGGAGTAATCCCGAAGCCTTTGAAAAAGTCATTTTACTCACACTGGCCACAGGATGTATGGATGAGAGATCCGTATGCTTGGGCTTCGTGTGTGGGAATCAATAGATGGAGGAAAGAACAATGGCAGTAACAGCAGGAATGGTAAAAGAGTTAAGAGAGACAACCGGCGCCGGCATCATGGACTGTAAGAAAGCCCTGGCCGCTACGGAGGGAAATATGGAGGCAGCGATTGACTGGCTGAGAGAGAAGGGACTTGCAAGCGCCCAGAAGAAGGCCGGCCGTATTGCCGCAGAGGGTATTGTGGCTACCTGCCTTGTAAATGATGACAAGAAGGCTGTTGTGGTTGAGGTGAATGCGGAGACAGACTTCGTAGCCAAGAATGCCAAATTCCAGTCCTTTGTGGCTGACGTTGCGGCACAGGCGGTGAACACCGGCGCAGCGGATATCGATGCATTTATGGCCGAGACCTGGGAGAAGGACAGCACCATGACCGTGAAGGAAGCTCTGGCAGCTCAGATCGCCGTAATTGGCGAGAATATGAACATCCGTCGCTTCCAGCAGATGGAGGAGGAGAATGGATTTATCGCTTCCTACATTCATGCAGGCGGTAAGATTGGTGTTCTGGTGGACGTTGAGACGGATGTGATCAATGATGCTGTAAAAGAGATGGCAAAGAACATTGCTATGCAGGCAGCCGCTTTGAAGCCTTTGTATACCAGCGACAAGGAAGTGGATGCAGAGTATATTGAGAAGGAGAAGGCTATCCTTCTGGCACAGATCCAGAACGATCCCAAGGAATCCCAGAAGCCGGAGAAGGTGATCGAGGGCATGATTAAGGGACGTATTAATAAGGAGCTGAAGGAAATCTGCCTCTTAGATCAGATATATGTAAAGGCCGAGGACGGCAAGCAGTCCGTAGCTGCTTATGTGGCTCAGGTGGCCAAGGCTAACAGTGCGAACATCACCATCAAAGGATTCGTTCGCTTCGAGACCGGGGAAGGTATGGAGAAGAAGAATGAGGACTTTGCGGCTGAGGTGGCTAAGCAGATGAATCAGTAAACTTCTGAGAAGAATTGATTTACGAACCCCTGAAAATCCCATAGAATG
>JAAVZL010000057.1 GCA_022791635.1 Lachnospiraceae bacterium
AAATCTTATTTTTCCGTTTTATTATGGGCTATTTGATTTTACTGATAGCATACCCGCACCTTATAGCGGGATTAAACCGGAAGCAGGAAACGACCTTTGCCGCTGCAGGCTTTTGCGGAGTATGTCTGTACTATTTGCTGGAAAATGTTGCATTGACTTATACAATGGCTTCCAATGTAGGCGTGATTATATCCGCAGCCCCGTTTATCACCGCAACATTGGCGCACCTGTTTATGAAGTCGGAAGAAAGATTACGGATAAATTTTTTTATTGGCTTTATCATTGCAATGGCAGGAATCATATTGATTAGCTTTAATGGCTCACAACTAAAATTGAATCCCGTTGGAGATATTTTAGCGTTTGCCGCCGCCTTTGTGTGGGCTTGCTATTCTATCTTGGCAAAAAGGATAGGAAGTTTCGGGCTTCCTGTTATCCTTACTACACGCAGAACATTTTTCTATGGCATTTTATTTATGATACCTACATTATTCCTGTTTGACTTTCAGTTAGATTTGCCTCGTTTTACGGATATGAAAAATCTGCTCAATATTTTGTATTTGGGAATCGGAGCGTCTGCTCTCTGTTTTGTAACATGGAATTATGCTGTAAAAGTATTAGGGGCAGTTAAAACAAGCATTTACATATACATGGTTCCTGTCATAACCGTTATAACGTCTATGCTGGTTCTGAAAGAAACAGTTACATTTTTTTCTATAACCGGAACAATATTAGCTGTTGCCGGGCTGTTTCTTTCTAAATACAACAGGACAGGGAACAAAAAAGATAAATGAACCAGACGATTGTCTATCCTCTGTATGGTTCGTCTAATAAAAACATTCCAGAGAACAAAAAACTATTAGCTCATTATAGATTTTATAAAGCCTATCTTTACCGCTGTTATCAAAAGGAAGACTAAAAATGGATTTACAAAATGAGAAGTGCGTCATGGTAATTGACGAAAATCTGCCGCTGGGAATTATCGCAAATACGGCGGCTATTATGGGTATTACTTTGGGAAAGAAAATGCCGGAAGTTCTTGGCGCTGATGTATACGACAGAACCGGAAACGAACATTTAGGAATTATTAAATTTCCCGTACCCATTTTGAAAGGCAATACAGATATTATTAAAACTATCCGTGAGAAATTGTATGAGCCGGATTTTTCGGATTTAACAGTCGTTGATTTTTCAGATTTAGCACAAGGTTGCAAAACCTATAATGAATTTATAGAGAAGATGAAAGAAGTACCGGAAACTGACTTAAATTATTTTGGGATTGCGATTTGCGGAGCAAAGAAGAAAATTAATAAATTGACCGGAAGCATGGCTTTACTACGATGAATAACAAGGCTTATACGCCCGGTTGTCCAATAATAATCAGAGAAAAACAGTTCAAATAACTATAAATATCAATGAGGTGTCGCAAAATAGGGCAACAGACTTTTCCATATCCGGTGTTCGGACGGTTCGCGTACAGCCGGACACCGGATATTGGAAAAGCCTGCCGCCCCATTTTGCGACACCTCCGTCTACTCAATCTCAATATCCAAAGGCTTATCAAGCTCCTCAGAAACATATTTCCCATTCTTCTTCCTCTGGCGTACACATTCGGAGAGAAGATATTCAATCTGCCCGTTCACCGAGCGAAAATCGTCCTCTGCCCAGGCGGCAATTTCACCGTACAGCTTTGCAGAAAGGCGAAGGGGAATCTGTTTTTTCTGTGCATCTGCCATAATTAATAGAGGCTTCCGGAATTCACAACCGGCTGTGCATCATGATTCCCGCACAGAACAACCAGGAGATTGGATACCATTGCCGCCTTCCGTTCCTCATCCAACTCCACCGTATGCTTCTCATTCAGACGCTCCAGGGCCAGCTCCACCATTCCCACAGCTCCGTCCACAATCATCTTCCGCGCATCTATAATAGCGGAAGCCTGCTGCCTCTGCAGCATAACGGCCGCAATCTCAGGGGCATAAGCCAGGTACGTAATCCTCGCCTCCAAAATCTCCAGCCCCGCGTCCGCCACCTTCTGCTGGATCTCATTCCGAATCCGGGAAGCCACAACCTCACTGGATCCTCTTAAGCTCCCCTCATCCGCAATCCCATCCCCCGTAGTATCCACATTGGGAGCCACGTCATAAGGATAGATCCGCACAATATCCCGGAGAGCGCTGTCACACTGAAGAGACAAATACTCCTTATAATTATCCACATTGAACACAGCTTTCGCCGTATCCACCACCCGCCACATAACGGCAATTCCAATCTCCACCGGATTGCCCAGACAGTCATTGATCTTCTGACGGCTGTTATTCAAAGTCATAACCTTCAAAGAAATCTTCTTACTAACCCCATCGCCACTTAAAGACGCCTGCCCATAGGAGATCCGGAGAGGATTACCGCTTCCCCCATCCACATCCCCACTCTGACTGAGCCTGGTCTTAGCCGCCGGATTCACACTGCCGCAAAACGGATTCACATAGTAGAACCCTTCCTTCTTCAAAGTCCCCACATAATTACCGAAAAGCGTAAGAACCAGCGCCTCCTGAGGCTTCAAAATCTTAAGCCCCATGAGAGGAACCCAACCAACAGTAATCCAAATAGCTCCAACAACCACCAACACCACCGAAAAAGCACCCATAGCACCATCATCCGACAAATTCGCCCCCAAAATCAAAATTCCAATACCCACCACATACAGCAGAATAATCAGCCCCAGCATAGCAAGCCCATTCCGCCTCTGATTCAAAACCTTTTCCTTCATGAAAATCCCCTCCATTTCTTTTTGATATCAAAATCATATCACTTAGATATTCCTTTGTCAAGGCCATTTTCAAAAAAGTCCTGTATACTTTTCAATTGACCTTATCAGAAAAGTTCAAGGGAGGATTGCCGCAAAACAGGACAGCAGGCTTTTCCGATATCCAGTGTCCGGCTGTTCGCGTACAGGCTGTCTGATATTGGCGGACTTTACATCCGACAAGAGCAGACAGAATGTACGCGAACCGTCCGAACACAGGATATGGAAAAGCCTGCTGTCCTGTTTTGCGGCAATCCCCTCACACCCTACCGTTAATCCGCACTTCTATCCTTTTTTCATCAACTTCTCCAACTGATTCATCACATTCCCAGCATTCATCATCCCAAAATCCTGCGGAGCAATCGCCATCACCGGCACCTCCCCCGCCTGTTTCTTAATATCCTCCAAAGCAAACCGAATCTGAGGTCCCAAAAGAATCGCATCCGCCTCCTCCAGGTGCTCATCAAGTTCCACCATCGGATAAGCATGAACCTCCGCCTCTATTCCCCGGTTCTTCGCTTCCTCCTCAAGCTTCTTTACCATCATTCCCGTACTCATTCCAAGATTACATAACATAATAATATTCATCGCTTACTCCTGTACAGAGCCAGCCTCTTCCGCCAGCTTCTGCTTCTCATAGACTTTAAAAAACGGCAAATAAACCACCATATCAATGACAATCAGCACAATCGTAAGAACAATCGCCCTCCAATCCAGCGTCGCAATAAACGCCGAAATAGGAGCCGGCATGTTCCACCCGCCATAGGCAAAGGACTTATTCACCAGCCCCGTTGCCATACAAACATAAGTAATCACACCATTCAGCGGCATCGCCACAATAAAAGGAATCAAAAGCGTAGGATTATACATAATCGGAAGACCAAAAATCAACGGCTCATTGATATTGAACAACGCCGGCACAACCCCCAAGCGCCCAATGGTCTTAATCTGCTTAGACTTACTGGTCATAGCAAGAAAAGCCAGCCCCAAAGTCGCCCCGCTTCCACCAATGGTCATAAAGGTCCACCAGAAAGGCTCATTTACAATATAAGGAAGAGCCACCGCCGCAGTACCGGCCGTAAACGCCGCCATATTCGCACTATAATTATTCATCAGAAACACATCCAAAGGCCCCGTAATCACCGAGTCATGAATACCAAACCACCAAAGAATCATAACCAGAACAGCCAAGAAAATAATTCCTCCGATACTGTCCACAAGCCCCATAAGCGGCGACATCACAAGGGTCATCAGCTCCGGAATCGGAGAACCCGTAATACCCATAAGAATCTGTCCCACAACGCCAAACAGCACAAAAATGATAATCACCGGCACCAAATTCCCCAGAGAATCCGCCAGCGCCGGCGGCACCCCTGCTCCGGACAGATCGATATGCCCAACCTTCTTCTCTGCCAGCATCCGATAAAGCTCAAAGGACACAATGGAAGCCACCAGAGCCACAAACAATCCTGTACCCCCCAGATAATCAAAGGTCAGGCTCCCCTCCGGATTCATGGTCGCCCAAATCAGGAAGGACATAGTCGTAATCAAAACCGGCATATGCGGCGTCATTTTATGCTGCTTTGCCAAATTAAGTCCCATGCCCATGGCAATCCAGAAAGCAAGCAGATTCATCGTTACCGCATTGATAAAATTAAAGGTAGGCCCGGTAAAGTCCGCAAATGCCTGCCACCCCTGCATAAGCGTGCGCGCAATCCCCGGATCCATAACCGTGTAATCAGCCGGAGGTGAAATCAGAACCAACGCCAGAGATCCTACCGTGATAAATGGAATCATGGCAAAGAATGAGTTCTGCAGCGCAACCACATACTTATTCCTTCCCAGCTTATTTGCCATAGGGGCAATGTGTTTTTCTATAAACTCCGTAAATTTACCCATGAAATTTCATTCCTTTCTCCTGTATTTTATTCTTATACCAGTAATAACTGTCCTTAGGAATCCGTCTAAGCTCCTCGCTATCATAGTCAATGTAAACCAGTCCATAACGCTTCTTATAGCCATTGATCCAACTGTAGACATCCATCGTAGACCACACAAAGTAGCCCCGCACATCACAGCCGTCCTCCATAGCCTTTTCTATCCAGTCCACATATCCATTCAGATAGTCAATGCGGTAGGCATCGTGAATCTGCCCCTCCACCGGCTCATCATAATTCCCCACACCGTTCTCAGTAATAATCACCGGCGTCCTTGGATACAGCTCCTTAAGGGTCATCAAAAGGTCATAAATAGACTGAGGACAAATCTCCATACCCCAAGGAGTCTTCTCCATGTTCTTGTCCTCCCCCAGGCTGAACCAGCCGCCAATCTGAAATTTTTCATTTTCTCCGTTCCCTTTATTGTTGGCCTTAAGATTCGTGCCATCCCCCTCACAGGGCTCCGCAATATAACGGTTATAGGCATTAATCCCCAGATAATCCACAGTCCCCTTTGCAAATACCTCCAAGTCCTCCGAAAGCATATAGGAAAGGTCATACCCGTCCTCCTTAAGCTGCTCCAGAAAATCCTCCGGATAGCTTCCCTTCACGCACACATCATTCACGCAAAGGTTAAAAAACAGCTCCGCCTTTCTAACCGCTTTTTCACATTCGGGACTGATGTCTCCTGCCACAATAGGATAGCTGTCGCTCACCAGGCCAATCATCCCCTGATTTCCAAGCTCCCGATACAAAGACACGGCCCTTGCGCTTGCCAGCATCATATGATACATAGCTCTCCATCTTCGCTCCAGGCTTTGGACGTTAGGCGGATAATTTCCATACCCATAACAGCACAGCGTCTCATAATTGGGCTCATTGATCGTCACCCAATATTTGACCCGATCACCGAATTCCTCAAAGCAAATACGGGCATATTCCAGATACTGTTCCACAATCCTGCGGTTCTCCCATCCGCCTGCCTCAAACAAAGGCTGCGGCAAATCATAGTGATAGAGCGTCACCAAGGGCTCCACCTGATACTGAAGACACGTATCAATCAGCCGATTATAGAAGTCTATTCCCTCCCGGTTCCTTTCTCCGACGCCTGTGGGAAGAATCCTTGTCCATGCAATGGAAAAACGGTAGGCATTCTGTCCGCCCTCCGCCAGCATCCGAATATCCTCCTCATACCGATGATAATGGTCGCAGGCCACGTCCCCGGTAACCGGGTTTACATCATTCTTCTCACTGTGGCAGAACACATCCCAGTTGGACAAGCCCTTATTTCCTTCTCTCCAGCCGCCCTCACACTGATAGGCTGCCGTGGCGCTTCCCCACAAAAAATTTCTACTCATTTACCCTCTCCCTTCTCAAGGCGTGCAGCTCCTGATATACGCTCACAAATTCCTGAGCCAGACGCTCATACATCAGCGCCATGGTCAAATGATCCTGCGCATGAACCATCAAAATACTGTAGACCATGTCCTCTCCCTCTGCCTCACCGGCCAGCAGATCATTCTGCGTATTGTGAGCCTCCACCATGGATTTTCTTCCCTCGGCAATGGAAGCCTCCGCCTCTTCATAATTTCCCTTCCGCGCTTCTGCAATGGCTTTAAAATACCAGGAAAACGCATCTCCCGCATAGCCAATCAGCTGAAACGCCATTGCCTGTATCTCTCCCTTATTCATGTACGCACCTCCCTCCATACAGGCCTCTTATATCCAGCATATTCTTTCATTTATGGGATCTCAAATCCGCTTTTTCCTCCCTGATAGGAAATTTTTCCTCTTGACATTTTTCTTTTTCCTGGCATCCCGGAAAATCTAATCTCTCCCCGATTCCAATGTCTTATTGCAAAATGCAGAGCCCTTTTTTATAATAAAATTGTAAATCCTTATAACTGATTAGGCCACAAGGGGGAGAACTGTTATGGCATACCTGATTTCCGCGCGTCAAAGGAAGCTTCTTGCGCTGCTTTCCCGTGAAAATATGATAACCGGCGAGGTTCTGGCCAGTCTCCTCTCCGTCACCTCCCGTACGGTGCGAAACGAGATCTCTTCCATCAACAGTATTTTAGGCTGTAGCATGATACGCTCCTCCGGCAAGGGATACTCCCTGGATCTCCAATACTTTCACCTGCTTCGGGAAGCCCAGGTGTATGCAGACGAAAAGTCTCTGCGGATGCTGCTGATCTGGAACATCTTCTCCAATCGCTGCAGCAACAAAGCCGTGGATCTGGCCGACGAATACTTTGTCAACGTCTCCACCATCCATCAGGTGCTCAACGGAATTCGGGAGGATCTGGCTCTTTACCAGCTTCAGCTTGTGAAAAAAGGGCCCTTTTACGGCGTAGAGGGAACAGAATTCGCCCGGCGCATTTTTCTGAATACCATGATTCTCCAGGATGCTCACAGCGGCACCTTCCATATAGAGACCTTTGATTCCCTATTTGAGCAAATTGATATTACGCAGCTTCGCTCTGCCCTGCTGGCCATTCTTTTGTCCAACAGCCTTCACCCGGAGCAGGTAAACCTGGATTCCCTCACCCTGAATATTGCCATTGCCTTTGATCGGCTATTAAAAAATCAGCCCGTAAACTTTTTGTTTCTGCAGCTTCCGTTTCTGCCGGAATCGGCAGAGTACCGCTCCGCAGAGAATATTGCACACTATTTTTCCCATCAATACCAAATGGAAGTATCAGAACAGGATATTCGCTATTTCTATTTGCTGGTATTTGGGCAGACAAAACACCCCTATGAAAACCTACTGGACGAGTCCTTTATTTCAGCCGTAGACATCATTTTAACAAAGACCTTTCAGCGGTTCAATCTGGTATGTCCCTATGAGCCCATTCTGGAAGGCCTTGCCTATCATATTTATTTTCTCATTATCCGCTGCCGTATCGGGACTGCCACCTGTAATTCTCTGGTGGACAATCTGAAAAATCAGAGTCCCTTTATCTACGACGTAGCCGTAAATCTTGCAGAGCAGATTCACCAGCGTTTCTCCGTGGTTGTGGAGGACTCGGAAATCGGATATCTTGCTCTGATCCTGGGAAGCATGCTGGATCAGGAACATACGCCGGACGAAAAGCTGAATGTTGTCATTGTATGCGGCACCCACCAGAGCGTGGGCCAGAAAATCCAGGAAAAGCTGGCAGAGCGCTTTTCAGGCGATCTCAATTTTCTTGGAACCATCGCCTCCCTCCCCTGCACCGTAACAGACTCCGACCATATCCTTTTCCTGTCCTGTCTTTCCGAGGCCGTGCCCTACGAAAACGTACTGACCATCGGCGCCATTTTATCCGATCGGGATATCCGCCACATCGAAGACTACCTCTTAGGCTATCGCCAAAAAATTGCCAGAGAGCAATTTCACTCTCTGGCAAGGGATTTCTTTTCAAAGGAGCTGTTTTTTCACAATCTTTCCTTTTCAGACAAATACGAAATTATCCGCTTTCTCACCCAAAAGCTCACAGCTTACGGATACGCATCCGAACAATTCGGTGAGGAGGTTCTTAAACGCGAGCGCATCTCCAGCACCTGCTTTATGGATTCCTTCGCCCTGCCTCACGCACTGACCTTCTCCGCCAAGCGCTCCGCCCTCTGTATCCTGTCCTCAGACACCGCCCTAAGCTGGGATCAGCACCAAATTAAATTTGTCTGCCTCCTAGCCTTAGCCGAAAAAGATCGAGAACGCTTCCAGCCTCTCTACCAGCATCTGGTAGATATCCTGTGCAACCCTCAATCCCTCTCCGCCGCCACAGAAGCCGCAGACTTCACTTCCTTCATGGAACAGATAGAGCAACTCTAAAGAGCTATTTTAACAATCGAACAGAGGACTTATGCCGTTCTTTTCTTTAAATCCTCCACATCATCTCTCAACTCACGAATCATTTGCAGCAACAAAGCCGTATTATCATTCTCCAGCTTTGTAATCCGATAATATTGCCGCAATTCCTCTAAGTTCTTCTCAATTTTCTCAAATCGTTTTTCAAATTTCTCTTGTACATTATCTATGTAACGAAGAATCATATTTTCAGATTCTTTTAAGTCATCTTTTGTAACCATGCCGTCCATACGGTCATCCATCTTGTCCAAACGGCTATCCATCTTGTCCAAACGGCTATCCATCTTGTCCAAACGGCCATCCATCTTGTCCAAACGGCCATCCATCTTGTCCAAACGGCCATTAATCTTGCTTAACTCGTCTAAAATCGCTTTCATTTCATCGCTCATAATCTTCACCTCCTCTCCTTACGAAAAGTATAACATAAGCCATTTCCAAAGTCTATTTATATTTACCTTATACGCCAACAAACTTCCACTCACACTACCTCCCCCGGAGTGAGCGCCAGAAAAGAAGGCGGCAGACTTTTCCGATATCCAGTGTCCGGCTGTTCGCGTACAGGCTGTCTGATATGGACGGAAATTGCCTGGGCAATGTCCGTACAGAGCAGACAGAATGTACGAGAACCGTCCGAACACAGGATATGGAAAAGTCTGCCGCCTTCTTTTTTGGCGCTCACTCCCCACTATCTAAAATACATACCACATCTCCAAATACTCCCGCACCATATCCTTCATCACCCGAAAGATCACATCCTGCCGAGCCACCGTAGTAAAAGCTGCCAGCGCCTCCTTCTCCCCGGTACCACATTTTTCCGTCAAATATCCTTCCCGAATAAGCTTCTCAACCGTCTCCGGCCCCGCCGCCTTAGAGGCATTGTGAACCAAAAACTCCAAAAGCTTCGGCGAAGCATCCCGCTCCAGAGCAGTCCAGATATTCACCTTACACACCCCATCCTCAAAAAGCCGTCTCACCTGCTCATTAGACACGGAAGAAGTCCCATGAAGCACAATCCTCGGACCAATCAGCTCCTTAATAGCCCGGGCCGCCTCCCCATGATACTTAAGATCCTTCCCCGACGCCCGATGCTCCGTGCCCAAATTGGCCACCACCATATCCACCCCCGTGCGCTCCATATAATCCGCACACTTCTCTGCCGTCGTAATATCATTGTGGGCCTCGCCTCCCGCATCCACAATCTCATCGCAGGCCCCCTCAATCATAATCTCCTGGCCCTTCCTCTCCACAAAGCCCCTGGTCTTGGCAATATTCTCCTCCAAAGGCAAAGTGGAAGCATCATACATAATGGTAGAAAACCCGCTCAAATCACTCTCACAGAGCTTTGCATCCAGATCATGCTGCACATGGTCCAAATGAAGCAGCAAATCCACATTATCATAATCGCCGCCCTCCCGCATAAGAACCTTAGCATCCGCCTGAAAAAGCTTAAGACCCGTCTCCCAATTTCTGCTGTGAGTATAATTCCGCGACTGAGAACGGTGCTCATACTGAACCGTAATCGCTAACGTCACCGGAACATGCGCAAGTCCGTGAGCCTTCCCAAACTCACTGGCAGCCTCCAAAATAGCCTCCGTAGTCGTCAGATTTTCCGTACAAAGGCAGGGAATCACCCATCCCTTTTTTGCCGCCTCCTGATAAATATCTAATACCTCTTCCCGCTTGGTAATAATCGGCATCTCTTTCTTCCTCTCTTTCATAAAAGAGCGCCCTTAAGCGCTCTTACTCTGCTCCTGCTCCTCTTCCTCTTTCCATACACTGCCCACAGCCTTGTAAAGCCTCTTATATCTTCTGTAAAGGCCCTCATATCTCTTATGACGCTCCGGATCCGGCAGGTATTCCTTCCCCGTCTTCACAAACACCTTCGCCGCCTCCTGAAGATCCTTAAAAATCCCGCAGGCCGTCCCGGCCATCATAATACACCCCAGAGTTCCGGATTGGGCGTTCCCCAGCGTCACAATCTTTTTATTGAGAATATCCGCCTTCATCTGAAGCCATACCTCTGCCTGGGCTCCGCCTCCCGTTGCCCGAAGCTCGCTGACCTCGATTCCCGCTTCCTTTAAGCATTCCAGGTTGAGACGCATCTCATAGGTGACGCCCTCCATCAGTCCCTGATACAGATCAATGGAGGTGGTATTATCCCGGACGCCCAGAATCGCCCCCGTGATCTCCCCGTCCATATAAGGCGTGGCAGAGCCGCTGAAATAAGGAAGCACCAAAAGCCCTGAAGGCTCTCCCTTTTTCATCTGGCTGTTAAAACCCTCATAGGGATTGACGCCCTTTTCCCGAAATACCGCCGCCTCCATGGAGGCCAGATTGTCCCGGTACCATTTGAGAAGAGAGCCTCCGTTAAAGGAAAAGGCATAGGTCACATAGGTCTTATCCTCCACATAGGGCACCATAACAAAGTTGTACTGCTGCATAGCCCCCGGCCGCTCCGGCTCCGGAAAAATAGGAGTGATACACTCCACCGTCCCCGTTCCGTCCACTGCCATCCCTCTTTCAAGGCAGCCTGTTCCGATGGCCGCCGCAATCTGATCATGGCAGCCGGACACAATCAGGGTATCCTCCGAAAGTCCCAGCTCCAAAGCCATTTCCTTACGAATCCGTCCTGCAGCACTTCCCGTAGGCGCAGGTCTTGACATCAGACTCTTGTCAATTCCCGCATACCCGAGAATATCCTCCGCCCAGTCAAGCTTCCGATAGTCAAAAGCCATGGTACGGCAGGCCAGAGAATAATCAATCTGCAGCACGCCGCTTAACATATAGACAATATAATCTCCAAACAGGCAAATATGCCTGGTTTTCTCATAGACATCTTTGCGGTTCTCCGCCACCCATATCATCTTGGAAATGCTGTACATGGAATGAGGGTTGATTCCTGTCACCTGAAAAAGGTAATCTCTTCCGAAATGCTCCGTAAGCTTCCTGCACTGCTCTTCCCCTCTGGGGTCTACGTAAAGCAGAGAATTCATCAAAGGCTTATCGTCCTCCCCGAGAAAGATTGTGGTCTCCCCAAAGGACGTCACACCAATGGCCTGAATCCGCTCAATCCCCGCAGCCGCCTGGCGAATGACCTTCTTTACATTTGTCCAGACCTCAAAGGCATCAAGCTCCCGCCCGTCGTCATCCTTTTGCATGTCATACTCCTGATAAGCCTCCCGAAGCAGATTCCCTTCTGCGTCACAAACTGTGCATTTGCAGCCTGTTGTTCCCACATCTACTCCTGCAATTGCCATTCGGGTCCCTCCCTTCTATCACAAAACCATTTTCACTGCTTGATATAAATTCCGATAACGCTCATAATTTCTGCTATATTGCTCATGGATCCGCTGCCTGGGCTCAAAGGTCCGCCCCGGCTTCACGAAAATCTCGGCCGCTTCCTGAAGACTTGCAAAGGCCCCCGCCGCCTTCCCGGCCAGCATGGCACAGCCGATTCCGCCCGCCCGATAATCTCCCTGAGAGGTAATCGGAAGGTTCAGAATATCCGCTTTAATCTGCAGCCACTGGGCTGATTGAGAGCCTCCGCCGGTCGCCCGCAGCTCCTTCACGCAAAGGCCTCCCTCTGACAGCCACTCCAGATTGTAGCGCATCTCATAGGTGCTGCCCTCCATCATAGCCCGGTAAATCTCCTCCAGGGTAGTCTCTGTGGTAAGCCCCACAATGGCTCCTCTGGATTCACTGTCCATATAAGGCGTCCCTGCCCCTGTAAAATGCGGCAACACCAGAAGATCCGTCGGCGTATCCGTCAGTCTCCCATCCAAATATTCATAGAAGCTCTTTCCCTGTTTCCCGGCCAGTTCCTGCTCCTGCTTTCCCAGCTGCTCCCGGCACCAGCGAAGCAAAGAACCTCCGGTCAGAGAAAAGGCATACGTTACATAGGCTCCCGGCAGCACATAGGGCACAATGGCATAGCTGCTCCGATACAGAGACAGATAGTCCGGACATTCCTTATAAAAGCTTGTAATACACTCCAGACTCCCCACACTGTCAATGGCCATTCCAGGCTTCAGAATTCCGCCTCCGATGGCAGAGGCCACCTGATCATGGCATCCCGTGAGAATTTTCACATTCTCCGGAAGTCCAAGCTCTCTGGCTGCTTCCTTTCTTATCTTGCCGGCAACACTCCCTGTGGGAAGAGGCTTTGGAAGCTGTTCCCTGGAAACGCCGACAAAATTCAGGATCCTGTCATTCCAGTCCATCTTATGCACATCAAACATGGCCGTCCTGGCTGCCAGTGTAAAATCCGTCACAAATTCTCCGCAAAGGCAATGGGAAATATAATCCGCGCCAAACAGGATGCGCTTTGCCCGGGCAAAAAGCTCGGGCTCATGCTTCTTTACCCACATCAGCTTAGGCGCACTCATCATCAGACTTGGCTTCACGCCCACCAGCTGGCCAAAGGCCTTCGCCCCAAACTGTCTCTGCAGCTCCAGGCTTTCCTCTATGCCACGATTATCAGAGTAGAGCATGAAGGAGGTCAGCGGGCGATCCGCTTCATCCAGAAGAACAAAGGATTCTCCAAAGGAGGTCAGCGCAGCCGCACTGATGTCAGGAATCCCGCAAACCGCCTGTTGAATGGCGCATTTCGTCCCCTCCCACACCTGGTCAGCTCCTATCTCATAGGTTCCGCCCTCTGTTTTACTCTGATACTCCTGATAGGCCTCTGCCAGAAGTATTCCCGTCTCGCTGTAAACACAACATTTGCTTCCTGTGGATCCGATATCAATTCCCATGATTGCCATAACTATTCCGCCTCCGCAAATTCACGGCAGCTTTGCCTGCCTTTTTATGTACCAAAGGCTTCGCTGCCTCGTATTTCGATTTCCGTTGCTTAGGAGGAGGCTACCATACGATTCCGAATCTTCTGAGAGAACTGAGAGTAAGCAACTGCCGCAATCAATACCATACCCTTTACCAGCTGCTGAACATAGTCATTGATGCCGCACATGATCATACCGGTCTGCAAAGTTCCCATCAGCAGCACACCGATGATTACCATAGGCAGTCGGCCCTCGCCGCCGCTTAAGGATACACCGCCGATTACAGCCGCCGTAATGGCATCCATCTCATAGCCGCTTCCGGAAGAAGGCTGGCCGGAGCTGGTCTTGGACAGCAGTACCAGGCCCGCAATGCCGGAAAGGAAACCACTGATGCTGTATGCCATAATCTTGATCGTCGTTACGTTCACACCGGAAAGCCGGGAGGCCTCCTCATTGCCACCTACACCATAGAGGTAGCGTCCAAAGGTTGTTTTCGCCAATATGATAATGAATATAATGAAGAGCACCACCGCCAGAAGCACCTGCAGAGGAATTCCAAACAGAGATGCGGCCGCGAAACGGCTGAAGGCCTTCGTAAATCCGTAAACCGGAAGTCCGCCGGTTACAATATAGGCCAGGCCGCGCAGAGAGGTCTGAACGCCCAGAGTCGCAATAAACGGGGGCATGTTCATCTTTGTTACGCAAATGCCGCTTAAGGCGCCGTAGACAATCGCCAGAAGCAGCGCAATGATACAGGTCAATGGGATGGGCAGCTCGAAATTCTTCAGACAGATAGCCGCCGTTACAGCCGTAACGCCTGCGATAGAGCCAACGGAAAGGTCAATACCGCCTGTCAGCAGCACCAGGGTCATTCCAATGGAAATAATTCCCGTAATGGATACCTGCTTCAGAATCGTAAACGCCGTATTGGTGGTCAGAAAGTTGCGGGATGCAACAGAAAAAATTACAATCATCAGCAAGAATGCCACGATAATTCCGTAGTTCAAAAGCGCCATAACCGCTTTATTATTTTTCTTCATCTCATTCATCCTCCTTATTATTTCAGCTTTGCTGCCTTCTGTCAATTTATTTATAACTGACTGGAGGCCAGCTCCAGGACTCTTGCCTGGCTGTATTCACTTCGGTCAAGCTCTCCCGCTATCATGCCGTTGCTCATGACCAGAATCCGATCCGACATCCCAAGAAGCTCCGGCATCTCAGAGCTAATCATAATTACGCTCTTTCCTGCCTCCACCAGCTTGCACATAAGACCGTAGATCTCCTGCTTTGCACCCACATCAATTCCTCTAGTGGGCTCGTCAAAGATCAAAATCTCACAGTTGGTTGCCATAGCCTTTGCCAGCACCACCTTCTGCTGATTTCCTCCGGACAGATTCTTCACCAGCTGCTCCGCACTGGGCGTCTTGATATTCAAATCCTGAATGTAGCCGTCCACACAATCCTTTTCCGTCTTCTTATTGACAAAGAAGAACTGAGACACCTTTTTCAAAATACTGTACACAATGTTCTCCCGGATGGGCAGGGAAAGCACCACGCCCTGGGCCTTTCGGTCCTCGGGAATCAGGCCGATGCCTGCGTTAAGGCCCGTTCTTGGATTCTTGGGCTGATACTTCTTTCCCTTAAAGGTGATTTCACCGGACTGAATGGGATCCGCGCCGTAGAGAGCCCGCACAAGCTCCGTACGCCCGGCGCCTACCAGGCCGCCAAAGCCCAGAATCTCTCCCTTCTTTATCTCAAAACTTACATTCTTCACCCGCTTGTTCGTCAGGCCCTCTGCCTTCAGAATCGTCTCCCCAATCTCCCGCTTGGGAACGGGATAATCATCGGAGAGCTCCCGGCCTACCATGTAGGCAATGAGCTGCTTCTTATCAAGCTCCGTCACATCCTTGGTGACAATGTATTTCCCATCACAGAATACACTGGCCCGATCGCAGAGCTCAAACACCTCCTCCAGGCGGTGAGAGATGAAGATGATCGTTACTTTTTCCTTTTTCAGCTTTTCAATAATCTTAAAAAAGACCTCTGTCTCCTTGATGGTCAGAGGAGCCGTCGGCTCATCCATAATAATAAATTCCGTATTTCTGGATACTGCCTTTAAAATCTCCACAATCTGCTGGTAAGCCACGCCCAGATCACATACCCGCTTATGTACGTCCAGATCTACGCCCATCTCCTTGCAGAGCTCCCTGGCCTTCTCCTCCATAGCCGCCACATCCCGAAAGATGCCCTTTTTGATTTCTCTTCCGTAAAAAATATTTTCCGCAACAGTCAGGTAGGGAACCAGACTGAATTCCTGATAGATTACACTGATTCCAAGCTCCATGGACTGCTTGGGGTTTAGCTTGTCGAATGTCTTTCCGTTGAAAACAATACTGCCCGACGTAGGCTCAATGGCCCCTGTCAGGATCTTAATAAAAGTAGATTTTCCGGCTCCGTTTTCACCGCAGATTGCATGGACCTCACCCCGCTTCACCTCAAAAGATACGCCGTCCAGCGCCTTAACACCGGGATAATATTTGCATATGTCTTGAACCTTCAGGATCACATCTTCCACTTCTATCCCTCCATTCTATTTAACCTGCATGGGGGCTGTCGTATTTTGCAACAGCCCCCATACATCTTTTCCTAACTATTCAATTCTTCCAGAATACGTTCCTTACTTGGGATCGTACTTATAGGTGCCGTCCAGCAGGTCAGCAAGGGGAACCAGTACGGGGTCGAAGATAACCGTCTTGGTTGCTGCCGGCTTTCCGTTCATGATGTAGTATACCAGCTGATATGCTGACTCATAGCCGCAGGCATAGGGGAACAGGTCTACGGTTCCTCTGTAGATGGTGTTCTCCTCAAGCATGTTGTTCAGAGCCTCATCCGTAGCATCGCCAGAGAATACGGCAACGGGATCGTCTCCTGTATAGCCTGCATTTACCATGGCCTGGTATCCGCCGATTCCGCCGGAGTCGTTGGAAGCTACTACAACCTGAAGGTCGGGATATGCTGCCAGAGTACTCTCAACAATCTGAAGTCCAAGCTCCGGAGTGTCGCCGGCCTGACGGGCAACGATGTTGATGTTCTTGCACTCTGCCTCCAGAGTATCCTGGATACCGTCTGCACGTGCAATGGTATCTGCCACGTTATCCTGTGTAATCAGACAAACCTGAACCTCTTCCTGATCGCCCAGGTTCTCATTGATCCAGTTGGCTGCGTTCTTTCCGATTGCCTGGCCGTAGGAATACTCCTCGCAGATGTAACGGAAATCAGCAATGTCAACGCTCTGTGCGGCACAGCTTGTTACAATGCCTGCCTCGTTGGCGGATGCCACAACACTCTCCAGTGCGTTCTGGTCAATGGGAGAAATCATAATGGCGTCATAGCTGTCATTTACCAGAGTCTCCACGTCGGAAACCTGCTTGTCAACGTCATACTGAGAGTCAATGGTCAGAGGCTCACTTAAGCCCATTTCCTTACAAGCGGCATTGAAGCCCTCCACTACCTGTACGAACCAGGGATTTGCCAGGTTCATGCACACATAGCCAAGCTTTAAATCAGAAGGAACATCGGCAGCCTGAACGGCAGCGATAACCTCATCCATGGTCATGGTATCCTCTTCTCCGCTGGGAGCGGCAGCCTCTTCCGGTGCCTCTGTCTCTGCAGGCTCTTCCTCTGCAGGGGCAGCTGTCTCCTCAGACTCAGCGGGAGCAGCGGGCTCTTCAGCCTTGGATCCGCAGCCTGCAAGTGTTGCGCCGAACAAAGTCACAACCAGGAGCATTGCCAATAACTTTTTCATTTCTTTCTACCTCCATTTCGGTTCTGCCCTGCCCCTTTCTTGCTGTCGGGGGCAGCGCTGTTTACAGTTTCTTTTTTATTTAATCGGCACCAAGTGCCGTTAAATACTTTCCTTAGTTCTTTTTGTAATAATCCTTATAATCCGCAAAGATGAGATATTTAGGCTCTTCATCCTCTACCACCTCGGGAATTCTCTCCCCTGCAGTGTGGAAGCGGTTGTCGATGGTATCATCATTGGTGGTGGACACCTCAAACAGCATCACGGGGCCGGTTCCCGGTACCCCCTGCCAGGAATGATACTGACCGGGCTTTAAGGTAATGCTCTCGCCGGGCTTTAAGGTTACCTGTCCGCCTGCGGGAACCGTGACCTTGCGTCCGTCCACGCTGACCGTAACGGGGGTGGTGGTATCGAAGGTTCCCTTCTTTCCGCTACGTCCTCCCTCTACATCCTCAAAGTCCTCCTTGGTACAGTTGTAAAGGGTGATCACCAGATCTCCGCCGCCCTTGTTGATGATATCCTCCATCTTGCTCCAATGGTAATGGTAGGGAAGCACCTGACCGTCATCTACCAGAAGCAGCTTCTCCGCGTAGGGCTTCGGGTATTTTTCCTTGTTATGGAAATTGCCGTTTCTGTATGTAAAGATGGTAAGACCGATTTTCTTGAAGTCTCCGCTTCCGAAATCGGAAATATCCCAGCCAAGCATATTTTCCACGATCTCCTCATAATCCTCGCCGGCTTCCTTCCATTCCTTTGGTCCCCAATGTGCGAACCCCGGCATGGGAAGACCCTTTTCTTCCTCCATAAAATGGATGGTTTTCTCAATAATCGCATTCAACTCCGAACGTTTCATAAAAACATCTCCTTTGCTTTTTAGGAAAAGTATTTTTTTCATCTACTAAAGAAAATTTTAAGAAAAAAAACGTTTTTAAACAAGATAGATTCCGAAGTTTTGATTTTTCGTTAGTTATCCCATATTTTTAAGTATTTGTCACAAATTTACTTGACTTTTTTGTGCATTTTATCTAAAATCAAGGAGAAATCATAAAAATAGACGCCTCTATTTTTATAAAATTTTTTATTTATTTTTATTTTAGACCCAAAAAGGAGACAAAAACCACCATGTCTACCATCAAAGATGTGGCAACACGGGCAGGCGTTGCCATTTCAACCGTTTCGAATGTGATTAACAACAAAGGGAATGTGGCTCCCGCCACGGTGCAGAAGGTAAACGACGCCATCAAGGAGCTGAATTACCAGACAAATTATATTGCAAAGCTTATGAAGAGCAAGCAGCCCAAGCGAATCGGCATGCTCGTGGATGATCTGTGCGGTTTATTTTACCCTTATGTAATTCGACCCGTCCGCCAGATTGCAGAGGAGCACAATTACGAGCTGGTGCTCTACGACACCAACAGCAATCCGGAGAAGGAGTGGAAGATTTTCCAAAGTCTTGTATTTTCCCAGATCGACGGGATAATCTTCAGCACCTCCACGCCTCCCACAGAGCTCACCGCTTTTGTAAGAAACCTGCGGCAGCTCATCGAGAGCTCTCACCGTTCCGTCAGCCTGGTGAGCATTGAGCGGGATCTGACCCGCTACGGCATTGATTCCGTGTACACGGATATGCACGCCGCCGGCCAGAAGGCTGTCCAGCATCTGCTGGATAAAGGCTGCCGGGTTATCGGGCACATTACCGGCCCCATTGATGCAGAGATTGTCCAGGACCGCCTAAACGGGTACAAGGATGTACTCACAGAAAACAAGCTCCCTATCCGGGAGCATCTCATTGCCTACGGCGACTACAGCCATCTGAGCGGCTACCAGGCCATGAATACCCTGCTGGACTGGAACCCGGACATTGACGGCGTGTTTGCCGCCAACGATCAGATGGCCATCGGCGCCTGCATGGCCCTAAAGGCCGCCAACAAGCGGATCCCCAAGGACGTGAAAGTGATCGGCTGCGACGACGTCTTCGTCACCGCCATCGTAGAGCCTCCCCTGTCCACCGTTCACATCCGCAAGAACCTTCTGGGCAAAGAGGCCATCCAGGCCCTGCTGGAACAGCTGGAGAACCGCCGGGCCGGCTCCGTCAAGCGCCTGGAGCTAGAGAACCATCTGGTAGTCCGGGAATCCACAGACCGAGTGAACCGGTCTTATCTGATGCCTTCGGAGTGGTAATCTATACATACCACATATCCAAATACTCTCGCACCATACGCTTCATCACCCGAAAAATAATATCCTGCCGAGCCGCCGTAGTGAAGACCGCCAGGTCCTCCTTTTCTCCGGTACCACATTTTTCCGTCAAATACCCTTCCCGGATAAGCTTCGCAACCGTTTCCGGTCCTGCTGCCCTGGATGCATTGCGCACCAAAAATTCCACCAGCTCCGGAGAGGCATCCCGCTCCAGCGCCGTCCAAATATTTACCTTACACACCCCATCCTCAAAAAGCTTTCTCACCTGCTCATTAGACACCGAAGAAGTCCCATGAAGCACAATCCTCGGGCCAATCAGCTCCTTAATAGCCCGGGCCGCCTCCCCATGATACTTAAGATCCTTCCCAGAGGCCCGGTGCTCCGTACCCAGATTTGCCACCACCAAATCCACGCCCGTACGCTTCATGTAATCCGCACACTTCTCCTCCGTCGTAATATCATTGTGGGCCTCGCCACCTGCATCCACAATCTCGTCACAGGCTCCCTCAATAAGAATCTCCCCGCCCTTTTTCTCCACAAAGCTCCTGGTTTTTGCAATGTTTTCCTCCAAGGGAAGGGTAGATGCATCATACATAATCGTAGAGAAGTCGCTCAGATCCCCCTCACAGAGAGCCTCATCCAAATCATGCTGTACATGATCCAGATGGAGTAGCAAATCTACGTTATCATAATCTCCACCCTCCCGCATAAGAACCTCCGCATCCGCCCGAAAGAGCCGAAGCCCCGTCTCCCAATTTCTGCTGTGGGTATAATTCCGGGATTGCGAGCGATGCTCATACTGCACCGTAATCGCCAGCGTCACCGGCACACGCTCAAAGCCATGTTCTCTGGCAAATTCACTAGCCGCCTCAAGAATCGCCTCCGTAGTAGTCAGATTTTCCGTGCAGAAACAAGGAATCACCCACCCCTTCTTCGCCGTCTCCCGATAAATATTCAATACATCTTCTCTTCTTCTAATAATCGCCATATCTTTCTCCTTTTCATCTATACTCTCCGGTCCCCAAGGGGCAGTCGCAAAACAAGCCGGACACCGGATATGGAAATGGGCGCCGGCTTGTTTTGCGGCCGCCCCCTCCCCCCGGACACTCCTAAACCATATTTAAATACACAGAGGAAAGCCTTTTATACTTCCGATACTTCCCCTCATAAGCTTTCAAGCTCTCCTCCCGAGGCCGAAAATACTCCGCCCCCTTTACCATAGCTCCCGCCGCATCCTCCACATCCCGATAGATACCATTTCCAATCCCAGACAACATACATGCCCCGATAGAAGGAAGCTCAATATTCTCCATACGCCCCACCGGCGCCTGAATCAGATCGGCCCGCAGCTTCAACAGCTTATCCGAACGCGATCCCCCTCCTCCGAAGTGAATCCTAGAAAACGGCTCCTCCCTGGTAGAGCGAATATAATCAATGCACCCCACAAACTGAAAAGCCAAACTTTCCAAAAGGCTCTCAAAAATCTCCTCCCTGGTAGTCCCCAACCCCATCCCCAAAACAGCTCCATGAAAATTCTCTGCATAAGGCAGGAAAAACAACGGATTCTCCCCATCCAGCCTGACACCCTCAATCAGCCTTCCCATATCGGCTTTCTCATCTTTCAGAATCTGCTTACAATACCATTCCAACAAAGCCCCGGCCGTAGGAAAAGCTCCCATCACCGTATACTTCCCCCGAAAAGGAGAATTGTAACAGCAAGAAAAAATCAGAGAATCTCCAAAATCATTACAGCCCTCCACAAAGGTATCCGAAAAATATCCCAGCTGTTCATAAGTCCCCATAAGAACTCCTATGGTATCGGAATGACAAAGCTGCGCGCCCGTAGACAAAAGAGAGGCCGACACATCATGGCACCCAATGGTCACAGGAAGCTCACAGGGGAGCTTCACATTTCCATAGGCACAAATCCTCCCCACCGTTGTAGAGGACTCCACAATGTCAGTTCCCAATTTTTCCGCAGAAATCCCCATCAACTCTAGCAACGGCTCAGACCAATGGCCGCCCTTCACATCAAAGGCCAGCTTCCTGGCCGCCAAAGTGGTATCCTGCACCCCCGGAAACCCAAGCCGATGCATAATATACTGCTGATTAGAATAAAATCCGGCGGCTGCCTTAAAGATCTCCGGCCTATTTTTCTTAATCCACAGAATTTTCGACACCGAGCTCAAGGTAGACAAGGTATTACCCGTGATCCTGGCATACTCCCGGGCCCCAAGTTCCCGATCGATAAGTGCAACCTCTGCCCCCGAACGCCCACAGAAGCCCGGCAGCATAGCATACAACGCATTGCCCTCTTTATCCACCGGCGTAATACTGTCCCCAAAAAAGGAACAAGTCATCGAAAGAAGCCCCACATCCTCAGGCAAATTTTTCAAAAGCTCTCCCACCGCCTGTTCCGAAGCTTCAAAGACCTCCTCCGCATGAAGCTCGATTTCATTCGGCTTCGGACTATACCAGCCATATTTTTTGCTGGTTCCCATGATTGCTTCCGCCGTAGCAGAATCAATCAGAGTCACATGTACATTGGAGGTTCCAAAATCCAGGGCCAAAAATGCTTCTCTTCGCTTCAAGCCTCCAACCTCCTTTTCATCCGCCCACTACATGAGTCAACGGGCACCCCTCTGCATACCGTTTCAGGTCTTCAAGCACAATCCCAATAGAGGCGCTGAAGGTCCCCTGACTGGTTCCCGCCAAATGAGCCGCAAGAGTTACATTGTCAAGCTTACGCAAAGGATGGTCCTCAGACAGAGGCTCCTCTTTAAACACATCCAGCACCGCCCCTCCGATGCGCTTCTCCTGCAGGGCCTCTATAAGGGCATCCTCATCCACCAGTCCGGCCCTGGCCGTATTCACAAAAATAGCCGTAGGCTTCATCCTGGCAAACATCTCGGCATTAAACATATCCTTTGTCTGCTCCGTGAGACGTGCATGAATAGACACGATATCCGAGGTCTCAAGAAGCTCGTCAATCTCTGCCGGAATGCAGCCGCATTCCCGAATCCGTTCCGGCGGACAATAGGGATCGTAGGCCAGAACGTCAGTGCCGAAGCTTTTCAGCCTGGCTGCAATTTTTTTCCCGATATCCCCAAAGCCAATGAGCCCCACCTGATAGTCGCACATGTTATAAGAATCCTTGGAATTCTCAAACTTCTTCGCCCAGCCGCCGTGCTTGATATCCTCATCTGTTCTGGCAATATTTCGAATCTGGCAGATCATAGCTCCCACGGTAAAATCCGCCACAGCCGTAGCCGCCCTTCCGGGAGCGTTGATAACCTTGATTCCCCTTGCCTTCGCTTCCTCCATATTGATATTTTCCATTCCCGTTCTGCAGGTGGCAATCACCTTGAGATCTGGAGCCGCTTCCATCAGCTTCTTTCCGATGGGAGCAAAATGGGTAACCACAATCTCTGCCTCCTTCACCGCCTCGAAGACCGCCGGATTGATGTCTGTTTTCTCCGGTCCGTTTACCTCCACGGAAAGCATGGAGGCCTGATAAGACAGCTCATCCTCTCCCACAGTTTTCTCTATCAGCTCAACGGTATAGCCGTATTCGTCCATTTGGCAGAGCTTTTGCATCATCTCTTTTGTGATGCCCAGGTCATAGATTCCTACAATTTTTTTCGACATAATTATGTACCCTCCTCAATAAAATTATTTCTCCGATTCATTTGTAAATCTTTGCAGCAATACGGCACAGATAATAATCACTCCTTTAATGACATCCTGCGGGTACGACGGAACTGCAAGCAGATTCATAATGTTTCCAATCAAGGCAAGGATCAAAACACCGATTACGGTTTTTATCGGCGAGCCCACACCTCCGTTCAAGCTGGCGCCTCCGATTACACAGGCTGCAATGCAATCCAATTCCAGGCCTGTTCCAACAGCCGGAGAACCGATTGCCGTCCTGGA
The DNA here is from genome assembly GCA_022791635.1 of Lachnospiraceae bacterium. GTDB lineage: Bacteria > Bacillota > Clostridia > Lachnospirales > Lachnospiraceae > Laedolimicola. The sequence continues at coordinate 23,309 of JAAVZL010000057.1, forward strand.
GCATGCAATAATACCGCCAATGGCAGAACAAAAGCCGGAAATAGCATAGGCAGAAATTTTCACAGGCGTAACGTCAATTCCCGCCAAATGCACAGCCTCCTCATTGCTTCCAATTGCAATAATCATTCTTCCAAAGGAAAGATAGTTGAGTAAAAACCATGCAATGGCCACCACAATCACTGCAATAATCGTAAGCCAGGTCAGCCATGGAAAAATCTTTGCCGTACCCAGTGCACCGATTGTTCCGCTTGGCGTTATAATGGGCGCTCCGTTGGAAATCATATACGCTACTCCACGAGCCATCGTCATCATAGCCAGGGTTGCCACAAAAGGAGCCATCCCGGTCTTGGCTACAAAGAAGCCTGAAATCAACCCGCACACCACACCGGCAATCATACTAATCACACAAGCCGGCCAAACACCCCATTCCCAGGCAGTCAGCGCATATGCCGACAGAACACTTCCGATGGCTACAATGGAGCCTACGGAAAGATCGATTCCTCCTGTTAAAATAACAAAAAGCATTCCTGTAGAAACGATAATTGTGCTGGCATATTGCTGGCAGATATTCACCAGATTACTCATTGTTAAGAAATCTTTTGATGCAGCCGCACAAGCTGCAAATAGGATAAGGCCAATTAAATAGGTATTATTTTTCAGCAAAAATTTTTTTATTTCCAAAAATGAGGTCCTTTTTTTCTGCATCATTCTCCATTCCCTCCCATCGCCGCAAATATAATGCCATCCTCCGTAAATTCATCCCGCTCCAAAACGCCTCTTACCTTGCCCTGGTGCATAATCACAATATTGTCACACATTCCCATCAATTCCGGCATTTCGGAGGATACCATAATAATGGCAATTCCAGCCTCTGCAAGCTGGTTGATGCAATGATAAATCTCTACCTTCGCTCCCACATCAACGCCCCTGGTAGGCTCATCTAAAATCATGCACCTGCAATCTGCCGCCAGCCACTTTGCCAAAGCTACTTTTTGCTGATTTCCTCCGCTTAAGCTGGATGCCTTATTTTCAATGGCTGCATATTTCGTATTCATCTTCTCAAGCAGCTCTTTTACAAATTCCGCTTCCTTCTTCTTATGAAACAGGCCATATTTCTGCACCTTTTTCATGACCGTGATAGAAACATTCATCTTTATACTTTGATCAAGGAGCACCCCTTGTCGTTTTCTATCCTCCGGAAGCATTCCCAGCTTCTTTGCCACTGCCTGTTTGGGCGATTTAAAGTGTACGGACTCACCCAAAAGCCGGATTTCTCCGGAGCTCCACTTGTCTGCACCAAAAACAGCTCTCATGGTCTCCGTCCTGCCTGCGCCTACAAGCCCGTAGAAGCCAAGAACCTCACCAGCTCTTACCTGAAAGCTGACATCCTGCACTTGGGACGAGCCCATAAGGTGAGAAACCTCCATAACAACCTCACCTGGCTTCACATTTCTTTCCGGAAACATCTGTGTCAGTTCCCGTCCAACCATCTTGCGCATAAGCTGATCCTTGTCAATCTCCGTCGTTGCAACGCAGTCGACAAAGCATCCATCCTTCATCACTGTGATTTTGTCACAGATCTCAAATATCTCCTCCAACCTGTGAGAGATATAAATAATGCTTACGCCATTTTCCTTCAGCTTTTTTAAAAGGGAAAACAGCTTCTCAATCTCTTTTACCGTCAAAACAGCCGTCGGCTCATCCAGAATCAATACCTTTACGTTTCTGGAAATGGATTTGCAGATCTCCACCACCTGCTGATAAGCCACGCTCAGGTTCGCAACCCTTCTCTTGGGATTGATATCCTCAAATCCCATTTCTGCGAGAAGCTTTGCCGCCTGCTCATGCAGACTTTTCCATTTGATAATTTTTCCTTCACTGTTCAAACGATCCATAAAAATATTCTCTGTAACCGTCAAGTCAGGCGCCAGCATAAATTCCTGATAGATCGTTGCAATACCTGCCGCTTTTGCCTCTTTCGGACTGGAAAATCGAACCTCCTGACCCTCTATCCTTATCATTCCGGCATCTCTTTGAAGCGCCCCTGACAATATTTTCATCAGCGTGGACTTTCCGGCTCCGTTTTCTCCCACCAGAGCATGTATCTCGCCGGGCCGCACATGTATGACTGCATCGCTCAGTGCATAAACACCTCCGAATGATTTTTTAACATGCTCCATCTCAACGCGATATCCATCATTCCCCATATTTCTCCTCCCGATCCCTTGGCTCTTGAAATTAGTGCCGCCACAGCGGGCGGCACTAAGGAAGAATATTTTGTTATCATAATTGCCTTAGAATAATGCCTCCGGATTGTAGAAGTCATCTACATTATCAGGATTGATACAATTGGCCGGCGTCGTTGTGTACTTCTCATATCCTGTAGAATCTGCTCCGTCCACCAAAATTTCTTTAGCAATGCCAACAGCTACTTCCGCTACAACCTGAGGATTATTTTCTCCAGTCGCTTTATAGGGAGTTCCGTTTTTAATCAATTCATAAGCTTCCTTCTGGCCGTCAGCCGCTGCTGCCAATACCACCTGCTCTGACAGTCCCGCATTGTCAATTGCTGTCATAGCGCCCATAACCATTGCGTCATTTTCGCCAAACAGGAAATTAATGTTCTTATTTGCCACCAGTAGGTCCTCTGCTGCGGAAAGTCCGCCGTCCGCATTCCAGTCTCCCCAGCCAATTCCAAGAATCTCAAAATTAGCATCTTCATTTTTGGCACTGCCGTTATTAATCAGATCTGCCTCCATTGCTTTTGCAGCTTCCCAGGCTTCCTCCTCCGTACATCCCGTGCGCGCTTCAATCACGCCGCAGATAACGCCGGTTCTTCTTTCCTGTCCTACGGTATTTCCCTTCTGGCCTGCAATCAAAACAGAAGAAATGGTTTCACTGGCTTCAAAGCTGTTTGCACCTACCCAAAGTCCAACCTCACGACCATTCTGAAGATTATCCGAATACACAGTCGTTACATTTTTTGCCGCTTCTCCACAGCTATTGTCCATACAGATAACCGGGATTCCAGCCTCATTTGCCTTATTGATGGCTTCCACACACCCGTCTGTCTCATAGGGATCCATAAAAATCAAATCATAGCCCTGGGTGATAAAGGTGTCCATATTTTCCGCTTCCTTCAGGGTATCGGAATCTGCATTCAGGATTGATACGGTCCATCCTTCCGCTTCACAGTAATCCTTCACATGGGTTGCCAATGCCGTAAAATAAGCGCCGTCCTGAGTCTTCATAGCAACCCCGACTTTGATCTCCTTTGCCGCATCCGCACTTTCGGACATTTCTGCCTCCTGCTCCTGTGCCGGCTTTGCGTCATCGCCCTCTGCCGCATTATTCGCCGGTTTTTCAGATGAGCCGCATCCGGCTAAGCCCAGGGTTAATCCCATTGCCAAAAGAATCGCTAAAGTCTTTTTCATTTCTTTACCTCCACACATTTTTATTTTTGCTTTTGAATACTCGCGCGCTGTATTCACAACTTTTTTCGAAAGATATTATTCTCATTTCTTTCGAATTCGTAAGTTAATATTAACAAATACATGAGTTGTTGTCAATATTGTTTTTGATTTTTGTTTCATTTTCACAATTATTTCTTTATTTCCTTTCTATTTACACTGTTTTTTTGTTTTATTTATCCAAATCGACAGGTTTTTCGAAAGATATCACAAAGAATATTTCTACCTGATTTTTCTATTTTCCGGTTTTTACTTGATTTATATCTGTAATTTGGTATAATGTAGTTGCATTTTCATATGTTTTTCCAATATAGGAGCTACTTTAGAACATTTCCAACAGCATTTCACTGTATAAAAATATGGTATCTCAAATTGACTATGAATGATAATAACAGTAACTTAAAGCCTCATCGTCTGAAGCACGATGAAAAAAAAGCCTTTATCTTGTCTGAGCTCAATCAAAAGGGGAGCGTCCGGGTATCGGAGCTGAGCGAACAGCTTGGCTTGTCCAGTGTCTCGATCCGCAATATGCTGGTTTCCCTGGAAAAGGAGTATCTTCTCCAGAGAACCTGGGGCGGAGCTATCAAGCCCATTGGCACGGCAAAGGAAATGTCCTATCAGACCCGGGAAACAAAATATCTGCGGGAAAAGGCTGCGATTGCACAGACGGCTTATGATTTTATCGAAGAGGGGAATACCATTTATATTGACAGCGGGACCACTACCTTTGAGCTGGTAAAGCTCCTTCGCCGCAGACCAAAGCAGAATATTTTGATTGCAACCAATGCCTTTGATCACGCCACGGAGCTTATTGGGATTGAGGATCTGCGGATTATTTTTGCAGGCGGAGAGATCCGCCATGACACCCGGGCTACCAGCGGCTATATTACCACAGATACCATCCGGAAAATGATTTTTGATAAGGTGTTTATCGGAATTGAGCATATTTCCTATGAGCACGGGATTACTACGCCCAATATTCAGGAGGCGGATCTAAAGCAGACGATTCTGAATTCCGCCAAGCAGTGCTTTGTGTTGGCTGATTACTCCAAGTTCTGGGATGATTCTCTGATTCAGGTGAATGTACCTCAGAAGCTTTATCAGGTCATTACGGACTGGCATATTACCAAGGAGGAGATCAAGCGGTTTAACGCCAAAGGGATTCACTGTATTGTAGCGCCGGATTTGGAGGGGGAGTAGGCTCCCCCTCCTGTTTTTCGACTGGTAATAGATCAGCCGCGCTCTTATTTGCTGTCCATAAAGCGCCAGCGTTTCAATGTCGGAAACCACTCAAGCATGGCTTTTCTCGCGTCGTCTTCACTCATGTCAGGATTCGCCGCCGCCATGTTCGGCACGCAAATTTCAATCATTTCTTCCATCGTACCGTTAAAAGTAAACATCCCCTTCTCAAAACAATACTTGCAATACTCTTCATTTTTGCTGCCGTCGGCATTTGTTCCGTACAGTTCATCCGTATCTCCCATAGGCATGCCACAGCACTGACAAAATTTCTGATTCATTTTATTCATGTTCTTTACCTCTTTCTTTCTAATGTGTTTTCCGTTTACGGATAGCTTGATTGCTATGGTATTTAGTATAATGCAAAAACCTTGACATCTTTTGTCAAGGTTTATTTTTTATCCATGTTTTATGCCTGTACCGTAACTCTCATTCGCCCGGAATCGGAAATACGCCGGCTCCCAACTTGTAAATTCAAGAGGCCTATGGTAGTATGGAATGGCCGGGTGATTCTGATAAAGCATTATTCCGGCATTCCCGATAACCCCCCATACTTTTAGGATGACAGCTTATGGCTTTCTTGACCCATGATAAGAATTTTTACCGCAATCTTCTGGTTTTGACCATACCGGTGGCGCTTCAAAATCTAATTACATTCGCAGTGACGCTTGCCGACAACCTTATGACAGGCGCACTGGGGGATGCCGCTATTTCCGGCGTGTATATGGGAACGCAGATTCAGACTCTCCTCCAGCTATTTTCCGGAGGGATTGAAGGCGCGATACTGATACTGGCCGCACAATACTGGGGAAAGGCAGATTCCAGAAGCATCAAACGGATCATCTCTATCGGTGTCCATTTTACATTGCTTGTGGGAACGCTGTTTACGGTTCTCTGCGCGCTCTTTCCCACGGCAATTTTAGGCATCTTTACCAATGAGGTCGCCGTAATTGTCGAAGGCGCGGACTACCTGAGAATCGTATGCTTTTCCTATCTCTTTTTTTGCCTGACACAAGCGCTGATCGCGGCAATGCGCAGTGTGGAGGTGGCAAATATCGGAATGACTGTCTCTGCCGCCTCTCTTATAACCAACGTCAGTCTGAATTATGTACTGATATTCGGGAAATTCGGATTCCCGGCTTTGGGAGTAAAGGGTGCGGCTATCGCCACTCTGGTTTCAAGAATTGTTGAAGCTGTTATCATGGCCGTTTATGTCTTCCGGATTGATCACAGACTGCGACTGAAGCTTTCCGACTTTTTCAAAACCGATCCTTTGCTCCGAAGGGATTTTATACGCTATGGGATTCCGATTGTGGGAGGACAGATTATCTGGGGCGTCAATATGATGGGGAATTCTATGATACTCGGGAGATTTGACCAGTCTGTGATCGCCGGCGCAAGCATCGCCAATACCATGAATGCGTTGGCTTATGTAACGATGAACGGCATGTCTGCGGCTGTAAGCATCATTACGGGGAAAACAGTGGGTGCAGGTAAAATAGAACAGCTGAAAGAATATGCAAGGACCGTGCAGATTTTATTCCTGGGCGTCGGCATTCTTACCGGCTCGCTGGTCGCCCTGACGAAAACGCCGTTTATCGGAATGTATGCAGGCGTATCCCCGGAAACGGCAGGCTATGCGCAGCAGTTCTGTACCGTGCTTTCCATCACCAGTGTAGGAACCTGCTATCAGGCTGCCTGTCTGGCCGGCCTGGTCAAATCGGGAGGGGATGTTGGGTTTGTATTTAAAATGGACATGTTTTTTGTTCTTCTGGTCGTCCTGCCGTCAGCGGTTATTTCAGCCCGGCTGGGAGCTCCGGCGTGGCTGGTATTCGCATGTCTTAAATGCGATCAGATCTTAAAATGCGTTGTAGCCTATTTTAAAATCAAAAGCTATAATTGGATAAAAAATCTTACCAGAGAGAGTGTGGTAGATAAAAAATAGTTACTGCTAACCGGCTGCAATCCGGCGGCAGGCGCAACGGTATTATGAAATCATATAAATCCCTTACTCGCTAAAATCTTATCAAATTTCTTTTCCGACAGAATCTCATGGGTCACAAGCTGCCCGTCATAGAAAAGAGAAAAGGTTGTAAAGGACGAGGGGCATTCCTGCGCATCCTCTCTGGTCCGGATCCGTATGGACCGGAACACCGCATTTCTGGCCTTTGCCATCTCCTCCAATATCGGTACATACTTGGCCGTAAAAGGGCATAGTATCATCAACATCAGGAACGATGGTTTCTTCTGTCTGAATTGATTTTGATGGCATGCCGCCGCACCCTGCCAGTCCTAATAAAACGCCGATTACAAGAACCATACAGCTCAATATTCTAAAGCTTTTATTGTGCATAACCCATTTCCTTTCTTCTGCAAATCCGCTTGTTACCTTGCAGAAAATAACGTGTTAATCCGTTTTCTTTGATATATCCGTATCTTCTTGATACCCCGGAATGATTAACAGCACGTGGAGGATAAATACATTTTCTTTTACCTCTATATTCATAGCTCCGCCATATTTCTCCGCCACCGTTTTTATATTGGACAGACCTGTGCCGTTTTTGAACATGCCGTTTCCATGCCGTCTATGTCTTTTATCTGAATATCCAAAAACAGAATGTCAATCTGCCCCTCATAGCTCAGCAGCTCTTCGCCGCCGGCAAAGGTCTGGAGGCTGATTTCCCGGTTCTTTTTGCGGAAAAAACCACAAACCATTTCCTTTATATGGTCGGACATATAGCTTTCATCATCACAGACTGCAATCCGGATCAAGGCGACACCTCCTTACTATGCTGAATACTTTATTATAGTCTGTCCGAAATGTCAAAGCAATGTAATTGCTGTGAAATACTTTCTGAATGATGCAAAGTGTTTCTTACTCCGAGTTTTTTCCCCTGTACCCGCATTTCAATCTATCGCTTTCATACGCTCCACAAGGGACAGCTTTCTGCTGTAGCGGACCGCACAGACCGAGAATATCGCCTGCACCAGAAGCAGTGCGGCCGCAAACAGCAGCATCGGAAGCACCGGGAAATGGTAGGTAAGTCTCCCGAACATACCGATCCGGTCAAAGGCCCTGCACACAGCCACACTGCACACCGTTCCCAGGGTCAGGGTCACAAGCAGTGTGAGGCCCACATAGTACAGACACTCAAAGGACAGCATCCCCGACAGCTGCCGGTCGCTCATGCCTACGGACTGAAATATGCCAAATTCCTGCTGACGGGTGATAAGGTTGGTGATCAGCGTATTGGCAAGGTTGATCAGGGCAAACACAAAGATAAAGACCAGGATGCTGTAGGCGCGGGTCAATTCCCCCCGCAGGCCCATCTCCAGTTCAGCCGCCAGATCCTGAAGGCCGGAGATTGCCACCCGCTCGTCGGCCACAGCGTCAAATACCGCTCGGCGAAGCTCCCCGCTGTCCTCCTTTGTATGGACATTCACATAACCGGTAAAATCCGAAATTTCCGGATAAAGGGCAGACAGCTCCTCCTCTGGCAGAATAAAGAAATGAGCCGTATTGCCGATAGAAACCTGCTCCACAATCCCCATCACGGTGTAGGTTTTGGACTGTCCATTGTAGCAGGAAACCGTAACGGTATCCCCAACCCGATAGCTGGTCCTGTAAATCTCTTTCAGTGCGCCATCTGCCGGGCAGACCAGGATACCGTCCCCGTCCGCCAGCTGACGGTAATCCGCTTCTCCCTCCAGAACTGCCTCGCCGGTATACATTCTGGACATATTCTCCTCAGAAATTCCTCTGACAACGAAAGGCTCATGCGCACGGTTGCCCGGAATCTCGCTGATGGCCGGTATCTCCACGCATGCCATGCTGTAAGCCGTCACATCATCCACACCGGGAATGGCGGCAAGCTCCTCCCTCAAAGCTTCTCCCAAGGGATTCTCTTTTTGCATCTCCACAAATTCCTGGCCTGCGTAGTCCTCATATTGCAAAAGGTATTGGCTCCTGTCTCCAAATTGGGACTGGGCCATCTCTTCTACATCCACCGAGCTTGCGTAGGCGGAAATACAGAGAAGCAAAATCCCGGTGAGGCTTAAGGAAAGAGCCGTTACAAATGCTTTTTTGCGGTTCCGGGAGAAGTTCATAAGGGCCAGGCGGGCTATGGTCAGGCGGCGATGGAGCTGTCCGGAAATACTGCGCCCCTCATACCCGGAGTAGCCGGTAGTCCGAATGGCTTCCATGGCAGATACCTTTCCCACCATAGCCAAAGGCTTCCTGGTAGCAATCAAAACCATGCCATAGGTCAGGAGGGAAATGGCCACCGCAGACTGAATATTGCCACGCCAAGGCCAGTAGCCGGGTACGGCAATCAGTGCAATGCCTGCGGCAAGAATCAGTCCCAGGGGAACTGCCAGCACGGTTAGAAAGCGCCGTTCCCGCTTTACTACCCGCTTTAGCTGCTTCGGTGTTGTTCCAAGCACCTTCAGGCGGCCGTATTCCCGCATTTTTCCCATAACAGAGATATAGAAAATATTGTAGATTACGATGGCACAGATGACGGCAATCAGGACTGACAGGATATAAATCTCCATCCCGTTTCCCAGATAAAGGTCCACCATTCCAAAGTAGTTGGAGCTGTAAAAGGTCCGATCCGCCGGGATTCCCATTTCTGCGAAGAACCCTTCAATATCTGTGCGAAGCTTTTCCGGCTCCATTTTCTGGCTCCCGGCAAAGCGGAAGCGCAGCTCATAGGGAGCCCTATGACTGTCTGTATCCACGGCAGCCTCCGAGATCCAGACCGTAAAAATCCGGCTGCCGCTCTCCCCTTTCAAAATGCCTGTGACGGTATAGGGCTTTTCACCGGCCCCAAGGTCCAGAGTGAGGGTCTGGCCCACCTCTGCCGGCAGATTAAAATAATCGAAAAAAGCTTCCTCGATACAGAGTTCATTTTCCGCCTGTGGATAGTTTCCGTCGATCTCTCCGTAGCCCATCAGGTCCATCATCTCCGGGCTTACAAAGCTCACGTTTAAAACGCTGTCCTCATGGCGTACGGAGCCGGCGTCTGCGGTATAGCCCCATTTTTCAAACTGTCCCGCATCTGCAAGCCGGGTAACCTCTTCCCGAGTCAGCCCGTCGCAGCCCGCCTGATACTGTCCCAGGATGTTATCCAGGGTCTCCATCTGCTGTGCGGAGTAGGTAAAGCAAAGGGTCCCCATAAGGCAGACGGCCAGCGCAATGGTAAGAATGATAAAAATACTCCGGCGCCTGTCGGCTCTCATGCTCCGCCCTGCCAGCTTCTTTTCTACGGTACCGGTGTCGTTTTCAAAAGGCCATGTCATCGTCCGCCACCTCCCTGCAAGGTAACGATCCTACCGTCCTCAATGCGGATAATGCGGTCGGCAAGCTGGGCGATCTCGTTGTTGTGGGTAATCATTACAATGGTCTGATTAAATTCCATACTGGTGCGCTTTAAAAGACCCAGCACATCGGCGCTGGTCCTGGAATCCAGATTGCCGGTGGGCTCGTCAGCCAGGATGATAGCCGGTTTGGTGATCAGGGCCCGGGCAATGGCCACACGCTGCTGCTGTCCCCCGGAGAGGTTATTCGGCATATTGTTAAGCTTTTCCTCCAAAGCCAGCATCCTCACAATCTCGTCCAAAAATTTCTCATCTGCCGTATCGCCGTCCAACTCCACAGGCAGGACAATATTTTCATAAACGTTCAGGATTGGAACAAGATTATAGTTCTGAAAGATAAAGCCAATATTGCGGCGGCGGAAGATGGTCAGCTCCTCGTCGTTCTTTTTTGCCAGCTCGTCCCCGCGGACCAGCACACTGCCGGAGGTTGGCGTATCCAGCCCGCCCATCATGTTAAGCAGAGTGGACTTGCCGCTTCCGGAGGTGCCTACCACAGCCACAAACTCCCCCTTCTCCACGGACAGGCTGACGCCGTCCAGGGCACGGGTGATATTTGGCTCACTGCCGTAATACTTTTTCAGGTCGATAGTCTGTAAAACATTCATAAGTAAAAGCTCCTTTCCTTATCCCATATTTCAGGACATGCAGGGATACCCCTGTGGTGTTTCCCTTCTGATAAGAATATTGTAAAATCCAAATGTCACAGAAATGTTACCCCCCCCCTATCTCCAGGGAAGAAATACCGAAAATGTGGAGCCCCTGCCAACCTCTGAAGTTACCTTGATGTAGCCGCCCTGCCGTGTGATAATTTCACGAGCCAGGTAGAGACCGATACCCACCCCCTGTTCGCCGTGTACCTCCTCCTCCCGGAAAAAGCGCCGGAAGATAGCTGCCTGGTTGCTCTCCGGGATGCCCTTGCCGGTATCGGATACATCCAGCTTGACATACATTTCCCATTGTTCCACCGACACATGGATCTTTCCTCCCGCCCGGGTATATTTCACCGCGTTATCCAGCAAATTAAACAGAGCCTCCGCCGTCCACTTGCTGTCATGGAAAAAGCGGAGGTTGTCCGGGCAATCTACTGTCACGGAAATGTTCTTTTTCTCTGCCGCATATACAATACCGCTGCAGGCCATGGCTAAAGTGTCAATCAAAGGGCTGTCTTTCTTTTCCAGCCGGATCGTCCCGATTTCCAGACGGGAGGTTCTCACAAGGGACTGAAAAAGGAATTCCAGCTTGTCCGTCTGGCTGCGGATGCCCTGCAGGAACTCCCGCCGCTCTTCTTCTGTGACCGGCTTTGTAAGCAGCGTGTCCGTCACCATTTTCAAATTGCTTACCGGTGTTTTTACCTGGTGAGAGACATCGGATACCAGCATCTGCAGCTCTTGGCGCTCCTCATCCACCTTCCGCCGGTTCTCCTGCATGATATCGCACAGTCGTAAGAGGCGGTAGCTGATACGGGCAAAGAGTGTTTCACTGTCCGCAGTACGCACAGGATTTTCACTGCCGCTTATCATCTGATCCATGGTCCGGCACAGCTCTTTCGTAAATGCGGAAAGCCGTTTGCGAAAGAACAAGGTCAAAAGAAACATCCAGATAAGGGCGCAGACTATAAGTGGTATGCCAGCCATCAGTACCCACAGCTCTCCTGTCATAGTAAAGAGAACTGCACAGATGGCCAGCATAAAGGCTGCCATACCGCCGCATGCCAGCAGGAATACCCTTTTCACAGAGCATCGTTCCAGCCTCATTTTCTCTCGCCTCCCATCCATTGATATCCGATCCCGTAAATTGTCTTAATGTAAGTATCGCCCTCCACCTCAATCTTGCCCCGAATACGGCTGATGGAGGTTGTCAGGGTGTGCTCGTCCACATAATTCTCCTCCGCATCCCACAGTTTTTCCAAAAGACGCTGCCTGGTCAAAATCTGTTTTGGGTTCTTGCAGAAGAGATACAGCATCTTATACTCCATGGGAGAAAGTGCAATCGGCTTTCCGTTCAGCGAGGCAGACTGCTGGGAAAAATCCAGAAACAGCCTGCCGTCATCATAAAGCTCCCTTGCCAGTCCCCGGTGCTCTAGCATAGCGAACATTGCCCGTATCTTCCGCAGCAGAGCGCCAATGGAAAAGGGCTTGGTAATATAATCCACTGCCCCGGCCTCATACCCCCGTATCTGGTCGCTCTCCTGGTCATTGGCAGTCAGGAAAATGACCAGTGTGTCAGGGTTCTCCGGCTTTATGAGCCTGCACAGATCATAGCCGCTGCCGTCCGGCAGGTTGATGTCCAGAAGCACCAGGTCATATTCTGCCTGAACCAAAGCTTCGGCGGCCGTACCTGCATTCAGGGCAGAAACAGTATCGTAACCTTCCGAAATCAGGTTGTAGGTCAGGGTTTTATTTAAAAGAGCGTCGTCCTCCACCAGCAAAATTTTCTTCATGGTCAGCCTCCTATTCTGGTCGCCGCGCGACGGCACGAAAGGGTAATGTCACTTCGGCGTACACTTACTTATGATAGTATAACAAATAACTGTCCGCCAAATGTTACAGCGGACAGTTTTTTCATCCTATATTCAAAGACAATCTGTTCTTTGATACCCCTATCCAGCTCCACGCTTTCCAAAATCATTCTGAAAACTCAATTTCATAAGCCCTTTTCTCCAGGTACTCACAATTTCCATTACCAACAGACTCCTAGGATGTCCACGCCACTTTAAGCTGATTTTCAGATATATAAAATCTGATACGGGTTGAAACTCCATTACTTATATCAATATCAGGCTCTGCCACATAATCAAACATGTAAACCGTGTGTTTCTGTGTCCAGTCCGAAGTATCCCGGTAATAAATGACCGCATTTTCCGCAGGTACCTTTATCAATCCGAACAGTCTCTCGCTTTCTTTCAGCCAGCCCTCCACATAGCCATTGTGGTGGGGAGCCGTCCAATGCTCCGCACAAACCCAGATTTTACCATACTCCTGCACGCTCCCACGCATCGCTTTGCTGCCCACATCGGGATACCTATACAATACCACCATTTTCATCCAGGATCTGCATATCGTAGTCATAGGTTTTCTTGTAATCATCGGCTTCTTCCCATTTTCCTGTCCAGAGAGCTCAAAACGTACAGCGCAAACCATATAATACAGTGAATCGCAAGAATACCAACGTCTTTCATCGCTGTTCCCATGCTCCCGGCGGACAGGGCCATGATGCCTTCAAAGGCCGGCTGGGATGGAACGATATTGCAGATGACCGCCAGTGGCCCGCTGAGCCCGATCAGAGCGCATAGAATGGGCACCGCGATAAACACAAGCATAACGATCTTAATATAGACCACGCCAATCATCAGCTCCTCAGAGAACCTGCCGATGAATAGGCCAATCAACGCTGCCACAAAGGACGACAGCACAATCAATGCCAGCATCAGCGCAAAATTCTGCCAGGACAATCGAAAACAGATACATGCGGTCACGCCGGAGGACAGGCTTCCAAAAAGGAACCCCACAACAACCTTCTGCAAAATGTACTGGCTGGACGTCTGCGGCAGGATTTCGTTGACAAAGGCCACACCATCCTCTTTTTCGGAAATGATGTTCATGGCGTTGAATGTACAGCCCATAAACATGGCGACGATCAGCACAGCGGGGATAAAGATGCCCTGCAGACTTTCCATGATATCAGGGCGCTCCAATGTCTGGATTTCTGCCTGACCCGCCGCTTCCCGCCGCTCATAGAGGATGGGCAGAGTCGCCGCCGCCTGCCGGAAAATATCCAGCTCGTCCCCGCTGATTGCGGTTTTGAGGCTGTCGCCGTCTGCCCTCACGCCGATCACATTGGTGGACGGTTCGTTGATGGCGGCGGTCAGTTCTTCCTGTGTCCCATAGGCCGTTACCGGCCCATACCGCTTAAGCCATGTGACCGTCTGCGGGGACAGCTCATTTTCCAACACCCCAAAGTGCAGTTCTCCCAGGCTGGACATATCAATGGAACCCATGAAATGCAAAGCCACAGCCACCAGAATAG
>JAAVZL010000058.1 GCA_022791635.1 Lachnospiraceae bacterium
GTAATCAGCAGGTTATCGGTTCGAGTCCGATCATCGGCTCTAGAGTAATATATGGGGGAATTCCCGAGTGGCCAAAGGGGGCAGACTGTAAATCTGTTAGCTGTGCTTTCAGTGGTTCGAATCCACTTTCCCCCACTCACAACAAAAAGTTGTGTACAATTTAATATTTATCGCGAGGTGGAGCAGTCTGGAAGCTCGTCGGGCTCATAACCCGAAGGTCACAGGTTCAAATCCTGTCCTCGCCACTCAGGCGGCACGAAGATGATTCGTGCTCCTAGTTTATCCGCCCAGATAGCTCAGTTGGTAGAGCAGAGGACTGAAAATCCTCGTGTCACTGGTTCGATTCCGGTTCTGGGCATTTTGATTTGTGTGATCAGGGAATGCAACTTTTCTATTGTAGAGAAGTTGCATTTTTGTATATGCAGAATGCGGAGAAAGAAAATATGAATTTGCGGGAAGGGTCTATAAATGGGACCAAGAACAGGAGAGGGAGATAGAAAATGAGTATAAAGTGCGGCTTTTTTTCTGACGGTACATGCAAGTCTTGTGACGTTGACAAAAGCTCTTGTAATGATTACACAGAAGTATTTACAGGGAATGACTATAAGGTGGAATTGTTAGAATCTATAGTTAGTATATATTCAGATTTTAGTATAAGACAAATTAAAGTGGATCATTAAGATACGCCATGGCGATAAGCGGCCATTGTGCGCAATTTAAGAATGATCGAGACAGCATATTCTATGATGCAGCTGTAATAGTATTTATACAACAGCATAGATTTAAACAATGCAGTGATTCCGAAAAATATAATGCGTATAGAATAATGAATCGATTACACCTTCGTATGGATAAGGCAGTAGCAAAAGATTGTAAAAAAGTGATTCGCTGTGTACAACAAAATAAAGGGCTTACATCTACAGCTGGTTCGGTTAAACAAGGACATATAAGGAAGTAAGTAGGAAGATCGTTCTGGAACACAGAAAGTTCACATAATTATTAGCACTCACCTATTGACAGTGCTAACAAAAAGGTATATAGTACACTTGTAAACAAAAAAGAGTCAAAAAGGTATCAACTCATAAAAGTGTGGAAAAATAAGTTGATAATCAAGTTAGGAGGAATGAATTATGATGATGATGCCGAGTCTTTTTGGAAACAGTTTGTTTGATGAGTGGATGGATTTTCCCTTTGACAGCGGATTTCACAAGGGAGCGAAGAGAGAGACCAGCCTGATGAAGACCGATGTGAAGGAGCAGGACGGCGCTTATGAGCTGGAAATGGAGCTTCCGGGCTATAAGAAGGAAGATGTGACGGCTCAGTTGAAGGACGGCTATTTGACCGTTCAGGCGTCCAGGAATGCAACCAATGAGGAAAAGGATACAAACGGAAACTACATTCGAAGAGAGCGCTACACAGGGCAATGCTCCAGAAGCTTTTATGTGGGAGAGGCAGTGAAGCAGGAGGATATCCGCGCAAGGTTTGAGGACGGTATTCTGAAGCTTACGGTTCCTAAGGTAGAGGAGCAGAAGCAGGTAGAAGAGAATAGATTTATTGCTATTGAAGGATAAAGCATAAAGGACTTGCCATAGAAGAAGCAGAGCAGATTCTATGGCAAATTCTTTTTATGTGCACAGGCCCCGGAGGAAAATGTTAGATGAAGCTGACGGGCACACGGTGCGCGGGGCTGTCGGAAAATAAGCCAACAGTCATTTCCATATCCTGTGTTCGGACGGTTCGCGTACATTCAGTCTGCTCTGGACGGACATTGCTAAGGCAATATCCGTCCATATCAGACAGCCTGTACGCGAACAGCCGGACACTGGATATTGGAAAAGCCTGTTGGCTTATTTTCCGACAGCCCCGATTTGGGTAGAGGTCCGTGTGGCGGGAATTTCAATTCACCTTCTATTGAGAGAACTCCGGTATATTTTCAGACAGGCTCTTTTGAAAAAAAGGTTCGAAAATATTTTAAATCTACATTTTGCACAAACTTTTCAGGAATCAAAAAAATTCCAATTGGAAATCCAAAACCTTTCCAAAAGTTATCCACAGTAAAAATGAGAGAAAAAAGCGTAAAAGTAGGTTATCAACAAAGTTATCCACATTATCCACATTTTTTCCAGGTCAGATAGTGGGTTTACATAGTAAAATGAGAAACGTACGTTCTGTACAAATCGGATAAAATGGATTTTTGAGAGGAAAATGCGAAATTGCTCTTGACATCATTAATTTCGAAATATAAAATGAATTGTCTGAAAATAATTGTGAGCTTTGGGAATTATTCTCAAGGTCAGAAAAACAAGGGGTGCCGCTCTATTTTGCGGCACCCCTTGTCAGCGGGCGGCAATCAGCTTATAAATCGGATTGCCCTGGGCGGAGAATTTCTCTTCGTATTCGGTCATTATATTTCCCTCGTTCATTTGCGTATCCCTGTGGAGATCCCGGGTGCATCCGAGAAGCTTCCACCCGGAGGCCCGGATGCTTTCCAGGGAGAAATCAAAGAGGGCTTCATTGTCTGTTTTGAATTCCAGCTGTCCTAAAGGAGCGAGAACGGCGTCATAGCGCTTTAAATATGTCTCGGAGGTCAGACGCCGTCTGGCATGGCGATCTTTTGGCCAGGGGTCTGAAAAATTCAAATAGATGCGCTCTACATCGCCTGGTGCAAAGTACTGCTCCAGATTGGCGGCGTCCATGCAGAGAAAAAAGAGGTTTGGCAGAGGCTGGGCTTCCATCTTTCGTATCGCCTTTATAAGAACGCTGGTATAGCGTTCAATGCCAATATAGTTGGCGGAAGGATTGGCTTTTGCCAGCTCCATCAAAAAACGCCCCTTTCCCGTACCGATTTCTATATGAAGGGGGCGTTCGTTTGCAAAAAGCTTCTTCCAGGGCAAGGGACCCTCCGAAGCCGGATGTATCACATAGGGACTGGCGGCCACGGTCTCGTCCGCTCCCTTGATTTTGCGAAGTCTCATGATTTCTTCCTCCTGTTACAGCGATCTTTGGTTATGTTTCACGATTCATGAGCCGTTTTTTTACGGAATCGTAATCATTTTATAAGAAAACGAGAAAAAAATCAAGAAATATTAAAAAAGTACTTGCATTTTATAAATTCATGTATTATAATAACTCTTGCGTCGAAAATGAAAGACCAAAAAGTAAAGACAGATACGCGCGATTAGCTCAGCTGGCAGAGCACCTGACTCTTAATCAGGGTGTCCAGGGTTCGAACCCCTGATCGCGCATGCAGGGCACTGGTTTTGCGGATTAGCCGCGGGGTCGGTGCTTTTTTATTTTACATAGCAGACAGAAAAAAAGTGACTGCAAATTGTTGTACAAAACTGAAATATATTGCTGTTTTGAAATATTGCTTGTAAAGTTTGGGTAAATATACTAAAATGTCCTTATAGATGGGGTAGGGTAATCGTAAAAGTTGTCCCTCGTCCCAGGATGGAAGAGACTTCGATTTCGCCATAGTGAGCGCGAATGATTTTCTGCGTGATGGCAAGCCCAAGTCCGGTACCATAAGATTTTTGAGAAGAGAAAGGTGTGAAAAGTGATTCGATGGCTTCTTGATTCATTCCACAGCCGTCGTCTGATATTCGAATAATAATTTGATCCAGATATTTTCTGATTGACATGGAGACGCACCCACCTTCTCCTGTGGATTCAAAAGCATTTTTGAGAAGATTCAGGAATGCCTGTTTTAACTTCATGGGATTTCCAAAGACAGAGGGCAGCTGAGCCGGCATATGTACAGAGAAATACTTTTGGTTCAACTGTATGTAGGGCTTCAGGCTCTCTTCTAACGAATGTACGACTTCTTTTAAATCCACCTCGCACATAAAAAAGCGTCGCTTATCACTGTAGGCGGCCAGATCATCCAAAAGCTCATTGACGTAAGCCACATCCTCCAGGGTTTGAGACCAGAATGAGAACTCCTTCACTTCCGGATGCATAGACTCAATAAGCTGCAGGGAACTGTTGATCAGTGTCAGAGGGTTGCGTATCTCGTGTGTTATTTTAGCAATCGTAAGAGTTGTATCTTCCATAATTTGTCTCCTAATGCATCTTCTGGAAATAAGTGTAACATGCATGGAAGAGGTTGACAATACAGAACAAATCGGCAAAATTCGACAAAGACAGGGGATATCCCTGACTGAAATTATAGAAAGAGGGCAAATTATGAGAGAGGAACATTGTATTTTTTGCAGGATTGCAAATGGAGAGATCCCTTCCTCCACCATTTATGAGGATGAGGACTTTCGCGTATTTCTGGACTTGAATCCGGCTACAAGAGGACATGCGCTGCTTGTGCCCAAAGAGCATTATGGCAATCTGTTTGAGCTGGAGGACGGATTGTGCGAAAAAGCGATTGTTCTGGCGAAAAGAATAGCCGGCCGAATGAAAAAGGCTTTGGGCTGTGACGGCATGAATCTGGTTCAGAACAACGGCGAAGCGGCCGGACAAACTGTGTTTCACTTCCATTTACACCTGATCCCCAGATACCAGGGGGATACGGCAGGAATTACTTGGACTCCCGGGAAAGCGTCTGAAAAAGAGCTGGAGGAGCTGGTAGCCTTGTTGTCAGAGGAGTAAAGGAGGAAGCCAGCAAGAACATGGAATGAATACTACAGAAGATAAATTTCACAGAATCTATGAAAACTACAAGAACCTGATATACAAGATAGCCTATGATGAGACAAAGGATTATTATTTGGCACAGGATATCTGTCAGAAAACCTTTGAAAAGTTATATGACTATCGGGAGCACGTAGATGAAAAGCGTGCGAAATCCTGGCTGATAGTGATTGCCTCCAATGAGGCTCGCGACCATTTCCGAAAAGGCGGAAAGTATAGTGTTCTGCTCAGCGGCACCGCAGAGATGGAATGCATCATCGAACGTGAGAACTGTATCGATCTGCATGTGGAACAGGAGGCAAGAAAGCAACTGCTGGACCATATGCTGGATGGCTTGTGCCGCAAGAACCGGGATTGGTATGAAGTTTTTATGCTGGCAGAATATTTGGAGATTCCCAGAAAAGTGATTGCAAAACAGAGGGAGATTTCCCTTAGCACGGTAGACGCTTATTTGAGAAAAGCAAAGAGCTGGCTAAGCAAGCATTATCAAAAGGATTACGATAAATTGTAAAAGGGAACACCAGAGGCATTCCCGTTTTACTTACGTATGTGCTGCGGCAGCCTCAATGAGGCGGATGATGGTTTCAATGGAATCCGTTTGGCTGCTGTTACTCATAGCAGAGGAGAAGGCATTGCGGCTCTCGTAGAGAGAATGGATGGCCTGAAGCAGGGTCTCGTCGGTAATCGCCTCCTCCTCAAGAACCATGCTGAATCCCTGCTTCTCAAAGGAGCGGGCATTCAAAATCTGATCTCCGCGGCTGGCGGCAGCCGACAGAGGGATCAAAAGACTGGGCTTTTTCAGGGCCAGAAGCTCACAGATGGCATTTGCGCCTGCCCGGGAAATGACAATATCCGCAAGGGCAAAGAGATCCTTTAACTCGCTCTTGATGTATTCGTATTGGACATACCCGGTCAGATGAGAGAGGGAAGCATCAAGCTTTCCGGCGCCACAGAGGTGTATGACCTGGAAGCTTTTTAAAAGCCCGGGAAGAATGCGGCGCACTGCTTCATTTACGGCGGCCGCGCCCATACTGCCGCCCATAACCAGGATGACCGGCTTGTTGGCGGAAAGGCCAGTAAAGCGCAGAGCATCCAAACGATTTCCTGTAAGAAGCTCCTGGCGAATGGGAGAGCCCGTTAGCACGGCTTTCTCGGAGGGCAGATATTTGAGCGTTTCAGGGAAGTTGCAGCAGACCTTCCGGGCGGAGGGAATGCAAAGTTTATTGGCCAGACCAGGCGTCATATCGGACTCATGAATGATGGTGGGAACATGGCAGCGCCGGGCGGCAAATACCACCGGAACGGATACAAAGCCGCCTTTGGAAAACAGAACGTCCGGTGAGAGCTTTTTCATTATCCGACAGGCCTCCCCGTAGCCCTTGAGAACCTTAAAGGGATCGGTGAAGTTTTTCGGATCAAAATAGCGGCGGAGCTTTCCGGAGGAGATTCCGTAATAAGGGATTTTGAGCTCTTCAATGAGCTTTCGCTCAATTCCCTCATAGGAACCCATGTAGGAGATCTCATAGCCCAGTTCGCGAAGTCTTGGTAGAAGTGCAACATTGGGAGTTACATGTCCGGCAGTTCCCCCGCCGGTCAAAAGGATTCGTTTCATTCTTTAACCTCCATGGAGAAAACAATCTATGGTTATTATGATAGCTTCCCGGTGGTCTGTCAATTCATATTCTACAAAAACGAAGGAAAGATCATGGACAAAGAGGATTTAGAGGAAGAACTAAAGCAGGAAATCGAGACAGAAGCAGCTATGTTAGAAAGGAGAGTGAATGCAAAAGAAGAGCTTACATCCCTGACCATGCCGGACGATTCTTATGAGCAGCTTATGAAACATATTCAGGAGAAAGAGCAGAGAAAGCTTAAAGCCCAAAACAACCCCGGAAAGAAGTATCTCTCGTATCCGAGAAACGCAATAACAACAGCGATTGCGGTTATGTTGCTTGTAACGCTGGCGGGATTGGGTGTGAATGGAGCTCGGCTGTATATTTTGAATGTGGAGAATCGGGAGAGAAATAATAAACCTGAGATAGCAATTGATACAGAAAAAGTTTATTATGGAGAAATAGGTGAAGATGAGGCTTATAAGAAAATAGAAGAAGAAATTGGTATTCTTGCATTGAGGCTTGGAAACAAACCAAATGGAATGGAACTAAAGAAAGTTTATATCGATGCCGAAATGGGCGAAGCTTTAATGGAGTTTTATTGCGAAGAACATATTATTACAATATATGAAAATAAGCAAAATAAAAATGCTTCTTTTAATACACAACTGGATGGGAAGATAGTTGATGTAATAAAAGCTTTTTATCTGGATGAAAACATAGATATAAAAGAAATCGATAAAGGGAATGAAGAATTATTTTATGCAATACAATTAGAATATGGGAATGCATATTACTATGTTACAAGTGATATAGAATTAACTCTTTTTAAAGAAATAGCTTTTGGAATAATGTTTGTAAATATATAAATAAGTTAATAATTATACAAATTATGCAATTAAAGTACAGCGTTAAAAAGAAAAGTATAGGGGGTAATTAAATTGTCAATGAAAACTAACAGAAGAAAAATTTCTATTATATGTTCCTTGATTTTAATAGGGATTTTATGGATGCCTGTAAAGCTAACGGTAAATGCAGAAGAAGTTGTTGTTCCCGGATATCATGAATATACAGAGACTGAAAATGAGAAAATTGATCATTGGTATGGAATTGCGCGAGGGACATATTTAAAAGATGGCACTTGTGGAATTAAAGATGCAGGTAAAGGTAAAGTTAGTGTATCAGGGACAACAACAGCTCATGCTGTATGTGATAAGGTAAAAGTAGGAGTTTATTTGGATGAAAGCTCTGATGGAGGTAAGTCATACGGACAGATTGGAAGCTATTATTTTTCAGAAAGTAATACATCTTCTTGTCACGGAAATAAAACAGGTATTTCAGTAACGAGTGGACGAATGTATCGAGCTAGAGGAGGCCATAGTGTTACAAAGGGCTCAACGACAGAAATGATAGATACACGTTCAGGAGGTCTGATTGCTTCTTAAATTAAAAAGTATGTAAATTACTTCAAAATATAAGTTTGTTTTTTGTTAAACAAGGTTTAAAAGAAAAACGGTAAGGCCCCCACGCCCTACCGTTTTTCTTCTTCCTCCAAAGCCATCCGCAAAGCCTTCGCCAGCTGATCCGGGCAGGAGGTAGGCTTTGATCCGCAGCGAATCCCCTCAATCCTGGCAATCGCCTCCTCTGCCTTCATCCCCTGAACGAGAATTGCGACCCCCTGGGTATTCCCGGAGCAGCCGCCCACAAACTCCACATTCTGAATGGTATGATCGGATGCCAGCTCTACGTGAATGGCCATAGAGCAGGTCCCCTTGGTCCGATACGTCATTTTCCGTTTCCTCCTTGACGAACATCTGATAATCTCACCACGAAACGTATCCATTATAACAGCCAGCAAAAAAGCCGTCAATAACCGGACTCATGGAAAGAAACCGGTGTTCCCGTAAAAGCCATGGCCATATAAGGCCTTATTTCCCATAAAAAGGTTGCAATTCCCATGTAACATTGCTAAAATAGACAGCGATGAAAGAAAATCCCCCAAAAGAAAAAGAAAGCGAGAATGCATATGGGAAGAATCGGAATCATCGGAGCGATGGAGGAGGAGATCGCTCAGTTAAAGGAGAAAATGGAGATAGAGGTCATCGTGAAAAAGGCCTCCATGGAATTCTATCAGGGAACCTTAAACGGCCATGAGGTTGTGGTGGTGCGCAGCGGAATCGGAAAGGTCAATGCCGGACTCTGTGCCCAGATACTGGTAGATGTATTTAACGTAAGCCGGCTCATCAACACCGGAATTGCCGGCTCACTGAAGGCAGAGATCAACATCGGAGACATTGTGATTTCCTCCGACGCCCTTCAGCACGACATGGATGCCCGCAACTTTGGCTATGCCCGAGGCGAGATTCCCCGCATGGGTACCTTAAGCTTTCCCGCGGACCCGGAGCTTATTGCCATTGCAAAGGCGGCCTGTGAGGAGGCTAACCCGGAGATTGGCGTATTTGTCGGACGGATTGTCACAGGGGATCAGTTTGTTGCAGAGCGGGCTGTTAAGAATGAGATAGCCTCCTGGACCGAGGGCTACTGTACCGAGATGGAGGGAGCCGCCATAGCCCAGGCCGCTTACCTGAACCGGGTGCCCTTTGTCATTGTAAGGGCCATTTCCGATAAAGCGGATGACAGCGCCACCATGGATTATCCCACCTTTGAGCAGCAGGCCATTGGGCATACGGTACGCCTGGTGGAGGAATTTGTGTCCCGTATCCCGGGGGATGCTTTTTAATTCAATAGAAAGAGACGAATAAGAACGCCAGGCAGAGACTTTTGTCGAAACCTGGCGTTAAGCCTGTCTTTTCATCCCCCAAAGGGGCAGGTATAATAAAAAGAAAAGTCCACATGCAGGCTGTGAAGGAATGAGATCGGCAGCAGGATAAGAGGACAGGCAGGGGGAATCCGGATGTTTGAAATTTTTATGGTAATGGGCTGGGCGGCCGTTATGATTTTGCTTCTGTTTCTTCGGGCAGACGTGCGGGAGCTTTCCGGTCTGGTGAAGGAGAATCGCAGAGAGATGCTCCGGGGCAGCTTAAGCGCCAGAGCAAATGAGAGCTTTCCCAACTTTCAGATGGAATCCAGGAGGGAGGAGCGCAAGCCCCCAAAGGAGAGCAAAAAAAGGACCGCCCCCTTAAACGAGTCGGAGGAGCAGGTTTTAAAGGAGGTTTTGACGGAATTTTTGGGCTGACTGCCGTTCAAAATTCAGTAGATCCATTTGGATAAATATGTTACAATAAGAGCAATCAGGAAGCTGAAAAGCGCAGAAAACGAAGGAGGATTCATTATGATAAGCTGGAAAAATCTTGACGGCCTGGAGGCGTATCAGGAGCTTGAAAAGACAGAGCAGTTAAACCTTGCAGAGGCCATGACAGGAGAGAAGGGCGCAGAGCGTGTGAAAAAGTACAGCGTTCCCATGGCAGGCGGCCTTACCTACAATTATGCTGCAAAGCAGGTAGACGACAAGGTTCTGTCCGTCCTTGAAAAGCTGGCCAGGGAAGCGCAGCTTACGGAGAAATTTGCAGCTTTGTACAACGGCGAGGTGATCAACACAGGCGAGAAGCGTCTTGTACTGCATCAGCTGACCCGGGGACAGTTAGGAGAGGCTGTGGTGGTTGACGGTGTGGACAAGCGGGCCTTCTATGTGGAGCAGCAGAGAAAGTTTACAGAGCTGGCCAACAAGGTGCACGAAGGCCAGATCACAAATGCGGCAGGCGAGAAGTTTACGACGGTGGTACAGATCGGCATTGGCGGGAGCGATCTGGGGCCGAGGGCCATGTACTTGGCTTTGGAGAACTGGGCGAAGAAGAACCATACCCTGAAAATGGAAGCAAGGTTCATCAGCAACGTGGATCCCGATGATGCGGCGGCTGTTTTGGATTCTATCGACGTAGCCCGCTCCCTGTTTGTGCTTGTGTCCAAATCCGGCACCACTCTGGAGACCCTGACCAATGAAGCCTTTGTGAAGGACGCCCTTGTAAAGGCCGGCCTCGACGCTTCCAAGCATATGGTTGCCGTTACCAGCGAGACCTCGCCTCTTGCCAAGAGCGATGACTATCTGGCAGCCTTCTTTATGGACGATTACATCGGCGGCCGCTATTCCTCCACCTCCGCAGTGGGCGGCGTGGTTCTGTCCCTGGCATTCGGACCCAAGGTATTTGAGGAGTTTCTGGCCGGCGCGGCGGCAGAGGACGCTCTCTCCAAGAAGGAAAATATGCTGGAGAATCCGGCCATGCTGGACGCCCTCATCGGCGTCTATGAGCGCAATGTGCTGGGCTATCCCAGTACGGCTGTGCTTCCCTATTCTCAGGCCTTAAGCCGCTTCCCGGCTCATCTGCAGCAGCTGGATATGGAATCCAACGGAAAGTCCGTCAACCGCTTCGGAGAGCCCGTAGACTACCCCACAGGGCCGGTGATTTTCGGTGAGCCGGGAACCAACGGACAGCATTCCTTCTATCAGCTGCTCCATCAGGGAACGAATATTGTGCCCCTTCAGTTTGTAGGCTTTAAGAACAACCAGATGGGTGTGGATGTGGTGATAGAGGACAGCACCAGCCAGCAGAAGCTCTGTGCCAATGTGGCGGCTCAGATTGTGGCCTTTGCCTGCGGGAAGGAAGACGAGAATCCCAACAAGCGCTTTGAGGGCGGCCGTCCCTCCAGCATCATTATCGGAGACCAGCTGACACCGGCATCCTTGGGCGCCCTTTTATCACACTTTGAGAATAAGGTGATGTTCCAGGGCTTTGTCTGGAATGTGAACAGCTTTGACCAGGAAGGCGTGCAGCTGGGTAAGGTACTGGCAAAGCGTGTGCTGGCCCATGAGACGGACGGAGCGCTGAAGATGTACAGCGATCTTTTGGATATTTGAAAAGAGCAGAAGATGAATTTAAAGATTGTATTTGAGGATGCACACCTGCTGGTTTTGTACAAGCCGGCAGGTGTTCCTGTCCAGAGCGCCCGGGTGGGTGCAAAGGACTGCGAGAGTATGCTGAAAAATTACCTCTTCGAAAAAAATCCGGAAAAAGGCGCCCCATATTTGGGGCTGATCCACCGTCTGGATCAGCCGGTGGAGGGGCTGGTGGTGTTTGCCAAGACAAGCAGGGCGGCCGCAGATCTGAGCCGCCAGCTTCAGAATGGCCGGATGAAGAAGAGCTATTTGGCAGTGCGGGAGGCTAGGGAGCCTGTTGTTAAAAATCCGTCGGAAAACGGAGAAAAATGTGGAAAAGTTAATAAAAATGTGGAAAAGCCGGTGGAAAACTGGCTGGAAAAAGTCGATTTTCTGCAAAAAGACGGAAAAAGGAATTGCTCCAAGATTGTGGAAAAGGGAACGGCAGGAGCCAAGAGGGCCGTTCTTCGATACCGGGTTTTAAAGGCTCTCAAGGGACAGGAGCTGGTGGAAATTCAGCTTTTGACCGGACGCCATCACCAGATTCGGGTGCAGATGGCAGGGCTTGGAACGCCTCTTGTGGGCGACCGCAAGTACGGCCGTTTGGGGGATGTGGATTCTGTGGATAAGTCTTATCCGGCTCTGTGCGCCTATCGGTTGGAGCTTGCGCACCCTGAGACCGGGGAGGCTCTGGTCTTTCAGGCGTCTCCACAGAATCCTGCGTTTGTTCCATATATTTCCAATTCCTCCTTGGAATCCTGAGCATTCTGGATGAATGTAACAGGGTAAATTTTCGCTTTCTCCTTATACTATGTTCAGGAGTTAAATCAAAGGCATTTGCAGGACTCCTGAGACGAAAAGGTGTGTATGAGGATGTGAGACGGGAAATGGATTGGCTGCTGGAACATAAAATACTTTGGAAAAAAATCGGAATTATAGGGGGTGTATACCTGGGAATGAAATACCTTGTGCCCCTTGTGATTCCGTTTTTGCTTGCGGGCCTCATTGTCTGCTGGTGCTGGCCTTTTCTTGGATGGCTGAAACGGCATCTCCATATCCGGCCGCCCTATGTGATGGCGGCGCTGCTTATTATAAGCGCGCTTCTTATGTCTGTGGGCAGCTATCTGGCCGTGAGGGAGCTTGGAAGTATGGCGGTGCGCCTGGGCTCCGATATGGAAACCTGGGGTCAGATGGAGCAATTCCTGTATGACTGCTGTGACTGTGTCAGTGAGATCCTTCATATGGAATCCTCGGGCGTGCGGGTGTTTGTGACAGACCAGCTGAATGTATTTCGGGATCAGGCTACCCAGAATATTCTGCCTGGAGCTTTTGACGGCTCCTGGCAGCTTCTCAAGGGGGCAGGCTCCTGGGTGGCGGCTCTTCTGGTGACCGGAATTTCCGTGCTCCTTTTGTCCGCGGATTTTGAGGAGATCAAGGAGCTTGGAAAGCGCTACCCTCTCTACGAAAAGGCGGCAGCCTCTATCCGGGGAATGCTTAAAGCGGTGGGAGGCTATCTGAAGGCCCAGTGCATGATTATGGGAATCATTATGCTGCTCTGCGTAATTGGCGTATGGATCTCTGGAAGCACCCGTTCGCCGGTTCTGGTGGGAATTGGGATCGGACTTTTGGACGCCTTTCCGGTGTTTGGAACGGGAACGGTATTTGTCCCCTGGATTCTGGTGCGCCTTTTGCAGAGGGAATACACGTCCGCAGTGGTTCTGGCTGTCACATACGGCGTCTGCATGCTGACCAGGGAGCTTCTGGAGCCCAGGCTTATCGGAAACCGCCTGGGAATTCTCCCCATTGTGATTCTGATGAGCGTCTACGTGGGAGTAAAGGTCTATGGTTTTGGGGGAATTCTTCTGGGCCCCCTCTCGGTTTTGCTGGTGAAGGAGCTGTGGGGGCAGATAACGCCTGAGTGAGAAAGAAGAAAGCCTTGTTTTTCTTGACAAAGCCTGGTGCTGGGTAATAGAATGATAACAGTTCACGGCAAAACCGAGAGAAACAGCTTTGCAGAAGTGTTTTGAAAATCAGGCGTTGAGAGGAGAAGAAGAATGGCAAAGGATAAGAAGCTGGTAGAGGCAATCACATCCATGAATACGGATTTTGCCCAGTGGTACACGGATGTGGTAAAGAAAGCGGAATTGATAGATTATACGAGCGTAAAGGGCTGCATGGTGATTAAACCGGCAGGCTACGCAATCTGGGAAAATATTCAGAAAGAGCTGGATCGAAGGTTCAAGGCCACAGGGGTGGAGAATGTGTATCTTCCCATGTTCATTCCCGAAAGTCTGCTTCAGAAAGAGAAGGATCACGTGGAGGGCTTTGCGCCGGAGGTTGCCTGGGTGACCCATGGGGGGCTGGAGCCTTTGCAGGAGCGCATGTGCGTGCGGCCCACCTCAGAGACTCTGTTCTGTGATTTCTATGCCAAGGAGGTTCAGTCCTACCGGGATTTGCCAAAGGTATACAACCAGTGGTGCTCCGTGGTTCGCTGGGAGAAGACCACCCGTCCCTTCCTGCGTTCCAGAGAGTTTTTGTGGCAGGAGGGCCATACGGCTCACGCCACGGCCGAGGAGGCTCAGGAGCGCACCATTCAGATGCTGAACGTATATGCGGACTTCTGTGAGGAGGTTCTGGCGATTCCGGTGATAAAAGGGCAGAAGACGGACAAGGAGAAGTTTGCGGGAGCGGAGGCTACCTACACCATCGAGTCTCTGATGCATGACGGCAAAGCCCTCCAGTCCGGCACCAGCCATAACTTCGGCGACGGCTTTGCAAAAGCCTTTGAGATTCAGTATACGGATCGGGATAATCAGCTTCAGTATGTGCACCAGACCTCCTGGGGCATGACCACCCGTATGATCGGCGCCATCATCATGGTCCATGGAGACGACAGCGGACTGGTGCTTCCCCCCAGGATTGCGCCGGTACAGGTGATGGTGATTCCCATTGCCCAGCACAAGGAGGGCGTTCTTGACAAGGCATTTGCCATCAAAGAGGAGCTTCTCAAGGTGGGCTTCCAGGTAAAGGTGGACGATTCCGACAAGAGTCCGGGCTGGAAGTTTTCCGAGCAGGAAATGAAGGGAATCCCCGTGCGGATCGAGATTGGCCCCAAGGATATGGAGGCAAATCAGGCTGTGATTGTGCGGCGTGACAACCGGGAGAAAACTGTAGTACCCCTTCCGGAGCTTTCCGGCAAGCTTAGAGAGGTTCTGGATACCATGCAAAAAGAAATGCTGGAGCGGGCAAGAGCTCACCGGGACGCTCATACTTACGATGTGACTTCCTACGAGGAGTTTGTAAAGACCCTGGAGGAAAAGCCCGGCTTTGTGAGAGCCATGTGGTGTGGCGCTCAGACCTGCGAGGACAAGATCAAGGAGGATACCACCGCAACCTCCCGCTGTATGCCCTTTGAGCAGGAGAAGCTTTCTGATACCTGTGTCTGCTGCGGAAGAACTGCCAAGACGATGGTATATTGGGGCAAGGCGTACTAATGCAAATCACCATACCGGAGAAAGCAAATCAGATTATCATGCGTCTTTCGGAGGCAGGCTATGAGGCCTATGTGGTGGGCGGCTGTGTCCGGGACGCTATTCTGGACCGGAGGGCGGCAGACTGGGATATCACCACCAATGCCAGGCCCGGGGAGGTGAAGGCCCTTTTTCCCAGAACCATCGATACGGGGATTCAGCACGGAACCGTAACGGTCCTTTCCGGCAGGGAGGGCTTCGAGGTAACCACCTACCGCATTGACGGGGAGTATCAGGACGGCAGGCATCCCTCTCAGGTTATCTTTACGCCCAGCCTGACAGAGGATCTCAAAAGAAGAGACTTTACCATCAATGCCATGGCATATAATGATACCGAGGGCCTGATTGATATTTTCGGCGGGATGGAAGATCTGAAAGAGGGCCGGATACGCTGCGTGGGTGACCCCAAGGAGCGATTTACGGAGGATGGACTTCGCATTTTGCGGGCCGTGCGTTTTTCTGCGCAGCTGGACTTTGAGATTGAGGATCAGACCAGAGAGGCCATAAGGGAATTCGCCCCCGGTCTTTCCCGCATCAGCGCGGAGCGGATACAGACAGAGCTTGTAAAGCTTCTTACCTCAGACCATCCGGAAACGTTTCGGATTCTCTATGATACGGGGATTACCTCTGTGATTCTGCCGGAGTTTGACGCCTGTATGGAGACGCCCCAGAATCATCCTCACCACTGCTGCTGCGTGGGGGAGCATACGCTTTTGGCGTTAAAGGCCATTGAGGCGGATAAGGTGCTGCGTCTTTCGGCTCTTCTTCACGATATCGGAAAGCCGGGGACCCACAGCCGGGATGTGCAGGGTGTGGATCACTTCTATGGGCATGGGGAGGCAGGCGCGGAGCTGGCGGGCAGAATCCTCCGGCGCTTAAAATTTGACAATGACACGATTTCGCGGGTAAAGCATCTGGTTCGGTTTCATGATTATCGGCAGATTGGACCTGGCCTAAGAGGTGTGCGGCGGGCTGTGTTTCGCATTGGGAAGGACTTCTTTCCAGACTATTTAAAGCTGCGGCGGGCGGATATCCTTGCGCAGAATCCTTTAGGGCAGCAGGAGAAGCTTTTGGAGCTTCAGACTGTGGAGGAGCTGTACGGGCAGATTCTAAAGGAGCAGGATTGTCTTTCCTTAAAGGATCTGGCGGTGACGGGCAGAGATTTGATGGAGGCCGGTATGGAGCCGGGGCCGGGGCTTGGAGAGGTCTTAAAGGGGCTTTTGGAGCTGGTGGTTGAGCATCCGGAGTATAATACAAAAGAATATTTGCTGACACGGCTTTCGGGGAATTCCTCCGGGGAGGACCGGCTGTAACTTGGTGTCAACAGATGGCGGATAGAGTGCATAAATCCCCTCGTTCTTTCATAGATTTGAAAGGAACGGGGGGATTTTTGTGAACGAAAAGGCATTGCAAATTTTAGAGCAGTATGAGATGAAATTGCTTCGGAGCTTTGGGGGCCGCGGAGCGATTATGCTGGAGACAGATGAGGGACTGAAAATATTAAAGGAATTTGCAGGCTCCAAGACAAAACTTCCCTATGAGCAGCAGCTGTTGGAAAGGCTTGAGAAGGAAGGCATCTGTCAGGTGGATCGGGCGATCAAAAACCTGGAGGGGGAGTGGATCTCTGCCGGAGAGTATGATACCTGCTGGATTGTGAAGAACTGGCCGACGGGAAAGGAATGCGATACCCGAAACGAGGAGAATCTGCTGAAGAGTATGCAGGTGTTGGCTCGGATTCATAGTTCGGCCCGGGGCGTCTGGAATGTGAATGGGGAGATGGCCTGTCGCCTTCTTGGAACGGATCGGAGGACGGAGCTTGAGAAACATAACCGGGAGCTGAAGAGAGTGCAGAATTTTATCCGCAGTAAGCGCAGGAAGGGGAGCTTTGAACTGCTGTTTCTGAAATATGCCAAGGAAATTTTGGAGGAGGGGCAGTATGCCCAAAGGCAGCTGGAGAGCTCGGGATATGAGGGGCTCTTAAAGAAGGCCAGGGAGGAGGAGCATATTTGCCACGGGGAGTATATTCATCACAATATTTTTATGGGCCACAAGGAGATGGCGGTGGTGAATTTTGGACGCTGTGAGATGAATGTGCAGGTGAATGATCTCTGTTTGTTTTTGAGGAAGATTATGGAGAAGCAGAGGTGGAATGAAGGGCTGGCGGGGCGGATGCTGGCGGCTTATGAGCGGGAGAAGCCGCTTTCAAAAGTAGAGCGGGGGTATTTGGCGAATTGCCTTTCTTATCCGGAGAAGGTGTGGAAGCTGGCTCATCATTATATGAATGCGAATAAGGCGTGGATTCCGGAGAAGAGTACGGAGAAATTGGAGGTGTTTTTGGAGCAGGAGGGGGAGAGACGGAGGATGATTCGGAGGGTTTTGGGGTGACGGAGGACGGACGGTTCCGCCGCAAAAGAATCCCCCAGGTTTTTCCATATCCTGTGTTCGGACGGTTCGCGTACATTCTGTCTGCTTTGTACGGACATTACCCTTTACATATTTTTGCAGGGGTGAGTTATATTGGGTAATGTTCGTCCATATCAGACAGCCTGTGCGCGAACAGCCGGACACAGGATATGGAAAAGCCTGGGGGATTCTTTTGCAGCGGAACCTGGCTTTTGGGGGCGGAAGATGGGGATGCGGTGGGGTAACATTGGATTGACTTTTGGGACAAAATTTATTAAAATTAGGGGGAATGAAGGAAAATTCTTCATAATTTTAGGAATGGGGTGTGATTATGTATTTGGAGGATTATAAGCGGTGGCTGGAGGCGGATCTGGAGGATTCGGCTTTGACGGAGGAGCTTAGGAGTATCAATGGGAATGATGAGGAGATTAAGGACAGGTTTGCGGTTGCTCTTAAGTTTGGTACGGCGGGGCTTCGCGGAGTTTTAGGGGCGGGGTCTAACCGGATGAATATTTATGTAGTACGGCAGGCGACGCAGGGGCTGGCGAACTGGGTGAAGACTCAGGGTGGGAAGCAGCTTGTGGCGATTAGTTATGACAGCCGGATTAACAGTGATGTGTTTGCGAAGACGGCGGCTTGTGTGTTGGCGGCTAATGGGATTCAGGTACGGATTTATGATGCGTTGATGCCGGTGCCGGCTCTTAGCTTTGCTACCCGGTTTTATGGGGCCAATGCGGGAATTATGGTTACGGCTTCTCATAATCCGGCGAAGTATAACGGATATAAGGCTTATGGGCCGGACGGATGTCAGATGACGGACGAGGCGGCGGATATTGTCTATGCGGAGATTCAGAAGACGGATATTCTGACGGGCGCGAAGATGATGGGCTTTGAGGAGGGCATGAAGGCGGGACTGATTGCCTATGTGGGCGATGACTGCAAGGAGGCGCTCTATGATGCCATTAAGGCCCGCAGTGTGCGGCCGGGGATTTGTAAGACGGCGGGGCTTAAGTTGGTTTATTCGCCTCTTAACGGGTCCGGGTTGGTCCCGGTTATGCGTATTTTGAAGGATATCGGGATTACGGATATTACCATTGTTCCGGAGCAGCAGTATCCGGACGGGAATTTCCCCACTTGTCCTTATCCGAATCCGGAGATTTTTGAGGCGCTGCGGCTGGGGCTTGAGCTGGCAGAGAAGTCCGGAGCGGATTTGATGCTTGCGACGGATCCGGATGCGGACCGTGTGGGGATTGCCATGAAGTGCCCGGACGGAAGCTATGAGCTTGTTTCCGGCAATGAGGTGGGCGTTCTTCTGCTGGATTATATTTGTGCGGGACGCAAGGAGACAGGCACCATGCCGGATCGGGCAGTTGCGGTGAAGTCGATTGTTTCTACGCCTCTGGCGGACGCTGTGGCGGCTCACTATGGGGTGGAGCTTCGGAGTGTGCTTACGGGCTTTAAGTGGATTGGGGATCAGATTGCGCGTCTGGAGGCGGCAGGCGAGGTGGATCGCTTTATCTTTGGGTTTGAGGAGAGCTATGGATATCTGGCCGGGCCTTATGTGCGGGATAAGGATGCGATCATCGGTTCTATGCTGATCTGTGAGATGGCGGCTTATTACAGGAGTATCGGCTCTTCCTTAAAGCAGAGGATGGAGGAGATTTACGATCAGTATGGGCGTTATTTAAACAAGGTGGATAGTTTTGAGTTTCCGGGCTTGTCGGGCATGGATAAGATGGCCGGAATTATGGAGGGGTTGCGCAAGGATCCTCCGAAGGAGATTGGCGGCTGTCCGGTGGTGAAGGTGACCGACTTTAAGAAGCCGGAGGAGACGGGGCTTCCGGCGGCAAATGTGCTTATCTATAAGCTGGAGGGCGGCGCAGAGGTGATTGTTCGTCCTTCCGGTACGGAGCCGAAGATTAAGACGTATTTCACAACCCTTGGAAAGGATTTGGCAGAGGCGCAGGCGCAGAAGGATAAGCTGGCGGAAGGGTTAAAGCCTATCTTTTCATAGGGGGAACATGCGAAATGGAGAAACGGTATACCTATGAGGAGCTTCTTGGAATTGTGGCAGAGCTTCGCAGTGAGCATGGCTGTCCCTGGGATCGGGAGCAGACTCATGAGAGCCTCATCAAGTGTCTTCGGGAGGAGAGCCAGGAGGTTGTAGAGGCCATTGAAAAGAAGGATGACGAGAATCTCTGTGAGGAGCTGGGGGATGTGCTGCTGCAGGTGTTGATGCACAGTCAGATTGCGGCCGAGGAGCAGCGGTTTACCATGGAGGATGTGGTGGATATGCTGGCCCATAAGCTGGTGCGCCGCCATCCCCATGTGTTCGGGGATCAGAAGGCCCTGTCTGCGGAGGAAGGACTGGCAAGCTGGAATGCCATAAAAGCGCAGGAGAAAGCCCTAAAGCAGGAGAAAAAACGGGAAAATCCTTGACAAATGTGTAAGAAGCGAGTATAAATAGGAAAGAAGATATGGAACACACACACAGACATATCCTTCAAAATAACATGACTTAATTTTTTTAGTAGGAGGAAACACCGATGAACAGAATGGAATTAGTAGCTGCTATTGCAGAGCAGACTGAATTATCTAAGAAAGATGTTGAGAAGGCTTTGAAAGCATTTACGGATGTTGTTACAGATGAGCTGAAGAAGGGAAGTAAGATCCAGCTGGTTGGCTTTGGAACCTTTGAGGTGTCCGAGAGAGCGGCAAGAGAGGGAAGAAATCCCCAGACAGGAGCTACGATGAAAATTGCAGCTTCCAAGGCTCCCAAATTCAAAGCAGGAAAAGCATTAAAGGATGCTCTGAACTAATCCATGCGCTTAGATAAGTATTTAAAGATTTCCCGCCTGATAAAGCGGCGGACTGTGGCAAATGAGGCCTGTGATGCGGGACGAGTTCTGGTCAACGGTAAGACTGCCAAGGCATCCCTGAATGTAAAGGCAGGAGATGTCATAGAGATACAGTTTGGTACAAAGTCCGTAAAGGTAGAGGTTCTCGATATTCAGGAGACCGTGAAAAAGGACGAAGCAAAAGAATTGTACAAATATCTTTAAATGAAGAATAAAAGAGACTGCCTCCTAATATATTTAACAACAGGTTGAATATATCAGGAGGTCGTTTTTTGGAAGAGAAGCAATATGCAAAATCCCACCGTATTTTGCTGAACAATAGACGGACAGGTACTATAAGCGGAGTGACCGATGTGATTTCCTTTGACATTGCGGAAATTCTGCTGGAGACGGAGCAGGGAATGCTGACCATTAAGGGGGCCGACCTGCATGTGAACCGTTTGACTCTGGAAAAGGGTGAGGTAGACATTGAGGGCCGGATCGACAGCATGGCGTACTCTGAGGTAACGGATTTTCAGAAGGCGGGCACCTCTCTTTTGGGCCGGCTGTTTAAATAGCGCCTATGAGTGAGGGTATTTTGTTTGAGCTGCAGTTTTTCTCCAAGGCTTTTATGCTGGGTGTGCTGATGATGATTGCTTATGATGCTTTGCGGATCTTCCGGAGAATCATTCCTCACGGTGCAGGGGCTGTGGCGGTGGAGGACATTTTATACTGGCTGGCCTGCGGCGTATGCATTTTCCGTATGCTGTATGTGGAGAACAGCGGCGCTATCCGGGGCTTTGCCATCGCGGCTGTGGTGCTTGGGATGCTGTTGTACCTCCAATTCACAAAATTATTGAAAAAAGCAGGAAAGAAATTGCATAATTCTGTTAAAAAGGGTATAATGAATTCTAAATCACCATGAGTGGTGTGCTAACAGGATATTATGGAACTTATAATAGTCCAGCTAAAAAATGTTACGTGTTTTAGAGAAATATTTTTTGCTGGACGGTAAAGTCGAAGTGACTTTACCCTTTAGTGCTGTCGCGCAGCGACTATAATTAGGGGGGACTGCGATGAGGATGACAAAGACAAAACGCGCTTTGCAGCGGAGCAAGCGAGTGGGAATGCGTATCATAGCCTTTGCAGTGCTGTGCCTTTTGATTGTGGCTTCTGTGGGGAAGATACAGCTCCGGCGCAAGGGCGAGGCCTATGAACGGCGGGAGGAGGAGCTTATGTCCGCCATAGCAGAGGAGGAGGCCCGCGCGGAGGAGATTGAAGAGCTGAAGAAATACGTCCAGACGAAGAAATATGTGGAAGAGGTTGCCAAGGAGCGTCTGGGGCTTGTTTATGAGGATGAGATTTTGTTTAAGGCAACGGAATAAGAGCGGAAGGGTGTGGCGGGAAATAAGAAACAAGACTTTTCTGATATCCAGTGTCCGGCTATCAGAAAAGTCTTGTTTCTTATTTTCCACTCCCTTTTTAATAAGTCTCAACTTTTTCCTAAGGATGAGGAACTTAAGAATCGGAATTCTATGACCGGTTTTGTCTAAAAATTCTTAAAATCACCCCTCGGATTCGACAAAAAAAACATTTTATGTCCTCTATAATACCCAACTACACAGACACACACAAATAAGACATGGAGGATGTGAGGACATGAGACAGGAAGAAGAACGCAAAGTCGGACACTTTAGCTGGCTCTATGGTGTGATTGCCGGCGGGTGTGTGGCTGCCATGCAGATTGGCGTAGGTCTGTTGCAGGTGGAAGGGGAATTTGCAGTGATGCTGGGAGCGGCCCAGGGGCTATTGGTGTGCTCTCTCACAGTGATTTGCGGGAGTATGATGGAATGGCTGCTGACGCCTCTTCCTATCGAGGAGGACGGACCTGTTCACCCGGCGCGGGAGCGGGTGCGGGAGTATGAGACAGCCTTTCGAAGCCTGGCAGACAGCTTTTCCGGATCGTCGATTACAAAAGAGATGACAGTGGAGGGAAGCGGCGGAGGCGCCGCCGTGCTGGACATGCCCTCCAAGGTGGATTTGCTTTGGAATACGAGGCTTCAGGAGAATCGGGCGGCCGTGGCAGTGCAGCTTCATGAGATGGCACAGATTATGACGGATACGGTGGAGCATGCCTGGGATACCCGGACGGACGAGGGGCTGGAGGCGCATCTTAAGAAACGGCTGCGGACCATGGGGCTTTCGGTGCATGGGGTGCTGGTATATCAGCAGGAAAGCAAGCGGCAGGAGGTCTATCTGACGGTCAATACCAGGCGCAGGCGCTGTGTGGCCGTAAAGGAGGTGGCGGCCGTTCTCTCAAAGCTGATGAAGAAATCTATGATGCCTGCAAAGGACAGCAGGGCCTTTGTGGGAAGTGAGCGGATTACCCTTCAGTTTGTGGAGCGGACTAATTTTGAGGTGCTCTATGGTATAGAAAAGGCAGTAAAGGGGGAAGAGCAGATTTCCGGAGATAATTTTTCCCTGTACCACTGCCGGGAAGGACAGTTTATTGCAGCCCTTTCCGACGGGATGGGCTCCGGAATCGAGGCCTACAAGGAAAGTGAGCGAGTGATTGATCTGCTAGAGCAGTTTTTGGAGGCAGGCTTTTCCAAGGAGACGGCTGTGCGCATGATCAACTCGGCCCTCATTGTGCATTCGGATGCCCAGGTGTTTTCCACCGTTGATATCAGCTCCCTGGACTTGTATACGGGAGTCTGTGAATTTTTAAAGGTGGGAGCCTCCACTACCTTTATCCGGAGGGAAAACTGGGTGGAGACCATATCCTCCACCAGTCTTCCGGCAGGGGTCTTTCATAAGCTGGATTTGGACGCCGCCAGCAAAAAGCTCTATGACGGAGATATGGTGATCATGGTGACGGACGGCGTGATGGATGCCCTTCCGGCCGCCCACCAGGAGGCGCTGATGAAGGATATCATTATGGAGCATGATACGGGAAATCCAAAAGAGCTGGCAGCCTATATTCTGGGGCGGGTGAAGCAGTACCAGGACAGAGAGCCCTCAGACGACATGACGGTGCTGGCAGTGTCTTTGGTAAAATATTAAGAGGAGCGTTGACTTTTGAGACAGACCGCCTGTATACTAGGGAAAGAGACTGAGGTCCGGCCCGGCAGCCATCCGAGACCTTTGCGGGGATATAAGAGAGGTGTACAGAAGACGGTGCTTTCAAAGATTGGAAGGTTTATTGAAGACAGGGAGCTTATACGGCCAGGGGATAAAGTGATGGCGGGCATATCGGGAGGACCGGATTCCGTATGCCTGCTTTTTGCACTGCAAAGCCTCAGAGAAAGGTTTGGATTTGAGCTTGTGGCCATCCATGTGAATCACGGCCTGCGAGGGGCGGAGGCAGAGGAGGATCAGAGGTTTGTGGAAAAGCTCTGCAGGGAATGGGAAATTCCCTTAAGCTGTGTGCGCTGTCAGGTAAGGGAGCGCGCAGAGCGGGAGAAGCTGACCCTGGAGGAGGCCGGCAGGATTTGCCGCTATGAGGCATTTCGGACAGAGGCCGGGAAATGGGGCTGCAATCGGATTGCGGTAGGGCACCACGGGGATGATCAGGCAGAGACCATGCTGTTTCATCTGTTTCGGGGAACAGGGCTTCGCGGGCTGGCCGGTATGGAGCCGGAGCGTGACGGGCTGATTCGCCCGCTTCTTTGTGTGGAGCGAAGGGAGATTCTGTCCTGGCTTTCCGAAGAAGGGCTTTCCTGGCGTTTGGACAGCAGCAATGAGGAGGATCTGTATACCAGGAACCGCATTCGCCACGGGATCC
Source organism: Lachnospiraceae bacterium (assembly GCA_022791635.1). Taxonomy (GTDB): domain Bacteria; phylum Bacillota; class Clostridia; order Lachnospirales; family Lachnospiraceae; genus Laedolimicola. Next base: position 23,700 of record JAAVZL010000058.1, read on the forward strand.
TGGCTCTTGCCAGGGAGCAGATTAATGAGAGAGCTGTAGGCCATATGATGGAGACGGCAAAGGAGCTGTCAGAGCTTGAGCGCTATCTTAAGGAGGAGACCGGGAAGGCCTTGACCCAATGTGTGCAGAGGAAGGAGCAGGGAGTTCTGATTCTTGAGGCGTCCTTCCAAAAGCTTGACCCCCTGCTGGCCGGACGGGTGATCCGCGGTTGTCTGGCAGAGACCGGCGGCTTAAAGGATGTGGAGCGAAAGCACGTTGAGCTGGTGAGGGAGCTGTTCGGCAGACAGACGGGAAGATATTTGAACCTGCCGGGAGGAAGAAAAGCAGTCCGGGTATATGAGGGGGTATATCTGGAAGCCGGGAAGCCGGAGCCAGAAGCAGGCCGGCAGGAGGTGTGTTTTTCGCTAAAGATTCCGGGAACCTGCCGGGCGGGGGGGAGCATTTGGGTTTTTTCCCTGGAAAAACGGCAAAAAGATCAATTAATTCCGCAAAAAACATATACGAAATGGTTTGATTATGATAAAATAGAAAATTATCCGGAGATTCGCAGGCGCAGACCCGGTGATTATCTTGAGATCAATCAGGCTCACGAAAGGAAGAAGCTGAAGGCTTACCTGATCGATCAAAAGGTGCCTGCCAGGGAGCGGGGAGAGCTTCTTATGCTGGCAGACGGAAGTCATATTATCTGGGTTCCGGGCATGCGCATCAGCGAAGGCTATAAGGTGACAGAAGATACCAGACAGATTTTGAAAGTACAGATATACGGAGGAGAGGAAGATGGCAGAGAAGGTCCGAGTAATGATTCCGGAGGACGAGGTCGATGCGAAGATTCAGGAGCTGGGAAAGAAGATCAGTGAGGATTTTGCGGGGCAGGAGGTGCACTTGATCTGTATCTTAAAGGGAAGCATTTTTTTTGTCTGTGAGCTGGCAAAAAGGATTACCCTGCCGGTGACCATAGACTTTATGCAGGTTTCCAGTTATGGCGCGGAGACAAAATCCAGTGGAGTGGTGCGTTTGAGCAAGGACCTGGATGAACCCCTGCAGGGGAAGAATGTGATTATTGTGGAGGATATCATTGATTCCGGTCGGACATTAAATCACCTGGTAAAGCTCCTTGGACAGCGGGGCCCCAAGAGCATGACCATCTGCACACTGCTTGACAAGCCTTCCCGCAGGGTGGTGGATGTGGAGGTAAAGTATACGGGCTTTCAGATCCCCGATGAATTTGTGGTGGGCTATGGCCTTGACTATGATCAGCGGTACCGGAATCTTCCCTATATAGGAATTATTGAGTTTGTAGATTAAAAATATTATTTTATATTGCGGAACTGGAAACAGCAATAGCCCAGGCAGTACCCAGATGGATTTACGGACGCGTTTTTTTGCGGCCGGAAATTCATCTCCATTACTGCGTACTGAATGGGCTATTGCGGAACTGAAATGGAGGAACAATTTTGAACAACAGACAATACAGGGTATCATTTTTTTATTTGATTCTCCTGGCAATGCTTCTCTTCTTTGTTGCGGAGTTTGCAAAAAGAGCGGAGATGCAGAACTTGTATACGTATACGCAGTTTGAGGAGGATGTTAAGAGCGGTCAGGTGGCCCATGCGGTGATAACCCAGAATGAGACGGCGCCTACGGGAATCGTTGAGCTGGTAAAGACGGACGGAACAGCCTCCAAGGTGAATGTGCCGGATACGGTGGAGGCCGGAAAGTTGCTTCAGAAGGCGGGAGTTTCGGTGGCCTATGACAATGTAAGGGGTCAGAGCTGGCTTCAAAGTCTTGGCATTCCCCTCCTGGTGGCGGTTGTGGTAGTATTTGCCATGATGATGCTGATGAACCGCCAGGCAGGCGGCGGCAATAACCGCATGATGGATTTTGGAAGAAGCCGGGCCAAGATGACTACTCAGGAGCAGATTCATACCACCTTTAAGGATGTGGCGGGACTCCAGGAGGAGAAGGAAGACCTGCGGGAGATCGTGGATTTCCTGAAAATGCCTCAAAAATATATTAAGGTAGGAGCCCGGATCCCCAAGGGCGTGCTGCTGGAGGGACCTCCGGGTACAGGTAAGACCCTGCTTGCCAAGGCGGTGGCAGGGGAGGCGGGCGTGCCCTTTTTCAGCATTTCCGGCTCGGATTTTGTGGAAATGTTTGTGGGCGTGGGAGCCTCCCGGGTGCGGGATTTGTTTGCGGATGCCAAGCGGAATCATCCCTGCATTGTCTTTATTGATGAGATTGACGCGGTAGCCAGACGCCGTGGAAGCGGCATGGGCGGCGGACACGACGAGCGGGAGCAGACCCTGAACCAGCTTTTGGTGGAAATGGACGGCTTCGGCGTAAATGAAGGCATCATTGTGATGGCGGCCACCAACCGGGTGGATATCCTGGATCCGGCGATTTTGCGTCCGGGACGTTTTGATCGAAAGATTATGGTGGGCCGGCCCGACGTGAAGGGCCGGGAGGAGATTCTCCACGTGCACGCAAAGGATAAGCCTCTGGCGGAGGATGTGGACTTAAAGCAGGTGGCTCAGACCACGGCAGGAATGACAGGTGCGGATCTGGAGAACCTGATGAATGAGGCGGCCATCTTTGCGGCGAAGGAGGATCGGCAGTATATTCTCCAGAGCGATATCCGCAAGTCCTTTGTGAAGGTGGGCATTGGAGCCGAGAAAAAGAGCCGTGTGGTTTCCGAGAAGGAAAAGCGCATTACGGCTTACCATGAGGCGGGGCACGCTATTTTGTTCCATGTGCTTCCGGATGTGGGGCCGGTCTATACGGTTTCCATTATTCCCACGGGGATGGGAGCGGCAGGCTACACCATGCCTCTTCCGGAGAGAGACGATATGTTCAACACCAAGGGCAAGATGCTGCAGGACATTCAGGTGTCTTTGGGAGGCAGAATTGCCGAGGAGCTGATTTTTGACGATATTACCACAGGCGCTTCTCAGGATATCAAGCAGGCCACAGGCGTGGCGCGGGCTATGGTGACCAAGTACGGCATGTCCGAGGAGCTTGGGCTTGTGAATTATGATTCCGAGGAAGAGGTCTTCATTGGAAGGGATTTTGGCCATACCAAGGGCTACGGCGAGGTGATCGCAAGTAAAATAGATATGGAGATCAAGCGGATTGTAGACGAATGCTACCAGAAGGCGAAGGAGATTATTCTGGCCCACCGCAGAGTGCTGGATGAGACCGCAGAGCTGCTGCTTGAGAAGGAAAAAATTACAAGAGAGGAATTTGAGGCTCTTTTCAAGAAGGAAGAGGAGCAGCTGATTTTTAATTCTTAAGAGGAAGGCCTGACGGCTTGTTGTGTGACAGTCCCCAGTGAGAGCAAAAGAATTCCGTCATTATGACGGAATTCTTTTGTGAAAACCTGACAAAAACAACATGTGATTTTTGTAAAGTTTGTGCACACTTATTTTGAAACTGTGCTATAATAATACTTGTAAAACCCCCAATACATTATATAGTTTTTGCTACACCCCATAAGTAAAAGAAATACCTTCTCCTAAAAAAGACAGCAGGACGTAACGGCTGTCTTTTTTACTGTCCGCATATCTGCAAAATCTATCTTGTAATCTATAGCGGTGTATTATAAAATAGATCCAAGGGAGAGAAAAAGAGGATGAGCACAATTAACAGACAGGCACTTTTTTCCGACGAAACAAGTCAATACCGGATTCCGATGGAGGTGAATCCGGGAGATATGGTAACCGTGATTTTTCGCACGGCAAAGGATGATGTAGAGGCGGTCTACCTGATCAGCAAGGGGAACCGTCTTCCTATGAAGAAATTTCAGTCTAACGAACGATTTGACTATTATCAGATTCAGATGCGGGTGGGAAGCCGCAGAATGCTTTACTTTTTTGAGATCCGATCCGGGGAGGAGCGGCTCTTCTACAATAAGCGCGGGGTGACAGAGGAGCTCCAGAGCGTATATTCCTTTGGAATCATTCCGGGCTTTTTTACGCCGGACTGGGCCAAGGGAGCCGTGATGTACCAGATCTATGTGGATCGGTTCTGCAATGGCGATCCATCGAACGATGTGATGACAGGAGAGTACAGCTACATCGGGGCTCAGGTGGAGAAGGTGGAGGACTGGAACCAATGTCCCCGCGCCATGGACGTAAGAAGCTTTTATGGGGGGGATCTCCAGGGGATTTTGGATAAGCTGGATTATCTGGTGGAGCTGGGTGTGGAAGTTATTTACATGAATCCCATCTTTGTATCACCCTCCAATCACAAATATGATTGTCAGGATTATGACTATATTGATCCCCATTTTACCAGGATCAAGGAGGATGGAGGAGAGCTGCTGTCTGAGGGTGAGATTGATAATCGGAAGGCAGAGCGCTATATGAAGCGTGTGGTGAACCGGGAGAACCTGGAGGCCAGCAATGAATTCTTTATTCATTTTGTGGAGGAGGTTCACAAGCGGGGGATCCGGATTCTTCTGGACGGTGTGTTCAATCACTGCGGCTCCTTCAATAAATGGCTGGATCGGGAGCGGCTGTATGAGAGCAACGGTGACTACGAGGCAGGGGCTTATGTGTCGGAGCTGAGCGCTTATCGGGATTTCTTTCGGTTCAACAATGAGCATGAGTGGCCTTACAATGAATATTACGACGGCTGGTGGGGACATAAGACACTGCCCAAGCTTGCCTACGAATCCTCTCCGGAGCTTCGGGAGTATATTATGAACATTGGTCGCAAATGGGTATCTCCGCCCTATTCCGTGGATGGCTGGCGCCTGGATGTGGCGGCGGATCTGGGGCTTACCCCGGGCTATAATCATGATTTCTGGAGAGAGTTTCGCAGCAGTGTGAAGGAGGCGAACCCGGAGGCAGTTATTTATGCGGAGCACTATGGAGATGCCTCTGCATGGCTAAGCGGGGGAGAGTGGGACTCGGTAATGAATTACGACTCCTTTATGGAGCCGATCACCTGGTTCCTCACAGGCATGGAGAAGCACAGCGAGTATTTTCGGGAGGATTTGCTGAATAATGAGCATGCCCTTGTTGAGACCCTCAGTGAGAATATACGTGCTTTTTACGGCCCGTCCTTCCTGATTGCCATGAATCAGCTGTCCAACCACGATCACTCCCGGTTCCTGACCAGAACCAGTCATATGGAGGGAAGACTGGGGAGCCGAAGCTCCGAGGATGCGGCTCTTGGAATCTCCAAGGCAGTATTCCGGGAGGCGGTGGCGCTGCAGATGACCTGGTCAGGGGCTCCTACCCTTTATTATGGCGATGAGGCGGGCTTGTGCGGCTTTACGGATCCGGACAACCGACGGACCTACCCCTGGGGCAATGAGGATGAGGAGCTGATTGCATTTCACAGGGAAATGATACGCATCCACAAGGAGAATCCTGCCTGTAAGACGGGCTCCGGCAAAATCGTTCTGGCTCTTCACGGGATCATCGGCATGATTCGGTTTGCCAAGGACAGTCAGGTTCTGGTTGTGGTGAACAACAACGAGGAAGGGCAGAAGATATCGGTACCTGTCTGGATTGGAGAGGTCTTTGACGGCGCTCTGATGGAGCGGCTGATTTTGTCGGTGGAGGACGGCTTTACCACAGAGACCGCCTGTTATCTGGTGTCTGGCGGAGAGATTGAGATTTTTATGCCGCCCCTTTCTGCGGCCGTGCTTCGCACCCGCCGGGAAGCAAAGGGAAAGGAATCATTTTTGGATAAGTACAAAAAGAAATGGATGACAAGGAGAAGACAAAATGATGCAGGTAGTACTTGGAAGCACAGGAATCGCAGCACATAAAAACGGATTTGGAGCATTGCCGATTCAGAGGATCTCCAAGGAGGCGGCAGTGGCGCTTCTAAGGAGAGCCCGTGAGGGCGGCATGAACTTCTTTGACACGGCCAGATTCTATACGGACAGTGAGGAGAAGCTGGGGGAGGCCTTTGGGAAGGTGCGGGATGAGATTTATCTGGCAACGAAAACCATGGCTCAGACAGCGGAGGACTTTTGGAGGGATTTGGATACTTCCCTGAAATGCCTTCAGACAGACCATGTGGATCTGTATCAGTTTCACAATCCCTCCTTCTGCCCCAAGCCCGGGGACGGAAGCGGTCTTTACGAGGCCATGCTGGAGGCGAAGGCCCAGGGAAAAATACGCCATATCGGAATTACCAATCACCGGCTTAAGGTGGCCCATGAGGCCATTGACAGCGGTCTCTATGAGACCTTGCAGTTCCCCTTCTGCTATCTGGCTACGGAGCATGAACTGGAGCTGGTGGAAAAGTGCAGGAAGGCGAATATGGGCTTTATTGCCATGAAGGGCTTGTCCGGCGGACTTTTGACCAATTCTGCGGCATCCTATGCATTTATGGCTCAGTTTGACAATGTGCTTCCTATCTGGGGAATTCAAAGGGAGCGGGAGCTTGATGAATTTCTTTCCTACATAGACAATCCGCCGGCCATGACGGAGGAGATCCGGGCAGAGATTGCCAGGGACAAGGAGGAGCTTGGGGCGGACTTCTGCCGGGCCTGCGGCTACTGTATGCCCTGTCCGGCGGGCATTGAGATCAATACCTGCGCCCGCATGTCTCAGCTCATTCGGCGCTCGCCCTCCGAGCTTCAGCTGACGCCGGAGGTACAGGCGAAGATGAAGAAGATAGAGGACTGCAAGCATTGCAATGCCTGCAAGAAGAAATGCCCCTTTGGATTGGATACGCCTGCGCTTTTGGAGAAGAATTATGCGGATTACAAGGAGATTCTGGCGGGGAGAGTGACGCCGTAAAGAGAGTCTTAGAGAGAACCAGGAATTTTAAACTGTGAACTTATGAGTATAATACCTGTAAGTTCACAGTTTTTTTATGGGGAAAAATAGACAAAAGAATTTCTGGAAAAATAGATAACTAGTTCATGTGAGCCCGGAACTTTATCCAGGCGAAACACATGCACTTGTGGGTGTAGGAAGAGGGAAGAGCCATTGTCTTTATTTCTCATAAGCTTCGGGAGGTCATTCGGGTTGCAGATCGCATTACGGTAATGCGAAAGGGATGTGTGGTGCAGTCCGGGTGGATGCGGGGCGATGTGGGAGAGGCGGAAATTGCCCGGGCAATGGTGGGAAAAAATGATGTGCAGCTCATCCAAAATAAGGGGGAGGGCGAGATTGGCGAGGTCGTGCTGGAGGCAGAGAAGCTTTGGTATTTTGATGCCGCAGGAATTCCGAAAATCAGAGATTTATCCTTTGTCCTGAAGCGAGGGGAAATTCTCGTAGTGGGAGACGTTGAGGGGAACAGGCAGACAGAGCTGACCCAGCTTTTGATCGGGCGGTCAATATCGTGAAAATCCGGAACAACGCCCTTGAAATACAACAGCATGGAAGCTCCCAGCGCCCAAGTGATGCCAGCTTCGTTGAAACAATGCGCAATCTTTTTAAGCAGGTCAATTTTCTTCTGTACTTCTGCCATATTACACCTCCACGAACGCCGATTTGACTCTCTAATTATATCATAGCCAATTTTTAGCTACAAGCTGTGAGCCATGAATTGACAGCAGGATTAAAAAAGGGTATCCTTCCAGTAGATGTATTTGTAAATGTGTCCATATCCTCAGTGTACAAGGGGACACCTCCCTTGTACACTGAGGATAAAGCTGGGAGAATAAGAAAATAAGAGGAGCAACCATATGTCAAAAGGGAGATTTGGAATTCATGGGGGGCAATACATTCCGGAGACACTGATGAATGCGGTGCAGGAACTGGAGGAGGCCTACAACCATTATAAGCAGGATCCGGAATTTAACCGGGAGCTTACACAGTTGTTCAATGAATATGCGGGAAGGCCTTCCAGGCTTTATTATGCCGCCCGTATGACAGAGGATCTGGTGGAGCTGGGGATTCCCTTCTCCGATCCCGCGGCGGAGGGGCCGGTGATCCAGGCAGCCAACGTGCGCTCCAGGATTACCACAGATATCGGCGCAATGATAGAGCTGATAAAGCAGGAAAAAGAGATTCCCTGTGCGGTTGGCTTTGGAATCTCCACACCGGAGCAAGCCAAAGCTATGGCGGCCAAAGCGGACGGGGTGATTGTAGGCTCTGCCATCGTGCGGCTGTGCGGAAAATACGGATCAGACTGTGTGGAGCATGTAAAGGCTTATGTGAAGGAAATGAAGGACGTCTTGAGAGGGGAGTGATTATTATGGCAGGTTCCATATTCGGAAAGCATTTGTGCATCTCAACCTGGGGAGAGTCCCATGGGAAGGCCATCGGCGTGGTGGTGGACGGTTGCCCGGCAGGGCTGGCTCTTTCGGAGGAGGATATACAGGAATATTTAAACCGCAGAAAGCCAGGGCAATCCCGGTATACCACCAGCAGGCAGGAGGCGGACAAGGCGGAGATCCTCTCCGGCGTCTTTGAGGGGAAGACAACGGGAACACCTATTTCTATGGTGGTATATAATACCTCACAGCGATCCGGTGATTACAGCGAGATCGCCTCCTATTACCGCCCTGGGCATGCAGACTATACTTTTGACCAGAAATACGGCTTTCGGGATTACCGGGGAGGCGGCCGTTCCTCCGGGCGGGAGACCATTGGCCGGGTGGCGGCAGGAGCCATAGCGGCTAAAATCTTAAAGGAGATGGGCGTTCATATCACTACCTATACTTGTGCCGTCGGGCCTGTGGAGATTGACAGGGAGAGATTTTCCCGGGAGGAGATTTTGAAAAATGCCTTCTTTATGCCGGACGCTGTGGCGGCAGAAAAGGCAGGTCTCTATGTGGAGGAATGTATGAAGGCCCAGGATTCCTGCGGCGGTGTCATAGAGTGTGTCATCGAGGGAGTTCCCACCGGTCTGGGAGAGCCCTGCTTTGACAAGCTGGACGCCAATCTGGCCAGGGCGATCCTGTCTATCGGGGCAGTAAAGGGCTTTGAGATAGGAGACGGCTTTGGGGCGGCCCGGGCTAGGGGAAGCCGGAACAATGATGCCTTTGTATGCCGGGATGGAAAAGTCTCCAAGGAGACCAATCATGCAGGGGGAACCCTGGGGGGGATCAGTGACGGCAGCGCCCTTGTCTTTCGGGCTGCGGTGAAGCCCACGCCCTCTATCGCGGCTATGCAGCGTACGGTCAATCAAAAGGGAGAAAATATCGAGATCAGCATTCGCGGACGCCACGATCCGGTGATTGTGCCCCGGGCGGTAGTGGTGGTGGAGGCTATGGCAGCCCTCACGGTAGCCGACGCCCTAATGGAGGGGATGAGCGCGCGGATGGAGTATATGCAGAGGATTTGGGGTGTGTGAGGTGCGCCATGGGGAACTTGAATGCCAGGCAAATTAAGTGCTTAAAGCTTTTGTGGAATGAACAGCAATTTCGTTCCGCAGGATATTTGGCGGAGAAGCTTCATGTGTCGGACAAAACGGTTCTGCAGGATCTTAAGGTGATACAAGAATATCTGAACCCCTTCCATGTGACTCTGATCCGAAAAACAGGCAGCGGCATTTACCTTCCGGAGAAGGTGAGAGGAAATCAGGAGCTGTTACGGAGCCTGGAAAGCGACTGGGAGGAAATGAGTCCCATGTCTACGGAGTGCAGGCGTCAGGAGATCACCAAGCGGATGCTGCTTATGGATGAGACGGGATTGTCCATTCAGAAGCTGTCTGAGGAGTTCTATGTCAGCAGGGCCAGTATTGTAAATGACTTTAAATACATTGAGCGCTGGGGAGGGCAGTATGGGCTTTCCTTGGTGAAGAGACGGAACGGGCGTGGACTTGCAGGTCCGGAGAAGGGGATCCGCCATGCCATTGCCGCATGGATCCGGGAGAATAACCCTTCCAAAAACACAGAGATTACGCCGGGAGAGTATATGACCTCCAGGGAAGACAGTCGGCTTATGCCCACAGGCTTTTTCACGGAAGAGGAGGTCAGTCTGTCCGGGGAGATGATGGAATACCTGGCAGAAGAGAGCGGCCATCCTATTTCGGAGCCCTACTACAGCTATTTGCGGGATCATATTTTGATCTGCATTTCAAGAGTAAGAAGGAAGCGCTTTATTGCGCCGGGAGAAGAGCATGCTCTGGATGCACAGCCTGTTCAGCTTTCGTATGCCAGGGGGCTTTTGGCAATGCTTCGAAGAAGTTGGGAGGTTCCGGAGCAGGAGATTTATTATCTGTATAAATATCTCATTTCTTCGGATATGGGGCTTAAGGAACATGGGAAGGTGCAAAGCTGCGGCGTGGAGGAGGGGGAAAATCTGGATTTGGCCCGGAAGGTGTCCAAGGAGCTGACAGCGTGTGTTCTGAAGGCTTTGCGTATTACGGTAGATGATGATTCCAAGCTGATGAACGGACTTCTCAAGCATGTCCGTCCTATGCTGAACCGGATGAAGTATGATATCCACATTCAGAGCAGTATTCTGGCAGATACCCAGGAAAATTATGGGGAGCTTTTGGGGCTTTGCCAGTCGGCTCTTTGGTGTATTACTCAAAAGTATTCCTTAAAAGAGGTCAGTCTCAATGAGGTGTCTTATATTGCAACCTACTATCAGGCTATGCTGGAGGCAAAGCGGATGGAGAAGCGGATTTTGGTGGTTTCCAACAGCGGGTATGGAACCACACAGCTTCTGGTTACGAAGCTGAGGCAGTATTTTCCTATGTATCAGGTAGTGGATGTGGTTTCTATGATTGAGCTGGAGAAGCGAACCGATTTGGATAAGATTGATTTTCTGCTTTCCACTATGCCTCTCGAAAATGTTTCTGTGCCTTATATTCTCGTTTCGGCCGTGATGTCGGAGGCAGATGTCCGCAATATTCAGGATACGGTATCGGCGAATTGGACGGAGGGGGAATTCTCTTTGGAGCATTTTAGGGAGCAGTATGAAAATGGGAGACTGGAGCTTTATACGGTGGAGCATATGGAGAGCAGCTTGAACAGGTGCCGTTCTCCTTATCAGGAGCGGAAATTTAGCTGGGGACATTGTCTGCAGGCGATTATTGGAATTCATACGGAAAATCGGACCAGTATCCATCGGAGGAAGGAGGAGACGGATGTGTGGTATTTGGTTACGCATGCCTGTACGTATGATGAGATTTTGGAGCAGCTTCCGGAGGCTTATTTGATGCTTTGCAGTCCGAAAGGGCGTAAGCTTTTGGAGAGGTGCTATAAAACGGAGGATTTAGAAGGGGTTTTTGAATAGGGGGTAGGGGGAAGGAGCTGTCGAAAAATAAGCTGGCAGCCTTTTCCATATCCTGTATTCGGACGGTTCACGTACATTCTATCTGCTCTGGTCGTACATTACCTTTTATGGATTTCGTTGAAACGGAAGGTTTTTGAGGTAATGTTCGCCCATATCAGACAGCCTGTACGCGAACAGCCGGACACTGGATATCGGAAAAGGCTGCCGGCTTATTTTTCGTCAGATCCTTCCCTTGGTGAGGGCGGAGGGAGAAGATTTGTTGTAATTGGGGTGTGGCGGAATGCATAGGGGAATTGGGTTGAAAAGAGAAATGACTATACAAATAAACGGATATGGATATGGTATTGGTGGTTTGTTTGTATAATTTTTCTGCATCGATACGGAAATGCTTTGGTATTTCGGGGATAGTGTGGAAAATGTTATAGTTGAAGGGAAGTGAAAGGCGGCTGAGAGCAACCCAATGTCATCAAGTTAAGCCTGCAAAGACTACCGGCGCAGGGGAGGAGGGCCGCCCCGATCAGGGGTGGCGGTTCTTGCCCGGAGCCTTTATAAGCCTTTCAGGGCTTAACTTGATGACATTGGAGAGTAGCCTTTTGGAAGAAAGGAGATTGAACATGAGAGTAGTGGCGATTACGGGTGAGCGTAAAGCGGAGGTGCTGGAGACGAGAAAGCCTCCTTTGGGGAAAAATCAGATTATGATGAAGGTAAACGGCTGTGCGCTGTGTACCTGGGAGCAGCGGATGTATTCCGGGGTTATTTCCTATATCACGCCTCCTTTTGTGGGCGGACATGAGGTGGCAGGTGAGATTGCGGAGCTTGGAGAGGGTGTGGATCCGAAGGCTTACCCTGTTGGGAAAAGGATTGTGGCCAATCTCATCAAAAAACCCTGTGGAAAGTGTTATTTTTGTCGTCATGGCATGGAGAATCTCTGTAAGATGGCAGACGATATTGATGATGATTACGAGATTCCGGGGACCGGCGGTCTGGGAGAATATCTTCGGCTGAATCTGGATCAGGTCTATTTTGTGCCGGATGATATGCCTACGGAGAAGGCTGTGTTTGCAGAGCCTCTTGGCTGTGTGATCCAGAGTGTGAATCAGGCGCCGATCAATCTGGGGGATAATGTGGTCGTGATTGGCGGAGGCATTATGGGACAGCTTCATGTGATGTGCGCAAAGGCCCGGGGAGCTTTTGTGATTATGAGCGAGATTGATCCGGAGCGCAGAAAGCTGGCTCAAAAGCTTGGGTGTGATGTGACCTTCAATCCGATGGAGGAGGATGCGGTGCAGAAGGTGAAGGATCTCACCGACGGTATGGGAGCGGAGGCTGTATTCAATACCACGGCTGTGGCGGCTGTGGCGGAGCAGGCAGTGAAAATGACGGCTCCTAAAGGGACGGTTGTGATGTACAGCTCCATTCATTCCGGAAAGGAGATTCCTATGGATGTGGGATATATCCACAATAAGGGAATCCGCATTACGGGAACCAAGAGTCCCAGCGTACGGTCTTTTACAGAGGCGGTGAACTGTCTGACAAAGGGAATTATCGATCCCTCTGGGCTGGTGAGCGGTGTATTTGCGCCGGAGGAATGTATGGAGGCCTTTGAGACGGCACTTCGTCCGGATACCTTCCGGTGTATCATTAAGTATTGATTATTGACTCGTGAAAAGGAGATTTTGATATGTTAGCAAATTTAAAAGAGATTTTAACTAAGGCAAAAGCTGAAAATTATTGCGTTCCTGCACTTGGAATCGGCAATGAGATTAATTTTATGGCGTGCTTAGAGGCGGCGGAGGAGAAGCGCTCTCCGGTGATTATGCTGTTTATGTATGGAAAGAACGATATGATGCGATTTGGCAAATGGGCCAGAGAGCAGGCAGCTTTGGCCAATGTGCCGGTGTCTATTATACTGGATCACGGGGCAGAGTTTGATCATGCGATTTGGGCGATTCATGCAGGCTTTACGGATATTATGGTGGACCGTTCCAAGCTGTCCTTTGAGGAGAATGTAAAGCAGGTAAAGGAGCTTACAAGGATTGCACATGCCTGCGGAATGGGCGTTGAGGCGGAGCTTGGCCATGTGGCTATGGGAGATGAGAGCGTGTTTACCCGTCCGGACGAGGCTCTGGCTTTTGTACAGGAAACTCAGGTGGATGCTCTTGCGGTGGCTATCGGCACGGCGCATGGGGCTTACAAGGATGAGCCGAAGCTTCAGTTTGAGCTTCTTAGGGAGCTTAGGGATATGGTTCCGGTTCCTTTGGTTCTTCATGGGGGATCCGGAACAGGGGATGAGAATTTGAAGAAGGCGTGCAGTATGGGCATTAATAAGCTAAATGTTGCCTATGAGCTGTATACAGGAGCCATTGACGGCTATAAGAAGTATGTAGAGTCTATGTCTGAAGAGTGGCGCGCATGGGCGCCCTATGATCTGTATGATAAGATGGGAGAGGGGATCAAGGCAGTGGCAGCGCACCATATGGATCTGTGCGGCTCTGCCGGAAAGGCATAAAAACAAAGGGAAAGGAGGGAAATCTATGAGGAATGTAGTCTTGGCGAGAATTGACGAGAGGATGCTCCACGGACAGGTTTGTACCAAATGGATGCAGGCTACCCATGCAAACGTGATTGTGCTGGCGGATGACGATCTGGTTCAGGATAAGTTTACCTGTAAGATTTTTATGGGTATGAAGCCCGCAGGCACAGAGCTTAAGATCATGACCGTAGAGGAAGCTGCGGCTTACCTGAAGGAGGATTCTCCGGCAAATGAAAAGGTTATGCTTCTCACCAAATGTGCCCAGAGCTTTCTGCGTCTGAAGGAGCAGGGAGCGTCCTATGAGAGGATTGTCTGCGGAAGCGCGGCAGTCAGCGGCAATAAATATGGCAAGCGTACCCGGCTGATTCGAGATCTGTACGCAAGCGAGAGTGAGAAGGAAGCCATGAGGACCTTGATAGATGACGGAGTAACGATGGTCTATCAGCTTGCCATTGACAATGCACCGGTGGATTTGGCGAAATTAGTGAAGAAATAAGGGAGTTTACGAAATTATGGAACGATGAATGGAGGAATGAGATATGACACTATTTCAAGCGTTTTTGTGCGGCGTCATTTACTGGATTGGTAACTGTTCGTTTGCACGGGCGTACTTTGTATTCAGTAAGCCTTTGGTAGCAGGCTTCCTGGTTGGCCTGGTATTTGGAAAACCTCTGGAGGGGGCCATGATCGGCGCTCAGATTAATATGATTTATCTTGGCTGGATCGGCGCCGGCGGAGCTTCCCCGGCAGACCCTTGCGCAGCGGGCGTTTTGAGTACGGCGTTTGTGCTGGCAACCGGCCTTGATATGGACGCTGCACTGGTTCTGGCGGTTCCCGTAGGCTTGGTAGCCATTGCCCTGTATACGATGCTGATGACGGTGATGTCCGCATGCGGTCATCTGGCTCAGAAATTTATTGATGACGGGAAAATCAATTCTCTGTGGATTCCTGTTTGGCTTCTGCCTTTGATTATTACCTTTATTGGTTATGCAATCCCCTGTATGCTCTGTGCATACTTTGGTGCGGATCTGGTCTATGTATTGGCGGATGTGCTGATGGGCAAGGCCCTGACCGTAGTATCTCTGATTGGCGGGATGCTTCCTGCTGTTGGTATTGCAATCAACCTTTCCTTTATCTTCAAGGGAGAGGCCCGCATCTGGCTTCTGGTTGGCTTTATTGCAGCCGCATACCTGGAGCTTGGCCTGATTCCCATCGCCCTTATCGGCTTTGCGGGCGCGGTTCTGTATTTCTATCACACCAATAGAACGGAGGTGGCATAATGGCTGAGCTTATGAAGGTTTCCAAAAAGGCGCAGAAGCGTTCCGTTATCAATTGGTTCTTGTCCTGCGCAGTAGGCGGCAACTATGAGTTTATGCATGGTATGGGATTTATGTATTCTATGGTTCCGGTGGTTAAGGAGCTGTATGATTCCAATGTGGAAAAGCAGAAGGAAGTATTGACCCGCCATCTTACCTTTCTTAACACGGAGCCTGAGGTGGGCACAGTGATCCATGGCGTGACGATTGCCATGGAGGAGCAGGTGGCAGCGGGAGCTGACTGCGATGCGGATCAGATTGTAGGTCTTAAGTCCGCCCTGATGGGCCCTCTGGCCGGCATCGGAGACTCTCTGATTCAGGGAATTATTGTTCCTATTTTGCTGGCTCTGTGTATTGATTTGACCAATAACGGACTGGTGCTGGGACCCATTATCTATGCGGTGGTTCTGTATGCCATTATGATTGGCTGCATGTGGGCCTGCTTTAAGCTGGGGTACGATAAGGGAGGAGATGCCATTGTGGATGTGATGGCCGCCGGAACCCTCGACAAGATTATGAATGCGGCCGGAATTGTGGGCTGCTGTGTCATGGGAGGCCTGATTGTAAATTATGTCAATCTTCAGTGTGCCCTGAACTTTTCTATCAGTGGAACGGAATTTAACATTCAGACAGCGCTCTTTGACGCGATCTGTCCGAAGCTTCTGCCGCTGCTTCTGACCCTGGGCTGTGTAAAGGCCTTAAGAAGCGGAAAAAAATCGATACATATTATTTTGGTTATGATTGTAGCCGGTATTCTGTTCGGGCTGCTGGGGATATTCAGCGCATGACGGTTCAAGAATTGAGATAGAAGGAACAGGAGGAGAGATGGCTGCGGCGCGCAAAAGCCCCGAAAAGCCATCTCTTCCTATAAGGAAAGCTTTGGAGAAAGGAGGGCTTTCATGGGTGCCCCAAATAAGCTTTGGAAGCTGTGGAGGGAAAAGGGGAGTGGTCTGCTGGAGCGCTTTGAGCCCATAGATGAAAAGACATTTGCCCACAGAGGAGAGGCCATGCTTTCCTTCCTGCGGGAGCATTGTATCAGGGGAAATGCCAGAAAATTCCGGATTTTCCTGGATGGCAGGGAGGTAGAGCGGATTAGTCTCGACAGCCAGTGTCATGTTTCCTGCTCTGTGGGTTTTCACAAGGTATATGTAAAATTGGACAGCCTTACCAGTCCGGTCGTGAACCTCAAGGCAGAAGCCGGACAGCGGTATTATTTTGACATTGCCTGCACCATGAATGAGGGTATGATCCTACAGAGGATCGAAGAGAAAAAGGAGGAGCAGAGATGAATTTTCGTTCGGAAAATGAATGCTGGAGCATTCCTGAGCCTGATATGGAAGCTTCTACATTGACAGAAGAGGGAATGAGACAGCTGGAGGCAGATTTTTCAGAGGTCAAAATCGTGAAATATATTCGCGATGTAGAATTTGCCAAAATAGACGGGAAATCCCTGAAGCTGCAGCTTCTGCTCCCCTCCATAAGCAGTGAAGGGGAGAGAAGGCCACTGATCCTGTTTATCCGCGGCTCCGCATGGCAGAAGCAGAGTGTGGTTCCCGGCATCCCCCAGCTGGTAGACATAGCAAGGCGGGGGTTTCTGGTGGCAAGTACCGAATACCGTCCGGCCCCGGAGTATCATTTCCCGGTGCAGTCTGACGACGGTTGGCTGGCACTTCGCTTTCTGAGGGAGCATGCAGAGGAACTGGGGTGGGATACGGAAAAAACGGCAGCCTGGGGAAGCTCTTCCGGCGCCCACACGGCCCTTTTGATGGCGCTGATGCCCAGATACAAAAAGGAGCCCACGAAAATCAAGGCAGTGGTAGACTATTATGGCCCCGCCTTCCTGCCTGCTATGATTGATTATCATGACGGCTCCACAGAGCACCTGGATCAGCTTCTTGGCGTATCCGTAAAAGAGCATCTTGATCTGGCAAAGGAAGCCAGCCCTGTTTCCTACCTGGACGGAGAAAATACGCCTGCTGTATTGATCATGCACGGAGACAAGGATCGAAGTTGCAGCTTTGAGCAGAGTGTGATATTGTATCGTAGTATGCGCAAGGAGGGGAAGGACGTGACCATGTATCGTATGCATAATGCGGCCCATGGGGGTTCCCCCTTTTGGACTTCCAAGTCCATGGACCTTGTTGAACGCTTTTTGCGGGAGAAGCTGAACTGGCATAAGGGCAAGGGCTGACAAATGGGAAAAGGAAAATTCCATTCCTTTCCGTGGCTGCGGTCAAGAAACAGGCGGACCAATGTGTTGGGATGGCAATATGAAATGATTTATCTGGGAGGAGATCCCTACAATTCGGAGCAGGCCATTGTCTACGTGCGGACTCTGGAAAAGGCGGTTGTCATTCGCTCGTCAGACGGAAGCGAGGAAGCGTTTCGCTCCGTGCTGATCCCCTATGGAAGCATCATGGGGGTGGAGCTCGTGGACGAACAGACGGGGCGCAGAGTTGCAATTGGGGAGAAAAGCTCCTTTGGAGACGTATTTGAGAAGGTGCTTCTGCATTATAAGGATGGCGGAAATCTGCTTACCCTAGAGCTTCGCATGTCCATGGTGGCAGATATCTATGAAAATTCAAAGCTTTGCAGAAACATGCAGAAATATGTGGCTTCCAGGTTGAAGTAAGCTCAGGAAGCTCACGCCTGGTCACATCATCATTCGAGAGTGAGGAGAGTTTGCAATGATTACAGTTATCCTGGTTTCCCACGGAGGTATGGCAAAGGGTATGGTGGAAAGCACAGAAATGCTCATTGGGGAACAGCCAAATTTGAAATCCATTACCTTTTTGCCGGAGGATGGACCGGAGGATTTGACGGCAAAGATAGAGCGGCAGTTAAAGCCGGCCCTTGAAAAAGGGGAAGCAATCGTAATGACAGATATTCCAAACGGCACTCCTTTTAATTGTGTGAGCCGCCTGATGGAGCATTTAGATTTTCGGCATATGACGGGAATGAATCTTCCCATGGTAATCGATGTGGTCAGCCAGCTTGATGAGGAAGCTACGGCTGCGGCTCTTTGTGAAGGAACCTTGGAGCCTTCCAGAGAGGCCATGATTGACGTGAATATCTGGATGAAGGAGCTTGGAATCCTGGAATGACGGATTATTCCATGTGTGTCGAAGCGACTTTGCCCTTTAGTGCCATCGCGCAGTGATTTAGAATAGGAGATAAGATAATGAATAATTTTTATGATTCTCAAAAGACCAATGTGATTTTTGGAAAAGATACCCACAAAGCTGTGGGAGAGGAGATAAAAAAGTATGGCAGCAGCTGTCTGATTGTACATGACGGGGGAGATTATCTCAAAGACATTCTCACAGATATCAGAAGCTCTCTCGAGGAAAACGGCGTATCTTACTATGAGATGGGAGATGTGAAGCCCAATCCCCGCCTGAGCTATTGCAGGGAATGTATGAACACGCTTCGGGAAAAGCCGGTGGATTTTATCCTGGCCGTAGGGGGAGGCTCTGTGATGGATACGGCAAAGTTTATTGCCGTGCAGACGAATATGGAGGAAAGCCTTTTTGAAAACAGGGACATTTTTACACCTTATCCTGTCATTCCGCATGGGGTGGTATCCACCCTTGGTGGTACGGGAAGCGAGCAATCCCTGTGTGCTATGATTGTGGATGACAGTCTTGAAGTTCCGGAGAAGGTGGGACTTTACAACCTGGGCTTTTTCTTTGACTTTGCCATTATCAATCCGGAGTTTGCCTACACACTGCCGCCCAAGATGATGGCCTGCGGAGCCATGGATATTCTTTCTCATTGCTGGGAGGTTTATTTTGCGCCCATCAACGGAAATGAGATTATGGAGGGCTATTTTGAGGGGATTGTGCGGGCTGTTCTGAAGGAAGGATTGGTGGCGAAGGAGGAGCCCACCAACTATGAAGCCCGTGCAAATCTGAACCTGGCGGCCATTATGGCAATGTCCAACACCAAGCCTGCAGCAGGAGAGATGGGTGACTGGGTTTGTCATCATATGGAAAACCCCGTAACCGTTACCTATAAACGCACCCACGGCGAAATTCTCTCTATCATCACCGATGCCTGGGTGAAATATGCCTGGAAGAGCAATGCACCGAAGTTTGTGCGCTGGGCCGTAAACTGCATGGGCGCACACTTGTATGACAATCAGGAAGATACGGTAATGGAGGGACTTCAAAGGCTTGAGGACTGGCAGAGGCGTATGGGACTTCCCACCCGTTTTCGCGATATTGGGCTTGAGGCGGAGGACTTACAAGGCTGTGCAAAAAACGCTATGAAGATTTCCGGTACCGGAAAGGCCGGCGCCTACTCGGCCTTTGATGTGGATATGGTGATGGAGGTTTACAGACTGGCACAGTAATGAGAAACGGAGGCGTCATCTATGAGCTTTTCGGGGATGTATAATACACAGGGAATGCTGTTCTTACTGATGCTTTTGGGCTTGCTGCTCAGGAGAACTTCCGTAATTACCCGGGAGGGAGAGGCTTTTTTGACGGATTTGGTGCTCTATGTGACCCTGCCGGCCAGCATTCTAAAATCCTTCCAGATGGAATTTACCGAGGAGCTGTTAAGCTCTTGCCTGAGGGTGCTGCTCTTGACAATCATACTTCTGGCGGTCTCCTTTCTGGCAGGAAAGCTTGCATTTGGATTTCTGCCGCCGGAAAAGAGGAAAATTATGGAATATGCCACTATGGTTTCCAATGCTGGCATTTTGGGAAATCCGGTGGCAGAAGGCATTTTTGGCGACCTGGGGCTTATGTACGCCTCCATTTATACCATTCCCCTGCGGATCTACATGTGGTCCTTTGGGCTTATGTGCTTTACAAAGGCGCCGGATAAAAAGAGGCTGCTTAAAAAAACCTGTACCCATCCCTGTATGCTTGCCGCAGCTTTGGGCCTGCTTCTGATGAGCCTTCCGGTCTCTCTTCCGGAGGTGCTTGACAGAACTATCCGGAGCGCGGCGGGGGCCAACACCTGTCTGTCTATGCTCCTGGTGGGAAGCATACTGGCCTCTATTCCGCTGAAAAGCATGATAGACAAAAAGGCGTTGTACTATTCTGCCATCCGTTTGCTTTTTCTTCCACTGGCGGCCCTGCTTTTGTGCAGAGCCGCTGGCTGTGATTTTGTAGTGACCGGGGTGATGGTTACCCTCACCGGCATGCCGGCCGGGAGTACTACTGCCGTGCTGGCCCAGAAGTATGGCTGCGATGCCGTGCTGGCCACAAAATGTGTGGTTTTGTCTACGATGCTTTCCATGGCTTCGGTTCCGGCCTGGTGTCTGATCGTTTCCGGGCTTGGATGAAGGGAATGTGTAATCAAAACTGTAATCATTCGCATATCGTCCGTTTAAAAAGATGTTGACAAATAAATGGTAATCGTGTACAATAACATCTGTTGTGAAACAGCGTCACACAACAGATGTTATCTGCCCAGATAGCTCAGTTGGTAGAGCAGAGGACTGAAAATCCTCGTGTCACTGGTTCGATTCCGGTTCTGGGCATTGAAAGCTTCATATTGTGTTATGCGGGTGTAGTTCAATGGTAGAACACCAGCCTTCCAAGCTGGACACGTGGGTTCGATTCCCATCACCCGCTTTTATTTTTTTGTAAGGAACCCGGTAAAATCAAGGGTTCCTTTGTTTCTTGGCGTAAAATTTAAAAGTACGTTCGGTGCGCTGAGGGGTACGATTCCTTTATTATGAAGGCACATTCACAATCCCCACAAACAGGGGAAGTCCGTCACCCCCGGTAATGGCAAAGAGAAACGGCCGGTTCACCACGAAGTCCACCTCCTCTGCAGGCGGCGCCCCGGCGCCGCAGACAGCCATCACCGTGTAAGCGGCGGCTATGCAGCCCTTTTCGTCAATGGCAACCCGGGCAGCATGGTCAGCCCTTGAGACAAAAAGTCCTTCCGTCTCCCTGGTCAGAGGAGAAAAATCCGACGCGTTCTCGTCGAATACATCCGTAATTCCGAGAGCCTTAAGGCCGGAAATGAGATCGAGATTCGAAGCAACATCGAATTTGGGTACGGACAGATGGACGGTCAGGTATTCGTGATTTTCCCAGGCGTCTCTTGCCAGCAAAAAGTCCATGACCTCGTTATCCTTCAAAAGCTCCTCCGCAGAAATCCCTTCATCCGGCAGAATCAGCCACATAGCACCGTCGCTCTCCAGATTCTTGGCCGTGGCCGAAAAACGGTTTCCCCAATAGTACTCCCGGCTGTCCGACTGATGCATAAAGTCACAGGTGAGATCCTGGTTCGGCCCATGGAAAACTTCCGGCCGGGTATTGCCCTCTGCAAACTCCGAGGACCATTTGGCACGAAAATAAATGGTGGAGGCCAGTGCGAGAATGGTATCCTTATCAAGCCTTAGATCCTGGGCCTGCTCCTCCAAAAGTCCGCCGGTCTGCTCATTCAGCCAGTCTCTTAAGGCCTCATTCAATTCCTCCGACCCCATTTCCCCCTGGTAGGAAGAAGTGTAATAGGTATCGGCCAGCTGCTTTAAGGTGGCGGGAACGTAAGAGACATCCTCGCGTAGCCACAGAGAGCTTGCCAGAATACAGGAGGTGGCTCCGTCGTTTACATAATTGGCATTCCAGAGAGAGCCGGCCTCGGCGCGCAGCTCCTCCATGGAAGCCGCGTCAAGCAGATCCAGAATCTGCTCCCGGCTGCTTCCCTCCGTGAGCTCTGCCAGCATTCCCAGGGCAAGATAGACGTTTGGCGGCGAATAAACACGGTTTTCCCCTTTTGGCCCGGATAAAAGCTCCGGGATACTTTTGGATAGAAAGTGATTCAGTTTATCCTGATAGCCTTCCGCCGCTTCAAGCCGGGCCCTGCGATCCGCATTCCAGGCGTCGTAGGTGTCGTAGAAAGCCTCCTGAATCTCTCCCGTAGCGGGATCCGTAAAATCCTCTTCATTTGGATAAGGCGCCGTCTGGGGATAAACGGCCCTGGCAAGAGCAGCGTCTGTTTTGGAAGAGGCAGAAGGATTTCCAGGGCCCTGTGCGCTGCATGCCGTCAGAGAGCCTGCAAGCAGAACAGCCAAAAGAGAGAAAACGGGTTTTGCCCGAAAATAAGTATGTTTCATTTGCGATTCCTCCTTTGCATTTCCGGTGCTGAGAATTTGGTTTTCTATGAATAGGAACGTAAAAGCGGCAGGAGTTACTACAGAATCCGGGAAAATAATTGTGCAACAAAAGAGGTTTTTTGACCGGCAACTTTGCTTGAAAAGGGGTGGAAAATCCGCTATAATCAAACATAACTGCGGGAAAGGGAGTTTGTTTATGGCTCAGTTTACGAAAAAGGCAATCGTGGAGGCGTTTCTTGAGCTGCTCAACGAGAAGCCTCTGGATAAGATAACCGTGAAGGAGATTGTGGACAGCTGCGGCATCAACCGGAATACCTTTTACTATCACTTTGAGGATATCCATGCCCTTCTCACCTTTGTCCTTGACGGGGAGGTGGAGCGGGTGATTGCGGAGCATGCAGACGTGGAGTCTCTGGAGGAGGGCTTTATTGAGGCGGCTCGCTTTGCCCTCTGCAATAAGCGGGCGGTCTATCACATATACAATTCCGTCAGTCGGGAGGACCTGGAGCGCTATCTGAACAGCATTGCGGAGGATGTGGTGCGGCGCATGGTGGAGGGTCTTTATTCGGAGGGAGAGGTGTCGGAGCTTGACCGGGAACTGATCATCCATTTTTATAAATGCGGCCTGTCGGGAATGGTGATGGCCTGGGTGGGCGAAGGAATGAAGGCGGATCCGGAGCAGCTGATTCGAAGCCTGGGAGATTTGCTGGGCGGAAGCGTATCGGCGGCTATGGAACGGGGAAGACAGCGTAAGAGGGCAGGAAGGCGGTAAAGACGCCGGACGGCGTCAGAGATTGTTTTTGGGCAGATCCCCTCAAATGTCTGAATTTTGGTTAATTTGGAAGCGGTGTACAGATTTTGTACACTGCTCTTTTTTTGCCTGTTTCGAAGGGGAAGGGTTTGGAATAAAATAAAAACCATCAAGAAGAGAAGGGAGTGAGAGCAAATGCGTGCAGTTCGAATTGCCAAAGGAGGCTATGCGGTGTCCTCTGCAGGCTTTTGCATTGCCGGTGTTCTGCTGCTGCTTCACCCGGAGGTTTCTGCCGCAGTGATTTGCAAGGGGATGGGAGTCCTTCTTATGATATGCGGAGCCTTTAAGCTTTGCGGCTATCTGTCAAAGGATCTGTACCGGCTGGCTTTCCAGTTTGATCTGGCCTGCGGAATTCTGGCTATGGTGCTGGGACTTTTGATGCTGTTTCGCAGTGACAGCGTTCTGAGATTCCTGAATCTGGTGCTGGGGATTGTGATCTTGACAGACGGACTTTTGAAGCTGCAGACGGCTCTGGATGCCAGACGCTTTGGTCTGGAACGTTGGTGGCTGATCGGAGGCGCGGCGGTTCTGGCCAGCATCCTGGGAGTGCTGATTATTCTGGATCCCTTTGGAGGCTCCGGTGTTGCAGGAGCGGTGATGCTTCTGGGAATTACACTTTTGACGGAGGGGCTCTTGAATCTTTATGTGGCCGTCTATACGGTGAAAACAGAAAAGCAGAGAGGGCGGATAGATAGAATCTGAGAGGAAAGGCAGAGGAGGAGAATATGATTAAATTTGGAAAAGGGGTTGTAAAGCTTCGCATCCCCATCTTAATACTGACACTGGCGCTGATGATTCCGTCGGTTATGGGAATGGCGGCAACTCGAATCAATTATGATATGCTGACCTACCTTCCCGGGGATATTGAGACCATGATTGGCCAGGATATCCTGATGGATGAGTTTGGAAAGGGAGCCTTTTCCTTCGTTATTATAGAAGGGATGGAGAATAAGGAGGTGGCAGAGCTTCGGGAACGAATTGAGGAGGTGGATCACGTAGCTACCGTGCTGTGGTATGACAGCTTTCTTGATCTTTCCGTTCCCATGGAGATTCTTCCGGATGAGTACTATGACATCTTCAATTCGGAAAATGCCACCATGATGGCGGTGTTCTTTGACACCTCTACCTCCGCGGACGAGACGCTGGAGGCTGCGGCTCGGATCAAGGAGCTTGCCGGGGAGCAGTGCTTTGTATCCGGTATGACTGCCATGGTAGCGGATTTGAAGGAGCTGTGTGAGCGGGAGGAAATCATTTATGTGGTTCTGGCTGTGGTGCTTTCCTGCGTTGTTATGGTAGCCTTCCTGGACAGCTGGGCCCTTCCGGTGATTTTCCTATTGAGTATCGGAATGGCAATCCTTTTAAATATGGGAACCAACATCTTTTTCGGAGAGATTTCCTTCCTGACCCAGGCCTTGGCGGCAGTTCTTCAGCTTGCGGTCACCATGGATTATTCCATTTTCCTGTGGCACAGCTATGTGGAACAGCAGGAGCGCTTTGAGGGAGATAAGAAACGTGCCATGGCCCACGCCATCAAGGCAACCATTACTTCCGTGGTGGGAAGCTCCATCACTACGGTGGCCGGCTTTATCGCACTGTGCTTTATGAGCTATACCTTGGGACTGGATCTGGGGCTTGTGATGGCAAAGGGCGTGGTCTTCGGAGTGATTGGCTGTGTGACCATTCTTCCGTCTATGATTCTTGTTCTGGATAAGCTGATTGCCAGAACCAGGCACCGCCCCCTGATGCCGAATTTCGAAAAGGTGGTAAGGTTTGTGATTCGGCGCTATCCGGTGCTCCTGCTCTTGTTTGTGCTGATTCTTCCGGTGGCCTATTACGGGTATGACAAGGCAGGCGGAGAGGTGTACTACAACCTGGGCGGCTCACTGCCGGAGTATATGGGCTATGTGCAGGCCACCAACAAGCTGGAGGATGAGTTCTCTGCCGGAGCCACCCATATGGTGCTTCTTGACAAACATGTTTCTGCCAAGGATGTAAAAAATATGGTGACAGAAATGAAAGCCGTAGACGGCGTGGAGTTTGCCCTTGGCATGGATTCCGCCATAGGCTCCCGGATTCCGGAGGAGCTGATACCGAGTAAAGCCAGGGAGGAGCTGGAGAGTGAGAACTGGAAGCTTCTTCTGATACAGTCTAAGTACAGTACGGCTACGGACGAGGTCAATGAACAGATTCGCATCCTGCAGGAGATTTTAAAGAAATATGACAAGACGGGAATGCTCATCGGCGAAGCGCCCTGCACCAAGGATTTGATTGAGATTACGGATCACGATTTCCAGGTGGTAAATACCATTTCCATTATTGCCATCTTCGTGATTATAGCGGTGGTGTTAAAGAGCATTTCCCTGCCGGTGATTCTGGTGGCAGTGATAGAATTTGCGATCTTTATCAATCTGGGAATTCCCCATTTTACGGGAACCTCCCTTCCGTTTATCGCACCTATCTGTATCAGCACCATTCAGCTGGGAGCAACCGTGGACTATGCAATCCTCATGACCACCCGGTACAAACGGGAACGGTCCGGAGGGCAGGATCGGGTGGGAGCCATCTCCACGGCCCTTTCGACCTCGCTTCCGTCGGTCATTGTCAGCGCCTTAGGGTTCTTTGCGGCAACTTTGGGCGTGGCCGTTTACTCGGATGTGGATATGATTCGCTCCCTGTGTGCACTGATGGCAAGAGGAGCGATTGTAAGCCTTTTGGCTGTGGCCTTTATTCTGCCGGCCATGTTTCTGGTATTTGATAAAATTATCTGTGCCACAAGCGCAGGCTTTCGGCCTAAAAAATAGAAAAAACAGGAGGTAAAAAAATGAAAAAATTAGTTGGTAATGAATGGAAAAAAGGCGTATCCGTGGCAATGACTGTGCTCCTTGTGGGCAGCAGTATTCAGATTCCCGTTGAGGCGAAGGAGGCAGAGAGCTGGATTCAGAAAAATGCCCTCTCTGTGGTGGAAAAGCTGGAGCCAGAGACGAGAACCGTGGAGGCAGAGCTTTCCTCCCAGGATCGGGGGCAGCTTGCCAAGGAGGAGACTGTCTATGTGATTGCAAATGCAGAGGGCTCTCCCGAGAAGCTGATCGTCAGTGACTGGCTGAAAAATGCCATGGGAAGTGAGAAGCTGGAGGATGTGACAGAGCTTACCAATATCACCAATGTAAAGGGAACCGAGGGTTTTGAGCAGCGGGAAGGAACTTTGGGAGTCTGGGACGCAGCAGGCAATGATATTTATTATCAGGGAAATATTGAGAAGGAGCTTCCTGTGGATTTGAAGGTGAGCTATCGGCTCAATGGAAGCGCCATTTCCCCGGAGGAGCTGGCGGGCAAAAGCGGAAGCGTCAGCATTCGCTTTGATTATACCAACCGGCAGAAGGAAACCGTACCGGTAGGGGAGAAGGAGGAGGAGCTGTATGTGCCCTTCGTGGTGATGACCAGTATGGTTCTGGACAATGAGAGCTTCCGGAATATTGAGATTTCCAGTGGAAAGGTGATCAATGACGGGGAACGGTCCATTTTAGTGGGTTATGCTATGCCGGGGCTTAAGGAAAATCTGGATATTGACAGTGAGGACTTTGATGTGGAGGAGCTGGATATTCCGGAGTATGTGGAGGTAACGGCAGATGTGACAGATTTTTCTCTGGCGACTACGCTTACGGTGGCTACCAATGAAATTTTTGCAGATATGGATTTTGATACCCAGGAGAAGATGGAGGATCTGTCTGCAGATATGGATGAGCTTCAGGATGCCATGCAAGAGCTGATGGACGGGACCGGGGAGCTTTTCGACGGTGTGCTGGAGCTCTATGACGGAACGGAGGAGCTGTATGATGGGACCGGGGAGCTGACAGACGGGATTGATGAGCTTTATGACGGAGCCCGGAAGCTGAATGAAGGGGCCGGGGAGTTAAAAGACGGGACGAATGAGCTTTATAATGGCATCGGTACCTTGAAGACGGGGGCGGGCAGCCTGTTTGCGGGAGTGAAGCAGCTGTCTGACGGATTGAAGCAGATTACCGATAATGATAAGGCTTTGAATGACGGAACAAAGGCTTTGTATGAAGGCGTATTTCAGATGGCGAACGCCCAGCTTGCGGCCCTTAATCAGGTTGGGATTCCGGTTAGCCAGCTGACCCAGCCGAAGACACCGGAGGAAGCGGCGGGCTTTTTGAAGGCGATTCAGGAAAACCAGGCGGTGATTCAGGGATTGCTGGATAATCCGGCAATGGTTAAGGACATGGTGAGCGCTGCGGTGGGAGCGACGCCGACTGTTGATACGGCTATGATTTCTCAGCAGGCTGCGGAAAAGGAAGAGGCGCCTGCTTCGGAGCCGGAGGAAGAGGCAGAGATCGGTAAGGAGGCTCCGGTTGAGCATGCCAAGGAAGGGGCAGAGGTGAAGAAGCAGGTGGCTGAGAAGGAAAATGAGGAAGAGGTGAGCCAGGAGGAAGCGGCGCCAACAGCTTCTGAGAGTCCGGCATCGGTACCGGAAACGAAGGAGGTTCAGGAGGAAGCTTCTCAGGATACGGCGGAGGCTTTGACGGGAAATGCGGAGGAACAGGTGGAGGAGCCGGCTGCTTTGGAACCGGAGAGTAAGCAGGAAGTGGCAGAAGAAACTGTGCCGGAGGCAAAGGGACAGGATGAGGCCTTGGAGGAAGAGGTTCCGCAGGCAGAGGTCCAGGAGGTAGAGGCCGTGATGGTTCAGGCAAGTCCGGGGGCGGCAGATCCTATGCAGATTATCGGTGCGCTGAAGGAGCAGATGATTGCGAAAACGGTGGAGCAGCTGATGCAGACATTAACTATGACGCAGGGGACTTTGGAATTGCTGAAGGGAGCTTATCAGGTGTATGCCGGAGTCGGGAGTTATACCCAGGGCGTGGATCAGGTTTATGCGGGCGTGCAGGAATTGCTGAAGAATGCTCCTGCTCTGAATACGGGTATGGATGCTCTTGATGAAGGGGCAGGGAAACTTCGGGATGGCGCGAAGGAATTGAAGGATGGAACCGGTGAGCTTTATGACGGTACCGGGGAGCTTCAGGATGGCGGTCAGGAGCTTCGGGATGGTGTTGAGGAGCTTCGGGACGGAGTCGTGGAGCTTCGGGACGGCTCTGAGGAATTGAAGGATGGGACGATTGAGTTTAATGAGGAAGGGATTCAGAAACTGGTGGATATGCTGGATGGAGATCTTCAGGAATTTTCGGATCGCTTTGAGGGCGTGAAGAGCGCGGCCAAGGCTTATCGGTCCTTTGCGGGGATTTCTGATGGTGTGGATGGGAGTGTGAGGTTTGTTTATAAGACGGCGGGGGTTGAGATAGATTGACGGACGGGTCAGCCGCAAAATAAGGCAGCCGACATTTCCATATCCGTGTTCGGACGGTTCTCGTACACGCAGTATGCTCTGGGCGGACATTGCTTTGAGGAACCTTGTGAATGACTATGGTTCCTTGGGCAATGTCCGCCCATATCATACAGCCTGTACGCGAACAGCCGGACACGAGATATCGGAAATGTCGGCTGCCTTATTTTGTGGCTGACCCTGTTCGGTGATGGGCGGGGAGGATTTGCTGAGGGTTAGGTTGTTAAGAGGTAGACGTCGTCGGGGGTGAGGCGGCGTTCTGGGGTGAAGATGAGCCAGTCGGTAATTTGATCTGGGGTGTAGGTGGCGGTGTGGCCTTCGTGGAGGCCTTTGATGTAGTAGGGCTCTTGGGTGAGCTGGGCGGTGATGCGGTCTCCCTGGATGTCTTTGATTTCGAACCAGATGTGTTCTTTGTCGTTGGAGTCGGTTTGGTGTTCTTTGTCCATGGGGAGGCCGATTTTTACCAGCAGGTGGTTCTTTTTGTCGGGGAAGGCCTGGTAGAGGTATTGGAGGCGTTCGGCGGCGAGGGCTTTCATCCGCTTGGTTTCGGAGGTGGAAATCATGTAGATGGGGTTGTCTTTGAGGAGTTCGTCGTAGACGGCCAGGGAGGAGTAGTTTCTTTCCTCGTAGCTTTCCTTGTTGGGGTAGACGAAGATGGCGCAGGTGTCTTCGTTGTGGCCTTCTTCGCGATCGTTTTTGCCGCCCAGCATGTCTGGGGGGTAGCAGGAGACGGCTTCTTCCCAGTCAACGAGTGTGATAACCAGAGGGATACCTTGGGCTACGTAGGCCAGGAAGAAGGGTTCTTTGTATTCCGGGGTGGTGTCTTCCTCCAGCAGGCGGTAGGCCAGTGTTTCCAGGGTGCTGTAGTGGGTCTGGTATGTTTCTTTGTTGGAATTGAGGACTTCCAGCTCCGGGTGGCCGCAGCGGTTGAGGCCGTGGGTGTGGAGCCACACGCAGTCTTCTTCTCCGGAGACGGCCTGGGCGGTGAAGAGGTAGCGGGGGGCGGGGGGAACGGTGGATTGGGCCGCAAGGATGACCCAGCGTCCGGAGAGGATTTTTTCTGAGCTTGCGTCCAGGACAGCCAGGACATCCGGCAGCAGGGTAGAGATGAGTTTTAGCTGCAGGTGATAGGAGGTGAGAGGGTTGGGTCCGAATTCCATTTCTACGATAAGGCCGAATTGAGCGGCTTGGACGGCCTCGGCGTCTACGTCGGGGAATTGGTGCTGGCAGCGGTAGAGCTCGGGAAGGGTGAAGTCGGAGGGGAAGATTTCGGCGGAATAGATCTCGCCTTCGTAGTTGATTTCCAGGTACAGGGTCTCTTCTTCCAGGTGTCCGGACAGGAGCTGGAAGGCGCCGGTTGCGTGAAGGCGTTCCAGGAAGAGATCCGGATTCTCGATATCTCTGGGCTGGGACGGTACGGCAAGCATGCAGGATTTTGGTTTGATCATGGATGAGGTCCTCCTTGTTGGGTGATTTGTCTTGAAAATAAAAAGGGCTATCGCAATAGAGAAAACAGGCTTTTCCGATATCCTGTGTCCGGCTGTTCGCGCACAGGCTGTCTGATATGGGCGGAGATTGCCTTGGCAATGTCCGTACAGAACAGACTGAATGTACGAGAACCGTCCGAACACAGGATATCGGAAAAGCCTGTTTTCTTTATTGCGATAGCCTCTTAGGGACGGAGGAGGGGGGATTTGAACCCCCGCGCCGGTGCTACCGACCTAAAGGTGTTCGAAGCAAGACCCTTCAGACGCTTGGGTCCTCCTCAGCAAAATGCACATCCGTATAAC
>JAAVZL010000059.1 GCA_022791635.1 Lachnospiraceae bacterium
GTGATACTTTTTAGCGGAGAGAAATTCTCCGCGCTTACGCCGCAAAACGGTGTTCAAATTCACATAGTCCAGCTTGCTCCCATCTTAGCGAGCGGCGAGCTATGTTTGTCGGGCTTTCTTGCCACAGATAAGAAAAGTTATCGCATGGCGGCAAAGCCCGCAGAATAAGGCTTTTTTGAGCAAGGCAGAAAAATAGCCCTCCAAACCGGAAGGCTTATGTTGTATGAAATGTTGTTCCTTTTGACATCCAAAAGAGCATCTTTTGCCCATCGCTGCAAAAACTCAGCCAGCCCGGACAAAGAAGCGCTCTTTCCGGTTCTCACATAATAGCCGGAAGAAGCCACGCCGCTAAGAAGGCACAATTCCTCCGAAAGCCCGTTTACCATAGCAAACATAAACCCGGCATTAAAGTGATCCCCGTCCCCCGTTGTAATCTTCGGATGCCGACAGAAGGGACCTGCACCTCAAAATAGCGTCCCTTTCGGAAGCAGGCCGCGCATTCCGTGGGATGAACTGCTATAGAGGAAAGCTTAAGCTCCTCTCCAAGCTCCGTAACCAGCTCTCTAAGCCCCATGGAGTCTCCGTCCTTCCCAAGTGCAGAAAGCACCTGCCTAGCCTCCTTGAGATTCAAGCCAAGGGTCGTGTCAAAGCCGGCACTCTCAAACCGGCGGATGAGCCCAAGAGCCTCCAGCAAATCCTCTCTCCTGCGCTTTTCCGGATCCGCCAGATCAAAAAACACCTTTTTTGAAGCCGGCGGCTTTTTCATGCAGGGGATCACCTCTTCCAGCAGATGCCGCCAGCAGTCATTCATGGCCGAAAGCATGGTCCAGTTATTAAAGCTGAGCAAATCCGCCCCGTCCATAAGAGCCGCAAGCCCCTCCACGCCAGCCCGTTCCTTAAGACTCTCCCAGGTAAACCCGTCAAAGGCTGTAAGCTTAGAGCAGATCAGCTTCCCGTCCTCAAATTCCAGAGCCTCCGTCAAAGCAGGCTCACAGATCCCATGCAGCCTTGCTTCCCCGGCAAAATCCTGAAACATCGGATGAACCGCCTCCGCTCCAACAGCTCCAATATAGTCCACATGCATACCAAGCTTGGCCAGTGCAATGGCATAGATGGGGCCGTTGCCTCCAGGCTTTCTGGCTACCACCACCTGCTCCATATTGGTACTAAGGCCCGCGCTTCGCAGAATGCGCTTCCCATACTCCTCTATGGTAGGAATCCGGCTGTAATGCCTTGCATCCTTCCATCCCTCCCAAAGGCCGCTACTCCTCCTTAAGGCCCAGAACAACCGGCGTAGATCGATATCCAATCCCCATACGGTCAATGCCCATATCAATCAGATCCAGAAAATGCTCCCTGCTGCGAATGCAGCCCGAGCCTTTTACCTTGGCTTTGCCGTCTGCCGTATCATAAGCGTGGCAGACATCACAGACCGCCCGGATCTCCTCCTTCACTTCCTCCCACATCCCGCTTCGAATCCAGCCGTAATTGGCCACAATATCCAGCTCAAAAATATCGCCGCGCTTACAGTAGGCTTTGGCCTGCAGCACCTTAGACTCCGTGGTCGACAGCCCAAAGGGAAAATCACAGACCACACAAATCTTCGTATCTGTCCCCTTCGTAAGCTCCGCCGCAATATCCAGCGAAGCCGGATTCACACAGACCGTGGCACAGCCAAAATCAACCCCCTCCTGAATATACTTCCGGATCTCCTCCTGGGTAAATTCCGACTTCAAAACAGACTGATCAATATAAGCCGCCAGTTCACGGGGCGTCATTTCACTTGCTTTCTTTTGCACCTTCATATTCTCTACCTCCATGTGTGATTGTCTGTTGCAAAATGGAAAAGCCTTCCAGCTTCTGGAGCAGGAAGGCTGTATCGCCCGCCACCGCCGAAAAGGCACTTTCGTCTGCGAAAAAAAGCTCAAGCGCAATCTAAACAACCTCTACAATTTCACAACCGAAATGCACGCCATCGGCCTGACCCCCAGCTCAGCCGTCATCAGCTTCGAATCCGTACTCCCCCCGTGGAGATCGCGGCCTTACCCGGGAAAACCTAAGCGACTCCCTCTACGCCATTATCAGCGAACATACCGGCCTCCTTCCCGGCGAAGCCGTGGAAACCTACGAAGCCATAAACTTAAGCAAGCGGGAAGCCCAGCACCTCACCTGCCAGCCCGCCAGCGCTGCTCTCAAAATCACCCGCATCTCCCGGAACACCTCCGGCGAAATATTCGAATACTGCACCATCATCGCCCGGGGCGACATGAACAAATACCAAATCATCCTAAAAAACAACGGCATGCAATACTCCCACGTAATTTAGGTAATCTGCTTCATTTCAGGTCAAAAACAAAGGGGCTGTCGCAAAACAGGGCAGCAGGCTTTTCCATATCCGTGTTCGGACGGTTCGCGTACATTCTGTCTGCTCTGTACGGACATTGCCGCGGCAATATCCGTCCATGTCAGACAGCCTGTACGCGAACAGCCGGACACTGGATATCGGAAAAGTCTGCTGCCCTATTTTGCGACAGCCCCTCTCATCGTTATCCTTTTTTCACGTCTGCCATATCTCATTCCTCATGAAAATTCATATGTCCCTACAAAGCATTTCCACCTTTCCGTCCATCAGACTTTCTCTGTGAAAGACACGAAAGCCCCCTAAGCAAGAAATACGATAATGCCGAAAGAATCACAAAAAAACAAACGGATAATTCAACAGCCTGCAAAGCAGCCACATTTTTCTGTAATATCAAATAAAATACAATACTAAATGCTCCTACACATATCAAACTGATAATCAAATCTCTCTTCGGGGTACTTTTCATCATTGCTCCATTCCATGCCCCATTTTTAACAACCAAAAAAATATAAATCCCCCCTCCAACAAACAAAACTACCGTTTCCCCAATAATCAGAGGAAACCTTCCAGCCACCAGCATCTGCACTACAATCATCACAGCACATGCCAAAAACATAATACAAAACGAAAGATTCCCAGCTTTTGCAGCTCTCCTTCTCTCCAGCTCATTATAATCGGCAACCTTTAATAATGTTTCTTTTAATCCGTTATCCATATTCTCACTTTTCCTTTCTCCACCTAAAATCTCTTTGATCTCCACATCGTAGTATTCAGAAATCTGCACCAAAATACTAAGGTCAGGCAAATTAGTTCCCGTTTCCCATCTGGAAACAGTTCTCCCTGAAACCCCCAGAATCTCCGCCAACTGCTCCTGCGTGATTCCCTTTTCCTTGCGAAGCTGTTTCAAAAAAGCTCCAATCTCTTTTGGATTCACAAACTTTCCTCCTTTCACATACAGACTACCCTTCTCCGCCACCAAAGAACATGACACAAAACGAGAACTGCCGCTTTTCTTACACCAGACACCCGTGTCTATCATTGTATCACCCCCGACCAACAGGGATCTGCCGCAAGCGAAGCCTGCGGCAGATCCCGTCCGTCATTCATTCAAATCAAATACCCCCAAAAAAAGAGCCACATCCCAAAGAATGCAGCCCCTTCATCCACAATTTTATTTACTATCCCTTTAATCCTGCAAAATCCGCGCCGCGCTCACAGGACTCCGATAATACATATTGGAAATAATAATCCCCGTCCGAGAATTACTTGCATGAACCACCTGCCCATTCCCAATACACATGGCCACATGATTGATCCGCCGCCCATTTCCATAGAAAATCAAATCCCCAGGCTTCGCCTCACTGACGCTAATCTTCGTTCCACACCCCGCCTGCGCTCTCGAGGAATGCGGCAGCGACACCCCAAAATTCCGATATACAGACATCGTAAACCCAGAGCAATCCGCCCCCTTCGTCAGGCTGGTGCCGCCCCACACATACCGGTTCCCCACATACTGCTTCGCAAACTCACAAATGGCAATCCGCACATCCGTAACGCCCTCGCCATACAGAGCCTCGGTAATCGTAAGCGCCGTCTTAAGCTCACTGGTAACATCCACATACTCGGCGGCCACATACCCTTCCTCGCCGTCAATATCAACCTTAATCCAATCCCCCTGCTCTTCAATCACAGCCAGCTCTTCGCCTCTTGGCACCATGGTCCAGAAATCCGCCTCCGTGGTAGGCTCCATCCGCACATAAAGGGCATCCGTATCCACCTTAGCCACCGTCTGTCCCAGCTGAAAAGCAAGATTCACAGCCTCATCTCCCGTAAAGAGATATTCCGCCTTCACATACCCCTCCACTTCACCGGAGACAATATGCGCCCACTCTCCTTCTGTCCCAAGAATCTCACAGGCAGAATCCTTCCGAAGCTTCCCAACCAGCTTACTGTCCGTACTGGCCTCCGAGCGGATATTCAAATTATCCTCCACGTTGGCAATCCCAATATTCACATACCCTTCCAGAGGAGTGCCTGTCCAAACTACCTCGGCCGTAGCCTTCGTCTCCTCCTCCGTATTGGTGGTCTGATCAAAATTCGCTGCAATTCCTTCGCTGAAAGTATCTCCCAGATCTGCGGCCTCTGCGCGAATCCCCGTAGCAGCCATCAACGCTGCCCCCAACAGAATTCCCGCCGCTTTTCCTCGTCTATACATAAATGCCTCCATATACTCCGTCGTATTTATTACAAATTTATTAAATTTCTATTACATGATATCGAAAATATCGAATCTTGTCAAGACCATTTTTTTCTACTTCCCGCTTTTCGGATCAATTGCCCAAGCTCATCCCGATCCCAAAGCTTAACCCCAATCTCATCCCCAAGCTCCAGCGCCGAAGGGAAAAAATAGCTGTTGGTAATCACCACCGGCACCTCACAGCCATAGAATTTTGCCCCCGCATAGGCCTCCTGGACGGCCTTATTGGAGATTTTGGAGGTATAATGCTTGCATTGCACCGCATAGGAGACTCCGTCCCTCTGGGCCAGAATATCCACCCCCTGATCCCCGCTTCCCCGGGTCACCTCCACATGGGTAAAGCCGTTTCGCATCAAAAGCTCGGCAATGTATTCCTCGAATTCCCAGCCGTCCATATCATCGAAGTCCGCCCTTCGAAACCGGCGGTGCGTTCCCATTTTTCGAACTATCCAGCCCGACAGACGAAGAAGCCTTTTAAAGGGCCAGAAAAAAAGGCGCAGCAAAAACAGCAAAGGCGCTGCTATCAAATAATAAAAAAGCCGCAACAGCATACAAAAATTCCTTTCCCATACCCAAAAAGAAAGGAGCCTAAGCTCCCCTCTTATCGGAAGTTCCAATCATTCATCCAAAATCGCAAATGCAATATTCGTGGCATGGTCCGCCACCCTCTCCAGACCGGAACAGATATCGGAGAAAATCATGCCCGCAGCCGGCGTACACTCATTCCTGGTCAGACGGTCCACATGGGACTGCTGAAGTTGCTTCTCCAGAATATCCACCTGATTCTCAATCTGGGTAATCTCCTCCACATGCTCCCGGTTGTTGTGGGAGAAGGTGTCCAGAGAGTACTGGAGAATCTTATTGACCAGCTCCATCATCTCGCCCAGCTCATGCTGCGCCTCCTTGCTGAAGCCCACATTCTTCTCAATGCGCTGCTTGGCGGAATCCGCCACATTCTCCGCATGATCGCCGATACGCTCAATATCATTCACCACATGAAAGAGCCCGCCGATGCTCTTGGCATCATCCACCGGCAGCGTAGACTGATTGATCTTCACCAGATAGTCGGTAATGGCATGATTGAGGAAATTGATATTCTCCTCCACATGGTAAACCTCCTCAATATCCTCCTCGTCCAGAGTAATGAGGGCATTCATGGCCCGGTTTAAGTTATTATAGGCAAGCTGTCCCATACGCTCCAGCTCCTTGGTCACCTCCACCACAGCCGTAGCCGGGGAAAATACATTCTTGGCACCGATATAGACCAGCTCGAAATCCTTCTCGTCGTCGCTCTCGCTTCCCGGCACCAGAAGGTAGGTCAGCTTGACAATTACACCGGCCAGAGGGAAGAGCACAATCACCTGGAAAATCTTGAAAATGGTATGGGCATTCGCCACCGCACGCCCGATATCTCCGCCGGAAATCTGCATAAAGAAGACTTCCAGCCAGCCGGAGGCAAAGGCCAGAACCACAACCATCAGAATTGTTCCGAATATGTTAAAGAGAAAATGTATCAGAGAAGCCCGCTTTGCATCCTTCTTTCCGCTCAAGCCGGCCAGAAGGGCAGAAGTACAGGCGCCGATATTACAGCCTAAGATAATATAAAAGCAGATCCCAAGCTCCAGAAGTCCCTGCTGAGCCATCAAGAGCACAATACTGACGGTCACGGAGGAGCTCTGTACAATGGCTGTCACAAGAAAGCCCATCAATACAGCCAGAATGGGATTGGAAAGAGAGCCAAGCGCATCTACAATCAAAGGAGAATCGTGAAGAGAGGACATGCTGCCGGACATTCCGCTCAGTCCCATAAAGAGCACACCAAAGCCCAGGACCACCTCACCGATCTTTTTTACCATGGGCTTTTTGCAGAACATCACCATGATCACACCGGCCATCAGGAAGACCGGAGCCACCTCGGAAAGATTGAAAGCTACCAGCTGTGAGGTAATGGTGGTACCGATGTTGGCGCCCATGATCACGCCGGCTGCCTGGTAGAGAGTCATCAGTCCGGAGTTTACAAAGCTGACTACCATCACGGTGGTGGCGCTTGAGGACTGAATCACCGCACAGAACACGATGCCGACCAGCATTCCGATAAAGCGGTTCTTGGTGAAAAACTCCAGAATCCCTCTTAACTTGGCTCCTGCCGCCTTTTCCAGGCCATCGCTCATCAGCTTCATTCCATACAGAAACAGGCCTAAGCCCCCAATCAGTCCCAGTATGATTGAATAATCCATGGCTTTCTCCTTTGTATCTCTTTTATTTTCCGAGAATTCATAATTTCTTCATTTATACTTTAATATAAATTCATAAATACTGCAAGTAGATTCTGCTAAAAGAAAGGCGTGGGTTCTTATCTAAAAAACTCCCTCCCCCAGGCGGCGTCCGCCTCTATCTGGGACTTTAATGCCTCCAGAGAAGTAAATTTCTGCTCCGGGCGCTCATAGCCGTAAAACTGAACCTCTATGATCTCGCCGTACAGGTTTCGGTCCAGATCAAAAAGGTAGGTTTCCACGCCTTTTCGGGTCTCTCCTCCCACAGTGGGCTTGTAGCCGATGTTGGTGATTCCCTCAAAGACTTCTCCGGCGATGATGGTTCTCGTGGCGTAGACGCCGTTTGGGGGGAGGAGCTTCTGCTCGTCCGGTATCAGGTTGGTGGTAGGCATCCCTAAGGTTCTCCCAATCTGCCTGCCGTGGAGCACCTCGCCGGTGACGGAGTAGGCGTAGCCTAAGAGCTGATTCACCAGCTCCATCCGGCCTTGCTCCAGCGCTTCCCGAATATAGGTGCTGCTGATTTCCCTCCCCTGCCAGCAGGCCTTCTCTACCACATCTACCCGGAAGTTACACTCGTCACTCATCTGCTTAAGCAGGCGGTAATCGCCTTTTCTCTGATAGCCGAAACGAAAGTCCGTGCCTACGGCCAGATACCGGGCGTGGAGGCCTTCCATTAGAACCTTCCTCACAAAGGCTTCCGGCTCCATGTGGGAGAGGGCGGGCACAAAGGGACATTCCACCAGATAATCCATGTGATCCCGCAAAAGGATTGCTCTTCGCTCCGTTGGAAGAGTTAGAGCCGGGCGCGCTCCAAAGTCAAAGGTGAAAATCAGGGAGGCCAGTCCCTCCTCCTTCTTCTTTAAAATGCGGTCAATTAACAGACGGTGCCCCTGATGGAGCCCGTCAAATTTGCCAAGAGAAACGGCAGTTTCTTCTGCTATCTGAAATTCTGTTGTATGTTTGATGATCTTCATAGTTGTCCCTTTTAATAAAATAGGATTTCCAAATCAGGAGCCCAAAAACATTTTCACAGGCCGGAACATGCCCCGCTCATACCGGTAGAGCCCTACAAAGGCTCCCTTGGAGTCGTAAACCCGCACCTTCATTCCCTCTGCCGCCCGAGCCGTCCTGCCTTTTTCGGCAGCCCCGGGCGCAAAGGAATTGCCGTTGTATACCAGCCGGTCTCCTGCCTTTCGCATGTGAATCTTTGGATACTGTGCAAACATCCGATCCACGGGAATCAGACAGTCTTCTATCCGGCCCTCTGCCATGCGCTCCTCGATCTGAGAAAGTCTGAGGCTTTGGGAAAGGGTAAAACAGTCCACCCGAGTGCGCAGAAGACTCTTCATACAGCCGCCGCAGCCCAGCTTTTCCCCGATATCATGGCACAGAGTCCTAATATAGGTTCCGCTGGAGCAGGTGACGGTAAAGGAGGCCTCGGGAAGATTTATAGCCGTCACGGAGATTTCCTTTAAGGTTACCCTTCTGGCCTGACGCTCCACCTCTTTGCCCTCTCTTGCCAGCTCGTAAAGCTTCTTTCCGTTTATCTTCCGGGCAGAATACATGGGAGGCACCTGATCGTAGCTTCCCAGAAAGCTCTCAATGGCCCTTCGGACCTCCTCCTCATCCGCCCTCACCTCTGACACCGCCAAAACCGTTCCGGACACATCCTGGGTATCGGTCTTTTGGCCCAAAAGGAGGACGGCCTCGTAGGTTTTCTCCTTTTCCGTGAGAAGTCCGCAGAGCTTCGTGGCATTTCCCACACAGACAGGAAGAACTCCCTCCGCATCGGGATCGAGAGTTCCTGTATGTCCGATTTTTTTCTGTTTTAAGATTCCCCGAAGCTTTGCCACCACATCGTGGGAGGTAAAGCCCGCTTCCTTATAAATATTCAGAATTCCGTTCATTGAGGACCTTCCTGCAAAAGCTGCTGCTCAATATGTAAGGTCAGGTTGTTGACCACATCGTGAAGGGTTCCGTGCATGGTACAGCCGGCCGCCTTCACGTGGCCGCCTCCGCCGAAATAAGCGCATACCTTGCTGACATCCACAGGTCCGTTGGAGCGCAGGCTTACCTTGTACTCCTGATTTCCCGTCTCGTGAAGGAAGATAGCCACCTCCACACCCTTGGTCACCCGCAGTTGATTTACAATTCCTTCCAGATCCTTAGGGCCTACCCCATAGAATTCCATATCCTTCTGGCGGATTCTTCCCATGATGATCTTTCCGTCCAAGAGAAGAATGCTCTCCATCAGCGTCCGGCCCAGCACCTGGTTCTGAATATAGGTTTTCTGGTAAAAGGTTTCGTCAATGATGCGGGAAAATGCGATCCCCTTGGCCATCAGCCTTCCGGCAACCTCCATGGTCCTGGGAGTGGTGTTGGAATACTGGAAGATCCCCGTATCGTGGACAATGCCCATATAGAGGGCCTCCGCCGTCTCTCTGGATATCTTATCCTCCTCAAGGATGCCAAATACCAGCTCCGAGGTGGAGCTTGCCTCCGGCTCAATCAGGTTTTCCTCTGCAAAGCCCTTGTTCGTAATATGATGGTCAATACAGATGGTGCGCCCTGCCGCCTCAAAGTATTTAAGAGCCTCTCCCAGGCGCTCCTTGTCGCTTACGTCCAGGGCCAGGAAGAGATCGTACGTACGCTCCTCCCGGTAATCGGTCCGGATTTCCTCTGCCCACTTAAGCATCCCGAAGGCCGGATTGTTTACCTCCAGGTAAACATCCGCCTCAATATCCGGAAAATGCTCTCTGATATAGCCATACACGGCCAGACAGGAGCCGGTGCAGTCCCCGTCTGGTCTTACATGTCCTGCAATTGCAATGCTCTTTACCTGCCTTAGCTCAGTTTCCAGTCTCATCATCTTTCTCATCCTCATTTTCTTTCCGGTTCACATCGTCAATGAATTTGGACATATTTACACCGTATTCAATGGACTGATCCAGAATAAACCGGATCTCCGGTGTATTGCGCAGATTGATGGATTTGGCCAACGCCCGGCGGATATAGCCCTCTGCGCTTCTTAGCCCCGCCAGGGTATCCTGCTGTGCCTGCTCATCTCCCAGAACACTGATATAGGCCTTGGCGCTCTTTAAGTCAGGAGCCACCTCCACCTCCACTACCGTGGTCATGGGATGAATCCGGGGATCCTTGATCTCTCCCCGGATGATATTGCTCAGCTCTCTTCGGACCTCTCCGTTGATTCTTGTATTTTTGATGCTGTTTTTTCTCATTCTTATCTCCTAATGCCGCTACCGGGCGCTTTCGGCGCCCAGGGCATAATGACTTTACCTGGGAACCTCCACCATCGTGTAGGCTTCCACAATATCCAGCTCCTGGATATCGTTAAACTTCTCAAAGACCAGACCGCACTCATAGCCGGCCTTCACCTCTTTTACATCATCCTTAAACCGCTTTAAGGAGGCTAAGGCTCCGTCGAAGATCTGCTCGCCCTCTCTGGTAATCCGGCACTTGCAGCCTCTCTGAAAGACGCCATCCAGCACATAGGAGCCTGCGATATTGCCCACGCCGGAGGCCTTGAAGATCTGACGCACCTCCGCGTGACCCAGTACCTTCTCCTCGAATACGGGATCCAGCATACCTTTCATAGCCGTCTCCACATCGTTGATGGCATCGTAAATCACACGATAGAGCCTTAGATCTACCTTTTCCCGCTCTGCCGTCTCCTTGGCCGTCACATCCGGTCTTACATTAAAGCCGATGATAATGGCATTGGAGGCAGAGGCCAGGCTTACGTCGGACTCGTTGATAGCGCCTACGCCGCCATGGATAATCTTGACCACAACCTCCTCGTTGGAAAGCTTTAAGAGGCTTTGCTTCACGGCCTCCACAGAGCCCTGTACGTCCGCCTTGACGATGATATTCAGCTCCTTTAGGTTGCCGGACTGAATCTGAGAATACAGATCGTCCAGGGACATCTTGAGCTTGGTATCCTCCAGAAGCTTCTCCCTGCTCTCCTTTACATAGGTCTCCGCAAAGGCTCTGGCTTCCTTGTCGGTCTCCGGAGACACAAAGATCTCCCCTGCTCCCGGCACGTCATTGAGGCCCAGAATCTCAACCGGCTTGGAGGGACCTGCCTCCTTCACCCGGCGGCCGTTGTCGTCCATCATGGCCCGGACCTTGCCGTGGCAAGAGCCCACTGCAATGTGATCTCCCACATGAAGAGTTCCCTTCTGTACCAGAACCGTTGCCACGGGACCCTTGCCCTTGTCAAGCTCCGCCTCAATCACGAGACCTCTTGCCCGGCGGTTGGGATTTGACTTAAGCTCCAGAACCTCTGCGGTCAGAAGGATCATTTCCAGAAGCTGATCCAGTCCCTCGTGAGTGTGTGCGGATACGGGAACAAAGATGGTGCTTCCGCCCCAGTCCTCGGGAATGAGCTCATGCTCCACCAGCTCCTGCTTTACCCG
Source organism: Lachnospiraceae bacterium (assembly GCA_022791635.1). GTDB lineage: Bacteria > Bacillota > Clostridia > Lachnospirales > Lachnospiraceae > Laedolimicola. The sequence goes on from JAAVZL010000059.1 coordinate 11,329, forward strand.
CTCAATATTGGCGCTTGGCTTATCAATCTTGTTGATGGCCACAATAATCTCAATGCCGGCCGCCTTGGCGTGGTTGATGGCCTCCACGGTCTGAGGCATCACGCCGTCGTCCGCCGCCACCACCAGAATGGCAATATCCGTGGAATTGGCTCCCCGCATACGCATGGCCGTAAAGGCCTCATGTCCCGGCGTATCCAGGAAGGTAATCTTCTGGCCGTTAATGGTCACCACATAGGCGCCGATATGCTGAGTGATTCCTCCTGCCTCCCGATCAATCACATGGGTATCACGGATGGCATCCAGAAGAGAGGTTTTACCATGGTCTACGTGACCCATCACGCATACCACCGGCGGACGGGCAATCAGAGTCTCCTCCGCATCCTCCACATCCTCCAGCATCTTTCCGATGACGTCCTCCTTCTCCTCCGGAACGGGATCAAAGTTCATCTCCATGGCCAGCTCTCCCGCAGCCTCAAAATCCAGCTCGGAATTTACCGTTACCATCTTGCCGGCCAGGAACAGCTTTTTGATAATCACGGAGGGCTGAATCTTCATACGCTCTGCCAGATCGTGAATGCTGATAAGCTCCGGAATCTCGATCACCTTTGGCGTCAGATCTTCCTTCTTTGGCGCCGGAGGCGTCGGACGCACCGGCGCAGAGCCCTTGCCGCCCCGAGTGTTTTTCTGGTTCGGACGATTCCCGCCCTGATTTGGACGACGGCCGCCCTGAGAGGACTTCCCGCCCCAGTTATCATTAAATTTGCTGTTTTTCTCTTTCTTCGTATCATCATTTCGATTCTTATTCTCCGCTCTGCGGTTTTCCGTCTTACGAAGCTCTACCACGGGAGCTGCGGGGATCTCCATGGAACGGCGGCCGTCACGGCCCTGGCCTCCCCGATTGTCTCTTCCCTGGCCGCCGAAGGTTCTCTGACCGTCACGGCCCTGACCAGGCTGACTGCCGCGGCCGTCACGGTTGTCTCTTCCCTGACCGCCAAAGCTTCTCTGACCGTCGCGGCCAAAGCCTCCCCGGCCGTCGCGGTTCTCTCTTCCCTGACCGCCAAAGCTTCTCTGGCCGTCGCGGCTCTGGCCTCCTCTGTTATCCCGGGCCTCTCTTCTTTGCCCGTCAAAGCTTCTCTGACCGTCGCGCCCCTGGCCGGACTGACCGCCACGGCCGTCACGAGAGGGCGCACCTGCCATCCTCTGTCCGCTGCGGCTTGCTCCCTGTGGGGAAGCCGGCCTTACCGCGCTCTGCAGAGGACGACGCTCCTCCTGGGAAGAGCTCTGTTGTGCCGGACGCTCCGTGCTCTGTGCTGCCACAGGACGACCCTCGGGGCGCACCGGCCTTGCCTGCTGCTCACCCGCCGGCTTTGGCTGTACGCCCGGCGCCGGACGGCTCTGACCAGGCATGGCAGGTCTTGGCTGCCCGGACGCTGCGGGGCGGCTTTGACCCTGGGGCGCCGCAGGACGTACCTGACCAGGCGCTGCCGGACGGCTCTGGCCGGGCGCCGCAGGTCTTCCCTGGCCGGACGCTGCAGGACGGCCCTGACCGGGCGCCGCGGGTCTTCCCTGACCCGGCGCCGCTGGACGGCCCTGCTGGGTCCGCGCCTGATTTGCCCGCCGTTCGGCTCTTGGGTCCTTGATTCCCGTCTGACTGTTATGGGTGTTGTACACCGCAATGATCTTTTTCTTCCTGGGCGGAGCCGCAGGGGCTGCCGGCGCTCCTTCTTTTGTCCCAGAGGCTTCCTTTGCGGGAGCCGCAGGCGCCGCTTTCTTTGCAGGAGCCTGTGGCTTTGGTCCAAAGGCCTTTTTCACCAGACTCTCCTGCTCCTCTGTGAGCACGCTCATATGGCTCTTTACCTCTATGCTCTTCTCACCTAAAAATGCAAGAATTTCTTTATTTGTCTTATCTAATTCTTTCGCAAGCTCATGTACTCTTTTCGACATACTTACCTCCGTTATTCAGTTTGTATTCCACAGGCATTTTTATTCCCGGATGAAATTCTTTTCTATGGCTTTTGCCAAGCCCGCATCCAGCACTGCCAGCGAAGCCCGGAATTCCTTTCCTATGGCATGCCCCAGCTCTTCCTTTTGGCCCAGGAAGCGAATGGGCACCTCATAGTAATCACACATATTCCGAAATTTTTTCTTTGTGTTTTCCGATGCAGCCTCCGCCACAATCACAAGGGCTGCCTTCCCGCTTTTTACTGCCTTCTCCGTGGCAAATTCTCCGCTTGCAACCCTGCCAGCCTTCATGGCCATGCCTATCATTCCGTATACCTTATTCCATGCCAATTTTATCCAGCTCCTTTTCCAGGCTGTCGTACACCTCCGAAGGAATGCTCATCTTTAAGGAGCGCTCCAATCCCCGGTTCTTTCTTGCCTTTTTCAGGCATTCACCGGAATAACAAAGATAGGCGCCTCTTCCGTTCCTACGGCCTGTGGTATCCAGTACGACCTCTCCCTCTGCTGTCTTTAAGATCCGCAGCATTTCCTTTTTGCTCTTCATTTCCTGACAGCCAATGCACTGGCGCATAGGCACTTTCCGATTTGTGCTCAATTTATCACATCCTGATTTCTGTTCTGATACAGATTCCTTATGCTTCCGGATCCTCTACATAGTCTTCCTCATATTCATAACCGGCATCCTCTTCATACGCTCCGTCATCTGCATATTCCAAATCTTCCGCATATTCTCCGTCGTCTGCGTATTCCCCGTCCACCGCATACTCCATTCCTTCCGGATATTCCGCATCATAGGCGGCCATGGCAGCCTGCTCTTCCTGGTAGGTCTCGAAGTCCTCATACTCCTCGTACTCCTCATCCACATCCAGCCAGCCTTCGATCTCCTTGGCCTGGGTCTCGCTCTTGATATCAATCTTAAAGCCTGTAAGCTTTGCCGCAAGGCGGGCATTCTGTCCTTCCTTGCCGATGGCCAGAGAAAGCTGATAATCGGGAACCACCACCTTGGCCGTCTTATCCTCGGGGTCTGCAAGAACGGCTACCACCTTGGCAGGGCTTAAAGCATTTTCAATCAAAATGGCCGGATTCTCACTCCAGTTGATGATGTCAATCTTCTCTCCCCGCAGCTCATTCACGATGGCGTTGACCCTGGCTCCGTTCATTCCCACACAGGCGCCCACCGGATCCACATCCGGGTCATTGGACCACACGGCAATCTTGGTTCTCGGTCCGGCCTCTCTGGCCTTGGTCCGGTAATCCGCCTCTCTGGCAATGCACTTAATTTCCACGGTCCCGTCCCGCACCTCGGTAACCTCCGACTCAAAAAGACGCTTTACCAGCTCCGGATGCGTTCTGGAAACCAAGATCCGCGGTCCCTTGGTCGTGTCCTTCACCTCCAGAATGTACACCTTGATCCGCTCGGTAGGCTTGAACACCTCCCCCTTGACCATCTCGTTCTCATTGAGGATAGCGTCCACCTTGCCCAGGTTAATGCTGACATTGCGGCCCACATACCGCTGTACCACACCGGTAACCACGTCCTTCTCCTTAGCATAGTACTGATTAAAGAGAACCTTGCGCTCCTCCTCCCGAATCTTCTGGAGGATCACGTTCTTGGCATTCTGGGTGGCAATACGGCCGAATTCCTTGGATTTAATCTCCACATTCACAATATCGCCGAGCTCGTAGGTGGAGTCCATCATCTTTGCATTGGCAAGGCTTATTTCCAGTACCGGATCCTCCACCTCCTCCACCACAGTCTTCTCCGCATACACGGAAAACTGACAGGTCTTGGGATCAATGTTCACCTTCACATTGTCCGCTTTTCCAAAATGGTTTTTGCAGGCCGTAAGCAGGGAATTCTCAATGGCCTCCAGCAAGGTTTCCTTGCTGATGTCCTTTTCCTTTTCCAAAATTTCCAAAGCTTCCAGCAATTCTGTGTTCATTGTTTTCTTTCCTCCTCGTTCTAAACACGGCTGCATTTTAAAAGTCAAAAGCTAACCGAATCAGGGCAATGTTATCCCGCGGGAATACCTGCTCCTCTTCCTCTTCTGTTACAATCGTCACTGCATCCTTATCATATGCCTTTAAAATACCCCGGAATTCCTTCTGCTTCTCCACCATGCGGTAAGTGCGGATCTCCACCTCCTGCCCCAGGCTTCGTGCAAAATCCCGTTCCTTCTTAAGGGGACGGCCCAGCCCCGGAGAGCTCACCTCCAGAATGTAGGACTCCTCAATATAATCCTTCTCATCAAGAAGGTCGCTTAAGGCCCGATTCACGATCTCACAGTCGTCCACAGTGATTCCGCCGGGCTTGTCAATGTAAGCCCTCAGATACCAGGTGCCGCCCTCCTTCACATACTCCACATCCACCAGCTCAAAATGGTTGGCCGCAAGGATCGGCAGGACCAGCTCCTCTGTCCTCTGCTCGTAACTCTCTCTCTTTGTCATAAACTTCCTTTCCTCTTCGGGACCGTTTTCCGCTGTTTTTGTTGTGCTCTTCCTCTTTGCTGCTGTTTTTCAAAAACAAAGAGTGAACTTTCGTTCACTCTTTTCGGCCGCCTTATTTAATCTACTTCATTGTAGCACATTTTTTGGAAAATGCAAGAGGTTTTTTATTTTTATTTGCTGCATATCACAATCTACCCATTAAAAAAACCCCTGTATTAATGAAAGATTTGTAAATAGAATCCCCGCATCTCATCTTCCCTCCAAAAGCTCCATCCTGTGAAAAAGCGAAAGAACCTCCCCCTGTCCCACTTTCACACAGGTGCACATCCCCTCCTTCTTTAAAGGATTTTCCCCTGCACTGATTACTTCGCCCAGATCAAAGGCCGCCATAATCGGCTCCACCCCCAGGCAGAGCGTATCTCCATTCCAAGGCCGGGCCCTATTTCCCCGGTTACACATCCACAGAAGGCAATGCTTCAAAAGAGCCCCATCCCACGTAAGCCTTACCCTGTAATCCTCTTCCTTGTTGTGCAGCGTAACTTCCGGCTTCTCCACATTGCACAGCAAAAGCAGCTCCTCCGTCCGCTCTGCCAATGGAAGCCTCAGGGCATCCACCGTCCCTCCCTTTTTAAGAGGCACCCTCCTGACATCGCGAACCCACTGATCCGGCACAAAAATCGAAGACTCGTCCGCAGGAACCGGATAGGTTCTTATCCCCTGACAGTCAGGCAGCGTAAGCTCTGTCATCCCCTCCTGCCCGGACAACTTGAAAATGGGATGCAGTCCCAAAGGCAGCCATCCATCCTTTCGAATGGTAATCTCATCCAGAAAATCCACCCGGCAGACCTCTTCCGAAGCTGTAATCCGGCGCGTCACTCCCTCTATCATTTCATCCTCCGGATAGCTTATCTCCATTACCAAACCATTTTTCAGCCACTCCTTAAGCTTCCAGCAATGATGCGCCCCATAGCCATGGAGAAAATTCGCCTCCCTGTCAAAAGGCTTCTCAAGCTCCCTCCAGGCAGAGGGAAATCTACTGAAATCCTCCGGATTTGCCCCAAAAGGCGTAGAGAAAAAGTCCCCCCGCAGGTAATTCATAAACGCATCCTCCGACCTCTCCCAGTCCCGCTCAAAGAGAGGTGAAACATCCCTCTCCCCTGTATGGAACCGAACAGTTATCATACCTCCAAAGCCACACACCTCGATGTCCGCACTCGTTCCTTTATACTCATAGATCACGCTTCCCACCTCCCGCTCTTTCTCCTTTTCAAAAACCCTTCCTCATCAAAGCCAATGTTACGAAGGCTCCGGGCAAGAACCGCCACCTAGATCCTAAGGAATCCACCAAGCTTTGCTTGGTACCCCTTAGGATAACTCCTCACCGGGGCGGCCCTCCTCCCCTGCGCCGGTAGTTCTCGCCTGCTTACCCGAACAGCATTGTCATCACAACAGGGGTCCGCCGGGAAATAAGGCAGCAGACTTTTCTGATATCCAGTGTACGGCTGTTTGCGTACAGGCTGTCTGATATGGGCGGATATTGCCTTAGCAATGTCCGAACAGAGCAGACAGAATGTACGAAAACCGCCCGAACACAGGATATAGAAATGGCTGCTGCCTTATTTCCCGGCGGACCCCGTCCGTCATCACCTACCTTCTCACCCTAAGCTTACTCAACATCAAATTCCCAAACTCCGCCCCATCAGCCGTCATACACACCTCCCCAAAAAGAAACAGTCCCAGTCCTCTGGTTCTAATTTCTCCTGTTGTAATCCCCTTAAGTCCAGCACACCCAAACACAACAGCCTCCTCATCCTCATAAAACTCCTGCATCCGCCGGTTCACCTCCTCCGGCTCAACCAAACGAAGAAGCATCGTCTCTTCTATATCCCGCCCACAGAAAATCCGGTCCCCCTCCTGCCGAAAATGGGCATTGATATGATTTTCATCAGAAAAGGTCAAATGCTCAAAATCCTCCTCCGAAATTCCATATTCCCCCTTCTTCCTTTTCAGCCACCCAGCCGCATCCTCTCCGTCAATCCGGACGACCTCTCTTAAACATCTCCCCGGTTCAAGCCGATACTTCCCAAGGATTTGACTGTGAATATTTTCCGTAATCACCTCAAACTCATAATCTGCATCCGTGATCAAAAGCACCTCCGCATCCGCCTCATTTACAGCATCCGCAGCTGCTCCCCCACCCGTCACAGGACATTTTAAAATAGAGGAAAGCCTTCGAACAAATCCATTTTCCCCTCCCTGCCCATTCAACAGCACAATTGCAGCCTTTATCCTCTCCAGCCCGGAAACCATCCCCGCCCCCTTCAGACATTCCTCATAACTCCCGCAAACATGAATCCCCTCCAAGGGAAGGGGAAAGGCCCCGGATGTATCCCCTCCCCTCGCAAACCCAAGGCTCGCACAGCCAAATCCCAAAGGATCCGGCCTGCCCTGAGGCTCATAAAAGCACAGCCTTGTCTTCTTTTTTCTCATCCGTCACCCCTTTTTCCAGCGAACCAAAGTCACCGTATTGGCCCCCTCACCGTCAGACTCCACCACATACTCCCCAAAGGAAGCCGGAATCACAGCCGCCTGGAAAAGATTAATCTCCGTACAAAGACTGGGATCCGCCTTACTGTAAATCTTCGCATGCTTCCCCACCGTCAGCGTCACAATATGGCAAAATCTTCCCTCCGTACTATACTCCCCATGATTATAATAATGAATCCTCTCAATCTCAAAAGGCATCTCCGGCACAGAAGAATAACGATCTAAATAGTAATCCTTCGTCCACTTCACCACACTAGGCTTCGCCCGCAGCTTTTTATCCACATAGTCCTCCCGACGGAACTTCGAGCAGTTAAACGAGTGATCCAAATGCATCTTCACAGGCTTCCCCGTCATCGTCTTGGTATTATCATCCCAGGAACACCGTGCAAAGTCATAGCTAAAGAACGAATACTCCGTACCCGCAATCGAAGGACAAGTATCCAGCTCCAGCACCATCTGATTTCCTCCATGCCCATGATCCGTTCCCGGCGGAATCAGATAGAGATCCCCCACCCGGGATTCCCAATTGCAGATATAATTCTTCCAATCCGGAATTTCTTTCAAATTATTGGACTCTCTGCACTTACGCTCCCATTCCTCCAAATCCGCCTCATTATTGAAGCCCATCCAGGTATTCGCCCCCTCATAAGCCTCCGCAATATAGTAAGTCTCATAGCGCCCAATAGGCTCATTAAAATGACGCTTCACATAATCCGTGCTGGGATGGGTGTGAATAGGCATGGAAATACGCTCTGCCGGCGTCTTCTCCGGGAAGTAGCCGTCATCCAGCCACGCATCCAGCGGGAACAGATGAGGGTAAGTCTCATTGAGATAAGGCCCCACCAGATCGTCCGCATACTGCATCAGATTCACAAAAGGCATATTTAAAGGCTCCTCCCCTCCCACATCAATGAGAATGGAAAGCTCCGGCCCAGCCAGCTCATTCCAGGCATTACACTCCAGCCCCTTAATATCCCAGAAATCCTTATAGCGATAAGCACCCCAGGGACCAGGCTGATAAATCTCCACCTCCTTGATGGGATATTTCAGCATCGTCTGTATAATTTCATCATAGCTTTCGCGCGGCAGCATTTTTAAGGAATCTGCGGAAATTGCTTCTATGTAATAACCCATGCGCTCGATAAGATAATGCTTCTGGAAATGCAGGAGGAAATAGTCACAGTAATAATACTCCTTCCAGTCATAGCCTTCCTTGGGCGTATCCAGCCCGAAGGGAGCAAGCTTACCGTCCCACATCTGCCAAAGAAGCGGCTGCCTGGTCTTGTCCAGGTAAAGAGTCAGAGCATAGCTGTCATAAAGCTCCGGAATAGCAGCTCCACAGCCAAAGACCACCACGCCTTCCTGTAAGCGGACACGAAGCTCTTCTACTTTTTTAAGGTCCATCAGGTCTATCAGCCGGCCGTCCATATTGCAGTAGCCAAAGCCCGGATCATCTGTAATAAAGGGCTGCTTGTAAGTAGCAATCTGCTCCTGATCCTTGTACAAGGTATTGGCATTGATGAATTCGGCCCGGCAGCCCTGCTTCTTCAGGGCTTCCACCACAGAAAGGTAGTCTACACCGTACCAGCCGTCCAAAGCTACCGCCCCTTTGGCCTCCTCAATCAACGTCAAAAGCCTCTTAAGCGTTTCCTCCGTGGTAAAGGCAATGGTGCTTCTCACCTCCTCGGAAATATGAATTTTGTTTTCTGCATTGTGTCTTCCTTCATAGAGTGGCATTGTTATTTTCTCCTTTTCTTATGATTTTTTCGATTGAGTAGATACGTCAAGCAATACGGCAAAAATAAGAACCAATCCTTTTACGATGCTTTGATAATAGTAAGTAATATTCAAGAGACTCATACCGTTTTCCAGAGCGGCAATGACCAGGGCTCCAATCAGAGCTCCCATTATCGTTCCCTTTCCTCCTGCCATAGAGGTACCGCCGATCACAACAGCCGAAATCACATCCGTTTCATAGGCCGTACCTGCAGATGCCGTAGCTCCGTCCAGACGAGAGGTCAGCATAATACCGGAAATCGCTGCCATCACGCCCATCACAACGTAAAGCACCATCATATACGCCCGCACATCGATCCCTGACAGCCGCGCCGCCTCCTGATTTCCGCCAATGGCATAGATCCGGCGTCCAAAGCGTGTCCTTGTGGTAATAAACACAAAGATCACTGCCAGTACAATCAGAATCATAACCGGCGCAGGAACCCCGTTAAACCGATTCATGGAAAACACAAAGGCTCCCAGCACCACCCAGGTCAACAGAATCTTACCCACAAATACACCGCTTGTACTATTCTGAAATCCATACCTTTTTCTGGATTTCCGATTCAGCCAAAACATGGCCGTCATTGCCAGTCCTCCCAGGATTCCAACTACAATTCCCATAGCCGGTGGAAGATAGCTCTGGCTTATCAGAGCAAAGGAATGGGAAATGGGGGTAATGGTAATTCCCTTTGTAATGACCAGATAAATGCCCCGAAAGGCCAGCTGGCTTCCCAACGTAACAATAAATGCAGGAAGCCCCCGATAGGCTACCCAGTAACCAGACCAGGCTCCCAAAATTCCTCCAAGAATCAGGGCCGCCGCCACTACCACGGCAGTGGGCAGGCCATGCCATACCTGCAGCACGGCTGCAATTCCTCCACAAAGAGCAACAATCGATCCCACCGACAAATCAATATTGCCGGAAACCATAATCATCACCATGCCAATGGCTATCACCGCAGTAATAGACATGGAGCGGAACAGGTTGGAAAGATTACGGGGAGTAAAGAATACACCCTTTGTTAGAATTTCAAACACAACAGCAATTAAGATCAGTACGGCAACCATGGTGTAGGTTCTCAGATCAAATTTTATAAGCTGCTGCTTTGTTTTTTGTTTCAATCCATCCATTTTACTATCTCCTCATTTTATGCTTTCTCATCATCAGGTAGCTACTTCCATGATCCGAACCTCTGTGGCCTCTTCCTCCTCGAAGACGCCGCTTATCTGACCCTCCCGCAGCACCATAATCCGGTCACTGACACCAAGAACCTCCGGAAGCTCTGAGGATACCATAATAATCGACATTCCCTGGCTTTTCAGCTCATTGATCAGGGAATAGATCTCATACTTTGCACCCACATCAATGCCTCGGGTCGGCTCATCAAAAATCAAAATCTTAGGTGTGGCCAGCAGCCACTTTCCCACAACTACCTTCTGCTGATTGCCGCCGGACAGGTTCATAATCAGAGTTTCCAGGGAAGGCGTCTTGATCTTCACCTGATTCAGCATGCCAAGAGCCGTATGTACGGACTGATTCTCATTGATGACGCCATATTTACAATAGCGATCAAGGCTGGTAATGATCAGGTTGTCTCCCACGGAGCCTCCCAGATTCAGACCGTTGAACTTCCGATCCTCCGTTGCCAGACCAATTCCAGCGGCAATGGCATCCGCCGTATTGCGAATTCTTACCTTCTGTCCCTCAATATAAATGTCCCCCGTCATTTTCCCCTTAAAGTCGCCGAACAGACTGTTCACAAGCTCCGTACGTCCCGCCCCCATGAGTCCGGCAATACCAAGAACCTCTCCTCGTTTTAAGTAAAAATGGATATCCTTTAAAATGTATTTTTCCGGCTCATCAAAATCCATAAGATTCATATTGTGTACCTCCAGGATCTTTTCCTCGGAAGTACAGGGCACTTTCGGCGGATAACGATTTACCATATCCCGCCCCACCATCATGCTGATGATTTTCTTTTCATCCAGTTCTTCGATGGGCTTTGTATCGATGGTGCTGCCGTCCCGCAGCACCGTAACCTCATCACAGATACGAAGTATCTCGTCCAGCTTATGAGAAATAAAGATCAAGGTAACGCCGCGGCTGCGCAGCCGTTCAAGAAGCTTCATCAGACTGTCGATTTCTTTGTCCGTCAGGGCTGCCGTTGGCTCGTCCAGAACCAAAATTTTTGCATCCAGGGCCAAAGCCTTTGCAATCTCCACCAGCTGCTGCTTAGCAACTCCGATGTGTTTCACCAGTGTGGAGGGTTCGATGTAAAAGCCAACCTCATCCATAAGCTTTTTCGCATCCGTATACATTTTATGAAGGGATACCAGCCTGCCAAAGGTTGACATGGTGATGTTTTCGGCTACACTAAGCTCCGGAAACAGCATTCTCTCCTGATGAATCAAGCCAATGCCTGCTTCCTCCGAATCGTGCACGCCGCGAAACGCAACCTCCTTTCCAGATACCACCAGCTTCCCGGTATAACTCCCATGAGAATAAACACCGCTTAAGATTTTCATAAGCGTGGATTTCCCGGCGCCGGTCTCTCCCACCAGGCCATGTACATGGCCTCGGATCACACGAAAATCCACTCCGTCCAGGGCTCGAACGCCCGGGAACTCCTTTACAATATTCTGCATTTCAAGGGCATATTCTGTCATTCTTCTTCACCTGCCTATCGTTCCAAGACTCTTACGGCCTGGCAGGACGGTCTGCCTCAGGGACATTTTCAAACACAACGTCATAGTCCACATATCCTTCCTTGATGATATCCAAAAGATTTTCATTATCTACAGGAATCAAATCCACCAGTACAGCCGGAACCTCTTTAAAGCCGTTGTCGATCACGTCATTTACCTCAGGTTCCTCTCCTTTGGCTGCCGCAATGGCCGTATCAATGATGGCTCGCCCGGTAGCCGTGTCGTTGATCAGAATCGTCATACTCTGCTTTCCTTCCGCTATCCGCTGGAAGGCAACGCTCTCTCCGTCAAGCCCTGTCATTAAGACCTTACCCTGAAGGCCCGCCGCCTCAAGCGCCTGATTCACACCCAGGCCAAGCCCGTCGTTCATACAGAGCACCACGTCAATCTGATCTCCCGTGGCTGTCAAGGCATTCTCCATATGCTTTAATGCATTGTTCGGATCCCAGTTATCACATTTCTCATCCAGAACAATGTTGATATCGCCGGAATCAATCCCTTCCTGCAGCACATCCATCCAGCCGTCATGCCAAATCTTACAGTTGGGGTCCGTAGAGGCTCCGGAAAGAAGCACATAGTTGCCCTTGGGACAGCGTTCATATACCCAATCCGCCTGAAGATGCCCAATGGCATTGTTGTCATAGCCTACGTAGTAATCAATATCCGTATTTTCAATCAGCCGATCCGTAACGATAAAGGGAATTCCCGCTTCCTTTGCCTGCTTTGCCAGGGAAATGCAGGCCTCCGAATTCTGCGCCAGAATGGCGATGGCGTCCACATTCTGGGAAATCAGATTTTCTCCCTGTTGAAGCTGAACCTTCTCATCTCCGTTGGCATTCTGGAATACCAGCTCCACACCCATCTCCTCTGCATAGGCCGTCATGGTATCTCTCTGACGGACACGGCTCTCAACCGAGAGGAAGTCAAACAGGACTCCTATGGTGATCTTCTCCTTGTCCTTGGAAGCCTCCTCCTGCTCTTCTGTTTTTTCTCCTTCCGATGATGAAGAGCCATTGCTTCCACAGGCTGCTATCCCTGTCAGCATAGAACATACCAAAACCAACATCAGTAACCTTTTCATTGTGTACCTCCTTTTCTTAGATCCTTTTTTCTTGTATTTTCTAAATGCACTTTGCATTCAGTTTCTTTAAGCAGTTCTTTGTATCTTTGAGCCTTATCCTTCCTTCCATCGCTGGATCACACAGGTTGCTCTCCCGCCCTCTTCATTGACGACTTCATAATCCCCAAAGGAGGCCGGAATCACCAAAGTCTGAAAGCGTTCGCATACTGCACAAAGCTTCTTATCTGCCTTGGAGCGGACGGCGACTTTATCTCCCACCGTCAGAGTAAGCATATGCATAAATCTTCCCTCTGTAGAGTATTCCCCACATCTCTCAAAATGGATACGTTCCACATGGTACGGCATTACAGAATAGCTTCGATACTGCTCCACAAAATAGTCCTTTGTCCATTTTATGACCTTGGGTGTTGAAAGAAGATGCTCCTTCACCCAGGAGGCCCTTCGGGTTTTCTCCATATTTCTCCCATGCTCCAGATGCATTTTTAAGGGCTTCCCGGTCATGGTCTTTGTGGTATCATCCCAGGAGGGGCGGGCAAAATCATATTCAAAAAAGGAATACTCTGTACCATTGATGCTGGGATTCGTATCCATCTCCAGAACCATTTGGTTCCCTCCATGACCGTGCATGGTTCCCGGAGGAATCAAGTAGAGATCTCCCTCCTTGCTGCTCCAGTTGGCAATAAAGTCCTTCCAATTCTCAATGGGAGTTACATTCCCAGATTCCTCGCATAATCTCTCCCACTCTTCAATGTCCGCCTCATCCTGAAATCCCATCCAGGTATTGGCGCCCTCATAGGCCTCCGCAATATAATAGGTCTCGTATCTTCCCAAGGGTTCCTCAAAGTGATCGGCCACATATTTGCTGCTGGGATGAATGTGCATCGGCATACTGATCCGCTCAGCCGGCTGGTGCGAGGGATGCCATCCGTCATCCAGCCACACATCCAGAGGAAACAGTCCCGGATACTGCTTATGAATCAGCTCTCCTACCAGCTCCTCTCCATACTGCATGGCATTGAGCATTGGCATGGAAATACTTCTCTCTCCTCCAAAATCAATCAAAATGCGAAGCTCCGGTCCTGCAATTTTATTCCACGCATTGTTCGCCAATCCCTCCACGCCATAATCCATCGTTTCATACCGATAGGCTCCCCATGGCCCCGGACTGAAAATCTTCACCTCATGAATGGGATACTTTACCAGCGTAGACATGATCTCATCGTAGGCCTTCCGGGGAACCAGCACCAAATCCTCTGCAACATAATTCTCCACATAGAAATCCATTACCTGATACATATAATCCTTTTGGCGCTTCAAAAGATAGTAGTCGGAATAATTGTATTCCTTCCAGTCATAGCCCTTTGTAGACTCCTGACATCCAAAGGTGGAAAGCTTTCCCTCCCACATATCCCATTGGACTTTCTGATGGGTATTATCCACATAGCATTTCACATCCAGAAGTTCTGCCAATTCCGGAATGGAAGCCCCCATTCCATAGATGATTACGATCCTTTTTCCTTCTTCTGACAAAAGCTCTCTCACCTTGGCAACCGCTTCTGACTGCATGATGTCTTCCATTACACCTGTCTTATTCACCTTCCCAAAGCCAGGATCCGTTGTTACGTAAGGTTGATTATAAGCAATGATCTCTTCTCTTGAGCAAAACAGTTGACAGGCCGGATATAGAACCACCTCTTTTCCCTGAGCCTTGAGCTTCTTTTCCAAAGACCTTGCTATCTTCTCAAAACCAATGCCATACCAACCGTCCAGGGCAATCCGTTTTCTCCCTGCGTCTGCCTGCTCTGCCAGAGCATCGATTACCTTCTCCCAGCCAAAAACTACCGAATCTCTGCTCTCACCTGAAACCACAATTCTGTTATCTGCATTTTTAATCGACTCGTATACTGGCACTTCCCTCTTCCTCCTTTCGTATTTTTGTCTTTTTAGCTAAACCGTTTTAGTTTTGTAGGACCATCTTAGCACTAATCCATTTTATTGTCAATAATTTTCATAAATATATTATTTTCTGTGATATTTTAATAAAAAAATAACCAATATTTTTGTCTATAATCACAGAGAAAAGGTTGTGAAATATTTACAGTTCTAAAACGTTTTATTTTCTGCAAAAGATCGTTATAGATCTATTTACCAAACCTTGCACTTATGTTATAATGAGCCCATTAAGTCAAAAGCTTCGTAAAAAGGAGTACACTTATGAGCAAAATAACCATCAAGCAAATCGCAGAGCTGGCCGGCGTATCGGTGTCTGCCGTTTCCTTTGTCCTAAACAATAAAAAAGGCGTCAGCGAGGATACGCGCCGACGCGTTTTAAAAATCATAGATGACCTGAATTATACTCCCAATTTGAACTCCAGGCGACTGACCATGCACAGAAGCTTCAATATCATTGTTTCCATAGAAGCAAAGACGTCACCTCTTGACAATTTCTTCTATGTTGCTCTCTTAAATTCCATTGTAAAGATAGGAGGTGCCTTAGGCTACAACATCGTCTTATCTCCGGAGAGCAGCTGCTTTGAAAATTCTCACCTTGCGGATGCCCTCTCCCAGTCCAATGCAGACGGAATTATTTTTTTGAGAGATATCTCCAGTGATATGCAGGCCTATATCGCCAAGGCCGAGGTCCCCTTTGTGATCATTGACACCCAAAAGAGCAACCCTCCATACCCCTGTGTCAAGATGGATTATCAGCTTTCCGCCTACACTGCAACCAGGCACCTCATCTCCAAAGGGCATAAAAAAATCGCCTTCATCGGCGTTGGCTCTATTGCTGATTTTTATCTGAATTCTTTTAATGGCTATAAAACGGCTTTATCTGAAGCCGGTATTCAGGTTCCATTGGAGTGGATTCGCTCCGAAGCAGAGGCCGACGACGAGAACTCCGCCAAGGAATGCGTCAAAGCCATCCTTCGCTGCAAAGAGTTCCCTACCGCTATCTACTGTACCGGCGATATTCTTGCCATCGGCATTATGAGCTATCTGCAGGACAAGGGCTACCATCTTCCGGAAGACTTTTCGATCTGCAGTGTGGATGATATCATTTTGTCCCGTTACTATCACCCTGCTTTGACTACCATCAACGTGGACAAAGATCTCATGGGGCGACTGGCTGTAGAAATGCTGGATCATTTGATCCGCGGAGAGGAAACAGATACCTTGATCACCGTCAAATCCGATGAGCTCATTGAACGCTCTTCGGTGAAGTCGCTTCTCTAACACAATAAATTTGTTTGGACAATACGTTTCTTATGTTGAATCTGTATGCCTATATGACCGATGCCCAAAACAACCGTTGCCATTAGCATCCATATAACTTTTCCATACATTCCCAACATGAAAAAAGCAATTACCGGCAGAGTTGCCCCGGCTAAGGGGATACCTAAAAAGCCACTGTAAAAGTCCGACAGCTTACGTTCACTCCGAAAATAGCGCATCCACCATGCTTCGTACATTATCATTAAAACGAAAGCCGCAACTAACCATAAAGACCAAGGCGTCCAGTCATGTATATTAGTCCTATATAAGAAAATCCCAGATTTCCAAACATCCTATTCCTCCGGCTAAAGGTTTTTTGCTTTGAGGTTCTTTTCCCCATCACCGCACAACAATATAAACCATATACCCCAAATAACAGCCAAGCATAGCTGCCCCCGTCCCGCGGCTTACCCTCTGCCTGATCCAAAGAGGCACAAGGAATACTGCCGTCAACAGAATCAGAATGAGCATATCATACACATTTTCCATTCCCACGGTAATAGGATGAATCACTCCGGAGGTTCCCAGGATAAATCCGATATTTAAAATATTGGAGCCAAGGACATTCCCCAGGGCAATCTCACTCTCTCCCTTTCTGGCTGCCACCACAGAGGTAACAAGCTCCGGCAAAGAGGTTCCCACGGCCACAATGGTAAGCCCTACCAGAGTCTCGCTCATTCCTATCCCGTAAGCCAGATCCGTGGCAGAATTTACCACCATCTGACCGCCGCCAATGATAGCCACTGCCCCGCCGATACAGAATAGCAGGCTTAAAGGAAGAGGCCGTGTGATCCCAAACTGCTCCGCCACACGATTCCGCACTGCCGTGCGGATCAGATGATACATATAACCGGCCGTAACCCCCAAAAGCACCGCCCCGTCCAAGAGCGAGATGGACGCTTTCCCGTTATTCCCAAAAATATCCGCTGCTCCTGCCAGCATCAAAAGGGTCATCAAGAGAGACATCACATAGTCCCGCTTAAGCACAGAGCGTTTGACCGTTATAGGACGAATCACCGCCGCAAGTCCAACCACAACCAGAAGATTCATGATATTCGACCCTGTGACATTTCCTAAGGCAATATCATTGCTTTCCTTCAACGCCGCCGTAACACTGACTGCCAGCTCCGGAAGAGAGGTCCCAAGAGCCACAATGGTAAGTCCAATCACAATAGACGGAATGCCCAGCTTTCTGGCAATATCCGAGGCTCCCTCCACAAAGAAATCCGCACCCTTCACCAGCAGTGCAAAGCCAATCACCAAAACCAATACCGATCCTATCATCTTTACCCCGTACCTTATAGCATAGAAAAGACTTTTACGAATACTACTATGTAAAAGTCTTTCCTGTTTTCCTCTTCTTTATGTTTGTGTATCCAAATCCTTGGCAATTTCCGCTTCAGACCGTAATCTCCGCTTTCACGCCAAGCAAATCTTTGTATTCCTCCAGAATCGGCTTCACCACCTGGCTCAGGAAAGCATCCACCTGCTCCTTCGAGCGCCCCACATAGCGGGAGGGCTCCATGGTTTTCTTCAAATCCTCCAGAGACAGATTGAAAGCCGGATCCGCAGCAATCAGCTCCAGCAGATTATTCTCCCCGCCATTTACCTTCACATTCCTTCCGGCCTCCATGGAAAGCTCCCGGATCCGCTCATGAAGCTCCTGACGGTCTCCTCCTGCCTTTACCGCATCCATCATAATATTCTCCGTAGCCATAAAGGGAAGCTCAGACATCAGGCGCTTCTCAATCACCTTGGGATATACCACCAAACCATCCACCACATTGAGGCAGAGATCCAAAATCCCGTCCACAGCCAGAAATCCCTCCGGAATGCTCAAACGCTTGTTGGCCGAGTCATCCAACGTCCGCTCAAACCATTGGGTAGCAGAGGTAATGGCCGGATTCAGGGCATCCACCATCACATACCGGGACAGAGAGGCGATCCGCTCACTGCGCATGGGATTTCGCTTATAAGCCATGGCCGAAGAGCCAATCTGCGATTTTTCAAAGGGCTCCTCTACCTCCTTCAAATGCTGCAAAAGCCGGATATCATTGGACATCTTATGCGCACTGGCCGCAATCCCAGCCAAAACATGAAGCACCCGGGTATCCACCTTTCGGGAGTAAGTCTGTCCCGACACCGGATAGCACTCCGAAAAACCCATCTTCCTTGCAATCATAGGATCGATCTTGTCAATGGTCTCCTGATCCCCGTCAAACAGCTCCAGAAAGCTCGCCTGGGTTCCCGTGGTTCCCTTGGAGCCGAGAAGCTTCATAGTAGAAATCACATGGTTCAGATCCTCCAGATCCAGGCAAAACTCCTGCATCCACAGAGTCGCTCTCTTTCCCACCGTAGTAGGCTGGGCCGGCTGAAAATGCGTAAACGCCAACGTAGGCAGAGCCTTATACTCCTCCGCAAAATGCGCCAGCTCCCCAATCACATTCACCAGCTTCTTGCGCACCAGCTTTAAAGCCTCAGTCATCACAATGAGATCCGTATTATCCCCCACATAACAGGAGGTAGCCCCCAAATGAATAATCCCCTTTGCCTTAGGACACTGCTGCCCGTAAGCATACACATGAGACATCACATCATGGCGAACTTCCTTTTCCCGGGCCTTCGCCACATCATAATTAATATCGTCCTGATGGACTTTCAACTCATCGATCTGTTCCTGGGTAATATTTAGTCCCAGTTCCTTCTCCGTCTCCGCCAAAGCAATCCATAGCCTTCTCCAGGTCCGAAACTTCTTATCCGGGGAAAAAATATACTGCATTTCCTTGCTGGCATACCGCTCGGACAAAGGACTTACATATCTATCTGTACTCATCATATTCTCCTATTCCAGTACCGCAAAGTCTGCCCAGTACACCCTTACCAAGAAGAATTTCCAGCCACAAAAGTATGTGTCTGTAAATCCTTCTGTGCACTAAACAGACTTTGCTGATTCCAGTACCGCAA
>JAAVZL010000060.1 GCA_022791635.1 Lachnospiraceae bacterium
ATGCATACAGGATATGAAGCATACCATATGGAAAAATTTGAAGGGGCAGATAATTTAGTTGCAGAAATGAATTTTCATGAAGAACTTGTTGATGAAGATAATGTGGAGGGCAAAGGAAAATATACATTGAATGGAACGGAAATATCTTATGATGAATATTTTGAATTATGTAGCAAGATTTTTGCAACTGAAGAAATTACAACTAAATGACAACTTTCATATTTGCTGATTAAGGTAGTGGCAAGTGGCGAATTGATATATTCCTCGTACCGATATTACTTATATTTTGGCAACACATTATCATCCAGACCATATCGGACTTGTTAGTGAACTGCAGAAAATGGGAATAAAATTGTTACGCATAGATACCCAATGCGATTATGTGCATTTTGCGTGATAGTGGTTGAATGGAGAAAAAGATATGGACTATAAAATACGAGAAATCAAAGAAAGTGAGTATTCAGTATTATCTGACTTTCTGTATGAAGCGATTTTTATTCCAAAAGGGATAGAAAAACTGCCAAAATCTATTATTGAACAGCCAGAGCTTCAAGTATATATCGCTGATTTTGGAAAAGCAGATGATTGGTGCTTAGTTGCGGAAGTAAAAGGAAAGATTGTGGGCGCAGTATGGGCGCGTATTATGAATGATTATGGGTATATTGATGATGAAACGCCTTCGCTTGCCGTATCGCTGTATGAAGAATACAGGCACTTAGGGCTAGGCACAGCACTTATGAGAGAAATGCTGCAATTTTTGAAAGACAAGGGATATAAACAGATATCTTTATCCGTTCAGAAGGAGAATTATGCTCTTAATATGTATCGGAAAGTAGGTTTTGAAGTAGTAAAGGAGAATGAAGAAGAATACATAATGATTTGCCAGTTACGATAGGGAAGCAATGCCTGGCAACTTGGAAGGATACCTTAACGGACGAAGTCCGTCCACCTCGCAGGGGTATGCGTTAATGGGGTACCCGTAGGGTATACTTTTGTAGCGTGTGGTTCACCATTTACATTAAAACTGCTTTTCCATAATATAATTCGTCAAAGAGATATTTGACCGGATTACTTGCTGCTCCTTAATGATGCTATATCCCCTGTGGAGAAAAAATGGTTTTGCAGTGATGGAAGCATGTGTGGTTATTTTGCTTATCTCAAAAGCGTGCTCCAGCTTATTGCAGATAGCGGTGGCAATCCCTTGACTTTGATAGTCCTTGTGGACATATAGCCTGTCTAGGTAGCCCGTCCTGTCAATATCGCCAAAACCTACTATGATGCGGTCTTTCACGGCAACAAGTGTAAAATGCTCGGATAAAGATTGATTCCATTCGTTTATGTTTACATTGCTAGTTGCCCAGACGTTTAACTGTTCGTCTGTATAGTCTTTGGCATTTATGGAATGGACAGTCTGATAAAATAGATCCGCTAAGAATTTACAGTCTGAGGGGCGATATTCTCTGATAATCATGTTTTTTATACCTTCCAATCTGGCTTGTTTGAGCCAATTTCGTACTGTGCTGACGCACATCTGCGAAGTAATGCGAATATCAAGCACTATTTACTTTAAAAGTGTATTTGCTGCACTTTTAGAAAATCAGATTTTTGTTGAAATTCTGGCGGCTTGCTTTTGAAGGTCTTGGTCAGGGCAACTCCTTATACATGGAGGGTAGCATATATGCTTAATAAAAGTCAAGGAACACAAAAAATACAAAAACAATTGGGATGATTGAAAAAAATTATATTTTAATATATTATTTTGAAAAAGAAATTAGTTAAATAAAATTTGGAAATTATGGAGGAGAAACAACTATGCTCGATAAAATACCTAATGCAGAGGAAATGACTGCTTTAGTCGGACAATCTTTATATGATGTATGGAATAAGCTGTGCATTTTAATTGATGAAAAATATGAAATGGAATGCCAGTGGAATAAAGGCGGTAAAGCATGGACGTATGAGTATAAATACCGTCGAGGCGGTAAAACACTTTGTGCGTTATATGCAAGAGAAAAGTGTATAGGTTTTATGATTATTTTTGGAAAAGATGAGAGAGCAAAATTTGAAACAGAGCGGAATCATTATTCTGAACAAGTTCAAAAAATTTATGATGAAGCACAAACCTATCGTGATGGTAAATGGGTCATGTTTGAACCGACTGACACATCAATGTTTCCTGATTTGATTAAATTATTGGGCATAAAAAGAAAGCCAAACAGAAAGTAGCGGCCTTTTATAGTGAAAAAGTATATTCTATAGGTCAATGCATACGCTTGTGGGTTGGAAGGGTTTCGTCTGTTAAGGTATAAGTCAGGGCTGTCGTAAAATGCGGCAGCCCTTTTTGCACTTATAAACGGTCTTAAGCAAATTGTTTAAGATATGGCTTTTACAGTGTTTCCATAATCATTGTGCGAAAGCTACAAAACCGGCAAAGAAAATTGGAATCCCGGTATAATGAAAAACCCAAGGAACCGTTTTATGATAAAAAAAAAGGAGTTTTTGACGTATGAGTTATCTGAATCAGGTTACAGGCTACAGAAGTGATTTGCTGATGAATCGTTCCGTTGTGAAGAAGGAGCTTTATACCCTTCTGGAACCGGACGGGCTGGTGAAAAATGTAGTTCCGGGATTTGAGGGCTGTGAAATGACGATTTTGTCATCGCCGAAACTGGGGGCCTCTTTTGTGGACTACCTTTTGACGATTCAGCCGCAGGGAAAGAATATAACAGGTTTTGGCGGTAATGGAGTGGAAACCTTCTTCTATCTGTTTGAAGGCAAACTGAAGGTTTGGAATGAGAATGAGGAGGCGGTGCTTACAGACGGCGGTTATATTTTCTGCCCGGAGAATCAGAAATTATATTTTGAGAACCAGGGGGAAATGGCCAGGGCCTTCCTATATAAGAGAGCTTATGAACATTTGGAGGGCTATGAGGCCCATACTGTCATAGGGAATATCAACGAGGTTCCATGGGTAGAATACGAGGGAATGAAGGATGTGCTTGTAAAGGACTTTCTTCCGGCGGCCGGAAATCTTGGTTTTGATATGAATTTCCATATTCTGGAATTTCGGCCGGGAGCCTGCCATGGTTATGTGGAGACCCATGTGCAGGAGCACGGGGCTTATATCTATTCTGGCGAGGGCATGTACAATCTGGATAACGACTGGGTTCCGGTGAAAAAGGGTGATTATATCTTTATGGGAGCTTATTGCCTACAGGGGGCTTATGGCGTAGGCAGAGGAGAGCCCTTTGCTTATATTTACTCCAAGGATTGCAATCGGGACGCTTCGCTGTAGGCCAAGATTGGGAATTGAAACGGAAGAAAGGACAGTTGTTATGAAGGTAAAGCCGGAAGAACTAAAGCAGCTGATGATGAAAAAATTTATGGGAGCCGGAATGAGGGAGGAACACGCCTCGAAAATGGCGGATATTTTGGTGTGGTCCGATTATAAGGGCATTCATTCCCATGGAGCGGTGCGGGTGGAATATTATACGGAGCGGATTGCCAAGGGAGGCATCAATGTGAATCCCCGATTTTCTTTTGATCGGACAGGCCCCTGTACGGGGATGTTTGAAGGCGATAATGGCTGTGGCTATGTGGCGGCTTCTCTTGCTATGGAGCATGCCATAGAACTTGCAAAGGAAAACGGGGTGGGAATTGTAGGGGTTCGAAACATTTCTCATAGCGGCAGCATTGGCTATTATGCGGAGATGGCGGCCAAAGAGTCCATGGTGTCCATCAATATGTGTCAGTCGGATCCCATGGTAGTGCCTTTTGGGGGAACGGAGGCCTTTTACGGAACGAATCCCATTGCATTTGGGGCGCCTACGGCCGATGAGAGAATCGTCATCTTTGATATGGCCACAACGGTTCAGGCATGGGGAAAGATTCTGGTGGCCCGTTCCAGAAAGGAGCCGATTCCGGATACCTGGGCCGTGGACGAGCATGGGGAGCCTACAACAGATTCCATGAAGGTCAACGCGCTGGTTCCCATAGCGGGAGCGAAGGGGTATGGGCTGATGATGATGGTGGATGTGCTTGCCGGTATTATGCTGGGCGTACCCTTTGGAAAGCATGTGAGCTCTATGTATGAGGATCTTTCCAAGGGGCGCTGTCTGGGGCATGTTCATATGGTTTTTGATCCTTCCCGCTTTGTTCCTATGGAGCAGTTTAAGCAGAATATGTCTCAGGTTCTTGATGAGCTTTCAGAAGTAAGGCCGGCCAAGGGCTTTGATAAGGTTTACTACCCGGGAGAACGGGGACAGCTTCGCAGAAAAAGGTATGAGGAAAACGGCGGAATTGAGATCGTAGACGAGATTTATCAATATCTGATTGGGGAAAAGCTTCACTTTGATCGCTATGATCACAAGAATAAGTTTGCGGAATAACAAGCCTGTACCTATTTGGGGGAATATCGGGATTGGACTGCTGACATCCAATGATATATAATAAAATATTTAAGATGCATCTCGGATTTTGGAAACGTTTCTCGGATATGGGGGTACGTTATGACATTAAAGAGTCTGTTGGAAAACGAGAGCCTCAGGGACTTGACAGTAATGAATCCAAAGGCGGATTTAGAGCGTACGATTTCAACGGTTGAATCTACGGAAACTCCCGATGTCATTTCGTATGTTCCGGTAAACAGCTTTATCATTACCACAGGCATGATTTATAAGGGGCGGCAGGAGGAGCTGTGTCAGCTGATTTTAAGGCTGAATGAGCTTCCCTGCACAGGCCTTGGGATTAAGCTGGGGCGTTTTCTGGATGAGCTGGAGCCGGAGGTGATAGAGACAGCGGACAGTGTAGGCTTTCCGCTTATTCGCATTCCTATCAGCCGCACTCTGGGGGAGGTTTACCACTGCTTTCTGTCTCTGCTTTGGGATAACGAGAATGAGGATCTTTTGAATGCTCTTAACGTACAAAAAAAGTTTTACAATCTTGTCTGTCATGGGGCTTCTTTGAAGCGCCTGCTGAATGTGTTTAGTACTACGGTGAAAAAGCATGTGGCGGTTGTGGATATGTTTGGGGAGATTTGTGCGGTCAGCAATACGGACGCCTTTGAGGAGCAGATGGCGGTGAAGCTGGTAAAGGGGCTCAACAGCGAGGACAATGAATATTGGCAGAAGCCTGTCCTGGAGGAGGGACGGAAGGAGCAGAGCTTTATTTATCCGATTCGTTCTATCAGCAGGAATACTCATTATGTGGTTGTGTTTGACGATGAAAATACGGCGGCTATTTCGGCTTTTGTGATGGAGGAGCTGCTTTTGATGTTTGGCATACATTTTTATAAGAATTTGTATGCCTATTTTAATGAGATGCAGTTTCGGAATAATTTTTTGAAGCTGATGACAGAGGGGAATGAATGTGAATGCCTGTCGGCCAGGCAGATTTTGGCCATTGGGCAGGCTCATCATTTGAGGGCCAGCGGTTATTATTGTGTGATTGCAGTTCGGTTTCGGCAGACGGAAAACCAGAGGTTTCGGGCGGAGCAGTTTATGCGCAGGGAGGAACGGTATATTTTGGTTTATGATTATTTGAAGCGGAAGATTGAGGATTACTATTCTGGGGACGTTTTGGTGCTGCCGGATATTGAGGGGTGGAGGTATGTGCTGCTTTTGCAGAAGAAGAGGAAACATTTGGATGAGCGGCTGGGGGAGATTCGGGATACCCTTAAGAGGGTGTTTGATGATGAGGTCCTCTTTGCGTACGGGAACAGCGCTTATGATGCGGGGACGATTGTGAATTCTTACTGGGAGGCGGTGGAAGGGCTCAATAATATGCCTGTGGGGCATGAGGGGATTTTGCATTATCAGCCGAAGAATATTTTGGAGTTTTTGAAGGGGATGTCGAATCGGCAGATTGATGATATTTGTAGGCGGATGCTAAAGGAGCTGGCGTTTCCGGAGGATGAGATGAATGTGGAGCTGCAGCGGACGTTGAAGGCTTATTTGGATTGTCATTGCAGTATTATGGAGACGGCGAATCGGTTGTATCTTCATCGGAATACGGTGCGGTATCGGATTAAGAAGTGTGAGGAGATGTTGGGGAATGATCTGAGTGATTGGGAGTATTGTTTTCAGTTGCAGCTTTGTTTGATTTTTGTGGGGATTGGGAATGAGAGTGGGTTGATACAGCGGTAGGCTGGGGCGGGCCGGACAAAAAATAAGCCGGCAGACGTTTCCATATCCGTGTTCGGACGGTTCTCGTACATGGTGTCTGCTCTTGTCGGACGAACGATTTTGCTAAGGTGACAGGCGTTGCCTGTTGTACGCTTTGTACGTTCATCCGCCAATATCAGACACCATGTACGCGAACAGCCGGACACTGGATATCGGAAACGTCTGCCGGCTTATTTTTTGTCCGGCCCTGTCGGGAGGGTGTTGATTTTATACCGCCTCCGGTGGGGTGGTGATGGCGTATTCGGAGAATATTTGGAAGCTTGTGTTGTAGGGCTTGCTTAGATTGGCCATGTGGGTGAGGATGGAGGCGCTTTCTTCGGGGGTGGGGATTTTGGGGGTTCCCTTGGTGGAGCGGTGGGCGGTAAATTGCAGGGTGATGGGGATGAGCTTGACTTCCGTTACCTCCCGGTTGGTTAGCTGGAATTTGGCGATTACGGACCGGAAGTATTTGGGGTTGGTTTCTCCCAGGATGCCTCCGGACTCTATGCGGTAGTCGAAGACGTCGGCGGCGGTGGCGTCGGAATCGAAGTCGCGGAATTTGTGGTAGAATTCCTCGGGCTGGCGTTCGATGAGCTCGCATTGGTAGAAGAAGTTGCCCAAGCTGTAGAAGATGGGGGCTTTTTTGTACCATTCGACGCCCCGGAGTAAATGGGGGCCGTGGGCGATGTAGGCTTGGGCGCCGCAGTCAATGCAGAAATGGGCCAGCTCTTCCTGGAAGTTGGTGTTTTTTTCCGGGTCTTTTGGAGCGCCTTCGTGGGTGTGGCAGCTGATTAGGACTACGTCTGCCTGGCGGGAGGCCTGAGCGATGCATGTTTTTATGAGATTACGGTCGGTTTCGTTAAGATAGGTTTTAGTTCCGGCTTCTCCTACTTCAAATTCCATGCCGGCGAAGGTGCAGGCGTTTTCTCCGCGGCTGGTAAAGGGGAGGCTGGTTTTTTGGCTGATGGCCTTTAAAGCGGTCATCTCTTCCTTTGTGATTTGATGGACGGTTTTGTGGGAGACGGTGAAGGGGCCGGGTCTTCCGATGACGTCTCTGCGCTGAACTCCGGCTTTTTGCCAGGGCTCGAAGGAGGTGGTGAAGGCGATGAGGGCCACTCTGCCTCCGGGGGTGCTGTAGTAGGCGGGGGCGCAGGCTTCGGCCAGATTGGCGCCGATTCCGGCGTATACGGCGTGATGCTTTTTGAGATTTTCGATGGTTTTCAGGATGCCGCCGCACATCCAGTCAAAGCTGTGGTTGTTGGGAAGGGAGTAGAGGTTGAAGCCGAGCCAGTTTAGGTCCTCCACTGCCTTGGGGGGCAGTGTCACCCAGTCGCCGCCGCTTATTGGGGAGGGGTAGACGGTTGGCTCGTACTCGTGAAGACTTCCCTCCAGATTGGTGAGGACAATGTCGTCCCCGGAGAATATGTTCTGGAGCGCCAGCATGTCTGGGTCTGTTTTGCTGATGGGGGAGACGATGAGAGAGTCTCCCACTGCAGCAAAAGAAATCTTGGATTTTTCCATGGAAGTATCTCCTTTGTATTCAATGTGGAGAGGTTAAGCCTGAAAAGCTGACCGGCGCAGGGGAGGAGGGCCGCTCCGAATAGGAGTGGCGGTTCTTGCCCGGAGCCTGCATAAACTTTTCAAGGCTTAACTTCAAGATGTTGCTTTTTAAAAAAGTTTTTATAGAGAATGCTTTAAGAGGGCCTTGCCGATACTGTCCTTAGAGGTCAGTTCTCCGTCTTTGGCGATCACGTGTCCGCGAAGCAGGGTGAGTACGGGGCGGCCTTTTCCTTCATATCCCACGAAGGCGGAGAGCTTATGCTTGTACTTAAGCTCTTCGGCTGTGATGGTATATGTAAGGTCCGGATCGAAAAGAATGAGATCAGCGTCGAAGCCAGGCTTCAGGGCTCCTTTTCGGCCGTAGAGACCAAAGCGGCGGGCGGGGTTGGCGGACATCTCCCGGGCGAGAAGGGTGGGAGAGAGGCCCCGCTTGTTGACGGCTTCATTGTAGAAGGCGGTTACGCAGGTTTGGATGCCGCTGATTCCGTTTGGCGTATCGTAGGTTGGCTGTACGGAGTCGTCCTTGCATTCTTTGCTGGAGGGAGAGTGATCGGAGCAGACGCAGGAGAGAACGCCTTTTTGTACATACTCCCACAGGCCTTCTCTGGCGGCCGGCTCCCGAAGAGGGGGCGCGCATTTCCAGCGGGGTCCCTTTGCCAGAAAATCCTCCTGGGAGAAGGTAAGGTAATGGGCGCAGGTTTCTCCGGTGATATCAATTCCTTCCTGCTGAGCCTGCTCGATGATGGCGGCAACCTCCGGGTGGCTTACGTGGCAGATATGTATGGGGGTTTTGGTTTCTCTGGCGAGCTCAACCATGTCTCTGGTGGCGAGGAGCTCTGCCGAGAGGGGGCGGGCATCCAGGGAATCCTGCCGGGTGATCAGATGATTCTCTACCATATGTGTGAAGCAGCGATCAATGATGAAGTAGTCCTCGCAGTGGAAGGCTGCCATATTGCCGGCCTGTCCGATGCGTTTAAGAGCTTCTCTGGCTTCGTACATGTTGGGGGAGGTGAAGCCTCCGCCGCTGGGGGAGAGGAAGGACTTGAAGCACAGGGCTCCGGCGGCGTCTATGGCTGCAAGCTGATCCTGGTTGTCTTTGATAAGGGCGCCGTACATGCCGAAGTCTACATAGGAAATTTTCTCAAGTCCCTTAAGCTTTTTCTGAAATCTTTCGGGGGTGGAGACTACGGGATTGTTGGTGGGCATGTCTATGCAGGTGGTAAAGCCGCCGATGGCCGCCGCTGCCGTGGAGAACTGTTGCTGCTCCTCTTCTCCGTCAAAATCTCCCAGATGAGAATGGGTGTCAATGCAGCCTGGGAATACGTAATGGCCTTCTGCGTCAATGACTTGTGCCGCGTCATAAATACAGTTCACGGATGTGACGGCCGCTATCTTTTCGCCTGCGATGTAGAGATTCACGGAATCAATGGAATCCTCGCTGACCAGCTTCGCATTCTTTATCATCAGATCAAATGTCATAAAAGTAACCTCCTGGTTTGATTTTTATCTAAATTATAAAGAGTTTATTAGCCTCGTTGAATGCGCTGGCTGCACAAAAAGACAGAGGTGATTTGTTCGTTGTGCACATTTCACGGGAGTAAGAAGTATGCTAGTTTGTAAATGTAGACGATTCGAAGGCACATTAAAATCGATTCGAATTGTTGAAATAAACAACACATGAAAAAAGGAGGAAGCAAAAAAATGAAGAAAAAGTTAGCAATGCTGTTGGGAATGATTCTCATCGTAACATCATTGGCAGCATGCGGGGGCAGCAAGAGTGAGCCTGCACAGGCGCCTGCAGAAGAAGAGGAGGAGGCAGAGGCTCCGGCACCGGAGGAGACGCCTGCAGAAGAAGAAGGGGCAGAAGCAGCGCCCACATCTGACGTTACATACGGCGTGGTGGTACGAAGTGTAGACGAGTATTGTACGGCACTGGCAGAGGGCGGAGAAGAGATCTGCGAGGAGCTTGGTTGGGCAAATATTACATTGAACTCTGATGGTGACGTTCAGAAGCAGATTGACGCCATCCAGAGTATGGTGGCACAGGGCGTGAAGGGTATTTATGTGCACGACCTGGATGCTGTGGCAATTGCGCCTACCTTGAAAAAGGCTTTGGATGCGGGAGTAAATATTACGGTCAGCAGTAACCTGATCCCGGAGATGGGAGATTATCTGCACCATGATTTGATTTATTACGTACAGTGGGACAATGAGAAGGCTTTCTATGATCTTACGAAGGCTACCATTGAGCTGATGGGCGGCAAGGGAAAGATTTTGTGCCTGACCTCTCCCCAGGGCTTTACCATTACACAGCAGTTCCTTACGGGCTTCCGCAATGCCTGCGCGGAGTATCCGGACATTGAGATTGTAAATGAGATTGACTGTAATTCTGACCGGGCTCTGGGCTTAAGCTACACCGAGGACGCCCTTACGGCAAATCCGGACATTGATGCAATTATCTCTACCACAGAGGTGATTACCTGGGGAACCGTTGAGGCCATTGAGAATTTGGGAATTGATTTCGATGACATCATTATCACAACCAACGACTCCTCCAAGCAGACCATGCAGATGCTGATTGACGGAAAGCTTGATATTATTACCGGATGTCCGGCTAAGAACGGTCCCGTAACCGGAGCAAGGATTCTGGAGAAGCTTTTGGCAGGTGAGGACGTGAAGGATGCCCAGGATGTACAGTGGGTAGATGTGGATGAGCATTTGGCCAACGTGGCTTATATGCTGTTTGATAAGGACAATGCAGATTTGAGCTTCTGTGACTATTGATGAAAACAGAGTGAAGGGGGGCTGTCTTGTTTTGCGGCACCCCCTTTCATAAAAAGGTAGGAAATCATATGGGTGATTATATTCTTGAGGTAAAAGACGTATCAAAATCATTTCCCGGTGTAAAGGCATTGAATCAGGTTTCCTTTCGTGTGAAAAAGGGAGAGGTGCATGCTCTGGTAGGAGAAAACGGCGCGGGCAAGTCCACGCTGATGAAAATCCTCAACGGCGTTTATTCCAAGGACACTGGCTCCATATTCATAGACGGAAAGGAAGCAGTCATCAATAATCCTCTGGATGCCAGAAGCTGCGGAATTAGTATCGTGTTTCAGGAGTTTAACCTGGTTCCCATTCTATCCATTGCAGAAAATATCTATATGGGAAGGCTTCCCAGAAAAAAAGGGATGATTGATTACCAGAAGCTTAAGGAGGATACGCAGAGAGTTCTCAATATGGTGGGAAGCGATCTGGATCCCTTTACCCTGGTAGAAACTCTTGGCATTGCCCAAAAGCAGATGGTGGAGATTGCCAAGATGCTGTCTTATGAGGAAACGCGCTTGATCCTTCTGGACGAGCCTACGGCTACCCTGACCAATAAGGAGTGCGAGGTTCTCTTCCAGGTGGTAGCGGATCTGAAGAAGCAGGGTGTGACGGTGATCTATATCTCCCACAAGCTGGAAGAGATTTTTGCTATCTGTGATTCCATCACCATTATCCGGGATGGAGAGGTCATTGAGACAAAGGAGGTCAGCGAGACAGACCGGAATGAAATTATTACGGCCATGGTAGGACGAGAGATCACAGAGGTGTATCCGAAGCGGGAAGGAGACTGCTCGGAAAATGAGGAGATTCTGCGCATAGAGAATTTCTCCAGCCAGGGCTTATTTGAGGACGTAAGCTTTTCTCTGAAAAAGGGAGAGGTGCTGGGTCTTGCCGGCCTGGTGGGAGCAGGGCGCACCGAGATAGCCAGGGCAATCTTCGGCATTGACTACAAGGACAGCGGTGAGATTTATCTGAAGGGTCAGAAAATCGAGATCAACAGCCCGGCAGAGGCCATTAAGCATGGGATCTGCTATCTGAGTGAGGACAGAAAGCTGGAGGGACTCATGGGAACCCTTCCGGTGGACTGGAATATTACGGCAGCCAATTTGAAGAAAGCTTGTAAAAGCGGAATGCTCAGCGGAAAACTGGAACAGCAGATTTCTCAGGAGATGGTGGAGAAGCTTCGGATTAAGACGCCGAATCTGAAGCAGACGGTATTTAATCTGAGCGGCGGCAATATGCAGAAGATTGTCATCGGAAAGTGGCTGAACACAGAGATTGACGTATTTATCTTTGACGAGCCCACCAGAGGAATTGATGTGGGCGCAAAATATGAGATTTATCTTTTGATCAATGAATTGGTGAAAGAGGGAAAGAGTGTCATTATGATTTCCTCTGAGCTTCCGGAGATTATGGGCATGAGTGACAGGATCCTTGTCATAAAGAACGGAACCATTGCCGGAGATTTCAATGTTTCGGATATGACTGCACGTGATTTTATCGAAAATGCGATTTAAGAGGTAGCGGAAAATGAAAGGGAAAAGTAAGAATTGGTTAAACATGATAAGCGATCATGCTGGCCTGGTAGCGCTTGTCGTATTGATTTTCGTTGGAATCATTTTTACGGATAGCTTTGCCACAGGCAACAATATCTCGAATCTTGTGCGGCAGATCTGTATCAATGGAATTCTGGCATCCGGTTTTACCGCCGTTGTAATTTCAGATGGCTTTGATTTTTCGGTGGGAAATATCCTGTCCGCCTGTGCGGTTGTGATCATTCCAATGCTGAATGTAACCGGCAATATCCCGTTGATTCTTTTGGTATCCATTGCCATCGGAGTTGCCTTTGGCGCAATCAACGGACTGACCGGAAAGATTATAAAGAGCGGGCCCGGTGATGCGTACCTGATTACGCTGGCCACCTCCTTTTTGGCCCAGGGATTTGCCTATATCTATTCCAAGGGAGACAATACCTTCGTAGATGACAGCCTGGTGGCCTATCGGAATATTGCAAGAGGAGAGATCCTGGGAATTCCCAATACACTTCTGTGCATGGCGGCTATGATGCTGCTCACACAGTTTCTTCTTCGAAAGACCCGCACAGGCAGGGCGCTGTATATGGTAGGCTCCAATAAGGTTGCAACCTATGCCAGCGGAATCAATGCACATAATATCAGAACCTTTGCCTATGTATACTCCGGCTTTTGTGCGGCCATTGCCGCCATCGTGATGACGGCCCGGACAGGCTCTGCGGCTCCGGCAATGGGAATGGGCTATGAGGGAGATGCGGCCATCGCCACCTTTATCGGCGGCTGCGCGGCAGGAAGCTATAAAAGCAGCATGGTCCGGACCCTCGTTGGTGTGGTGGTGGTAGGCCTCATCACCAACATTATGAACCTGATGAACATTAATTCCATCATACAGTCCATAGTGAAGGGAATCATTTTGATCATTGTGCTGTGTGCTCAGCAGATGAAGAAAGAGTAGGTAAACGAGATGGTAATGAAAGATGTGATTAAAAAGAATAAGATGTGGCTGGTAGGCATTGTGATGATCCTCCTGCTGGCTGTTACCAGACCATCCTTCCGTACCAGCTACAATATCAATGGAATCTTCCTCTCCATGACCCCAAACGGAGTCGTGGCCATGGGTCTGATGATTTCGCTGCTCGTAGGAAAGATCAATATTGCCATTGGTTCGATTATGTCCATGGCGGCTGTTATTTTCGCGCTGATGGTACCGAGAGTCGGAGTCTTTGGGGCTGCCGTGATAGCAGTGCTGTGCGCTGCGGCAGTGGGGGTCCTTCACGGATATCTGATTGCCTACCTAAGACTGAACGCATGGCTGGTGGCCATGGCCCTGATGCTCAGCGTCAAGGGTGTGGCAATTCAGCTGGCAGGCTCCGGAAGCGTGCAGATTCAGGATGCACTGTTTTCCAGGGTGAGCGAGGCTTCCTTAGGACCGATCCCGGCCAGCTTCTTCCTCTATATCCTGCTGGTTATCGCGGTGGATTATGTACTGCTTAAGACCCAGTTTGGAAGAAATCTGTTTGCGGTGGGAGGCAGCGAGGAGGTGGCTGCGGCCTGCGGCATCAATGCAAAGTGGCTGACTCTGATTGCAATGACTCTTTCCGCGGCTGTTACGGGACTGGGAGGCGTGCTTCTTACCACCCGGCTTTACAGCGCCAACGGAAATATGGGAACAAGTACGGTTATGACCTGCCTTCCCATGGTAATTTTGGGCGGCTCCACCTTTACAGGCGGCAAGGGCAGCGCCAAGGGGACCGTTGCAGGCTGTCTCATCATTGTCTTAATTACAACCTTTATGAATCTGTTTAATATTTATATTCATGTTCAGACAATGGTTCAGGGCTTTATCCTGCTGGCGATTTTGATATCAGACAAGTACTTTGCCAATAAGAAAATTAAAGTTTAAGAAGGATGGTTGCAATGAGAGCAGAATTTGAAAAGCTGGTTGCCTGCGTGGAAAAGCACAGGGAGCTGATCTTAAAAACAGAGCGGCATATATGGAAGACACCGGAGCTTGGCTATAAGGAATGGAAGACTACGGAGTACCTGATCGGTGAGTTTGAAAAGCTGGGCTATACGGTTATAAGACCCGACAATATCACGGGATTTATCGCAGATCTGGATACGGGCAGAGAGGGTCCGAGGTTTGCAATTTTGGGAGAGCTGGATTCCCTGATGTGCGAGACTCACCCGGAAGCAGATCCCGAGACAAAGGCCGTGCATGCCTGCGGACACCATTGCCAGACCACGGTGCTTCTGGCCTGTGCGGCAGCTCTTTCGGAGCCGGGAGCTTTGGACGGCATGTGGGGTTCTATCCGATTTGTGGCAGTGCCTGCGGAGGAGACCATTGACATGGAGTTCCGTGCGGATCTTATCCGCAAGGGGATTATCCATTACAATGCAGGCAAGGTGGAGTATCTCTACCGGGGATATTTTGACGACGTGGATATGGCGGCTATGGTTCACGCCCATACGGATACGGAGGACTATCTGTTCAATATTATCCGGGGCAGCGACGGCTGTATCAATAAGCACTTTGAATTTGAGGGAAAAGCGGCCCATGCTGGGGTAGAGCCCTGGAACGGCGTCAACGCGCTCTACGCGGCCAATGTGGGAATGACGGCGGTGAACGCTCTTAGAGAAACCTTCCGGGATGGGGAATACAATCGCTTCCACCCAATCGTAACCCAGGGAGGCGTTGCGGCAAATGCCATTCCCGATACGGTAAAAATGGATTCCTATGTGAGAGGAGCCTCCTACGAAAGCATGGTGGGACTGAATCAAAGGGTGAACCGGGCTTTGTCTGCCTCGGCGGCGGCTCTGGGCGCCAATGTGAGGATTGATGATCGTCCCGGAAACATGCCATTACATTGCGATGCACAGCTGATTCGGCATTTTGAGGAGATCACGGAGGAGCTGTTTGGAGAGAATAAGATCTTTTACACAGAGTGGTCCTGCGGGTCTACGGACATGGGAGACATCTCAAGCTTGATGCCCTGTCTTCATCCGGAGGCAACAGGAGCCACGGGCAATCTTCACGGCAGTGACTATCATGTTGTGGATCCGGAGCGGGCCTGTATCAATCCCGCCAAAGCCCTGGTATGTCTTCTCTATGTGCTTCTCTCGGACGAGGCAAAGGAGGCAAAGCGGATTATCGCAGAGTACAAGCCGGTATTTGAGACAAAGGAAGCGTATTTTGAGGCTGTGAATCAGATTGAGCTGTCAGCCAATACCGTAGAATATCTGCCGAACGGCGATGTGCGCCTTCATTTTCAGAAGGAGTAAGAAAGGAGAGCAGCCAGATGATTGCAAAAGAGCAGGTTGTATTAAAGAATGTGCCGGAGCCCTGTATTCCTCTGCCAAAGACCATGCCGTCTCTTAGTGACGGAGAATATAAGCTGAGGCTTAACAAGGTTTTGCAGGCCATGGAGGGAAGAGGCTATGAGGCCTTAATTCTGTACGCCGACCGGGAACATTTCAGTAATTTTCATTATTTGATCGGATTTGAGCCGAGATTTGAGGAGGGGATTTTGATCCTCAGGGCAGACGGCACCCTGTCCCTTCTTCTGGGAAATGAATGTCTTCCCATGCACAAATACAGCCGTCTGCCGGTAAAGGCTATATTGTATCAGGTATTGTCCCTGCCCAATCAGCCTATTGACAAGCTTAAGGACTTAAAGGACATTCTGAGGGAGGAGGGGATTTCCAAGGGAACAAAAACGGGAATCGTAGGCTGGAAGCTGATGTATCCCAGGTACGGAACACCTCAGACCTTTGATGTGCCGGCCTATCTGGTGGATGCGGTCTATGAGGCGGCGGGAAAGGAGAATGTCTCCAACGCAACGGATCTCTTTATTGAGCCGGACTATGGCGTGAGAATTCTCCATACGGCAGAGGAGCTTGCTCTTTTTGAATATGGGGCTTCTTATGCCTCTGAGTCCGTCAGGCGCATGGTTGCAGGCTTGAGAACGGGAATGACCGAGATGGAGCTGTCACAGCTTATGTGCAGCGGCGGTCTGGAGGTAAACTGCCATACCCTTATCGCCACCGGAGAGCGCAAAGCCATGGGGATGGTAAGCCCTACGGATGTGGTTATCCGCCTGGGAGATGAGTTTAACTGTTCCCAGGGACATCGGGGCGGCTTAAGCTGCCGGACCGGCTATGTGGCTTATTCCGAAGAGGATCTGCCAGGCAAGGCAAAGGATTATATGGAAAAGCTGGCCGCGCCCTATTATATGACAGTGGCAAACTGGTATGAGCACATGAGGATAGGAGCAACGGGAGGGGAAATCTATGAAATGGTTCAGTCAACCTTCCCCAAGGAGACCTATGGCTGGGTATTGAATCCCGGACATTACGGAGCCACAGAGGAGTGGTGTTCTTCACCTATCTATGCCGGCTCGGAAATTACCATCAAGAGCGGTATGTGCTTCCAGATGGATATCATTCCAAGCATGGAAGGCTATGCAGGCGCAAACTGCGAGGATGCCTTGATCATTGCGGATGAGGACCTTCGCAGGGAGCTTCAGGAGTCTTATCCGGAGGTGTATCAGCGTATGGAGCAGCGCAGGGCTGTGATGGTAGATACCCTTGGAATCCGGCTTCCCAGGGAGGTGCTGCCCTTGTCCAACACAGCAGGAATCTACAGACCTTTCCTTTTGAACAAAGATAAGGCCTTTGTGATTGAGCAATAAGGCCAGAGGAAATCGCCATGTTGAAAATCGGTATCATGGGTCTTGGGACAATCGCGCATACCCTGGCAAAAACCGTTTCTTGGATGGAACATGCAGTCATTGTTGCGGTGGGCGCCAGGGAGATAAGAGATGCCCGGGCATTTGCGCAGAAATATGAGATTGCCAGAGCCTATGGCTCTTATGAGGCTCTGGCTGCAGATTCGGAGGTGGAGCTTATTTATGTGGCTTCCCCCCGGTGCAATCACTATGAAAATATGAAGCTCTGCATTGAATATGGAAAGCACATTCTGTGTGAGAAAGCGTTTACGCTGAATGCCAGCCAGGCCAAGGAGATTTTTTCCCTGGCAAAGCGGGCCGGGATCTTCTGTACGGAGGCTGTCTGGAGCAGATATATGCCTTCCCGGCACTTGCTTCAAAAGGTTCTGAATTCCGGCGTAATTGGACGCCCTCTCTCTCTGACAGCCAATCTGGGCTATACCCTGACGGACAGTGAGCCGGTGATGGATCCCCTCCTTGGCGGAGGCGTTCTTCTGGACCTGGGGGTGCATGCCATTAATTTTGCACTGATGGCCTTTGGAGAGGATTACGATACCATGGTTTCCAAGGCGATCTTTAATAAGCAGGGAGCCGATGTGTCGGACGGGATCGTGATCACCTGGGAGGAGGGCAGAATCGCCGTGCTTCATGTGAGCGCCCTGGTGTCAACGGATCGGAGAGGCTTTATCTATGGAAGTCAGGGCTTCCTTAAGATTCACAATATCAGCAATTGTCAGCAGATCGATGTATACGATTTAAATCGGGAATTAATTGAGAGCTATCAGGCTCCCGGGCAGATTACGGGGCTTGAATATCAGGTGGAGGCTTGCCGGAAGGCCCTGGAGCTAGGAGAGCTGGAATGCGCGCAGATGCCTCACTCCAGCAGCATCGGAGTGATGGAGCTTATGGACGAGGCGCGCAGACAGTGGCTGTACCGGTATCCCTGTGAGAAGTGAAGAGAGCGATGAAATGTACACCCTGGGCGGCAGAATATTTCAAAGAGAAGCGGCAGCTGTCCGTGCATTCCTGCTATAAGCATGTGGTAAATCTATGTGCAAAGGAACGGATTCTGGCGCTTCATTTGGAATCGTCTGCCATGACGCCCTTATCCCTGGGGGTACCCCTAAGGGAAGAGAGCTTTGCCCGGCTGTCTTTGGCAGCGAAGGAGCGTAAGCATGTTGAGATAGAGGAAACAAGGCTTTGGCTGGGAGAGGTCCTTTGGGATCTGGGAGAGCTTAAGGTTTGGAATCCGGTTATGACCGAGCGCCTGAAGCTGTGGGAGGCAGAGCTTCTTGTGGAGGAGCTAAAAAACTTCCTTTTGGAAAACGGGAAAACAAGGGGAGGCCTTTCGGACGCTGCCTTTCAGCGGGAGAGTCAGCCGGAGGATACCTGGCTGACGGCACTTTTGCGGGAACAGGTAAGGCAGATTGAAGAAGGCAGCCTGGAAGAGATGGAAGCCCTGACAGCTGCGGCATCGTCCATGGTGGGACAGGGGATGGGACTTACCCCCTCGGGGGATGATTTCCTGACAGGAATGCTGCTGGCCTTTTCCGCGTGGAAGGGCTTTCCTAAGGAAAAGTGGGCGCTGTTTTCCGATATGCTGTGCCAAAGACAGAAAGAGACTAATGACATCAGCAGGCAATATCTGATGAGCGCCGTCCGCCGTGAATTTGGCGAAAAGTATCATAGGCTTATGGCGGCAGTACCGGACAGGAGGAGCGTCAGAGAACAGCTTTGGGATATTATGGAAACAGGTCACAGCTCCGGGATTGATACCTTGAATGGCCTGTCTGCAGGACTTTGCCTGATTTGTAAGGAATATGGAAGAAAGTAGGTTACTGGTCACGGAGTGAACAGTAACGAAAGAAGTAGAGACTATGAATATTGGAATATGGCTGGGAGCCGTCTGTCCCATCTGCGTTCTTTTTGTTTCTCTGACTGCGCTGCGCATGAAGACAGAGCAGGCGGCGCTTTTGGGAACTGTGTGCGCGGGTGTCTGCGCCATCCTGGCAGGGAAAGCAAATTTAACCATTGTGGGGATTGATTTGTGTAAGGGAGCGTTCAGCGCCTTCAATATTTTACTTGTTATCTGGCCGGCAGTCTTTTTATATGAGCTGCTTCAGCATGGAGAGATATTTGACTCCGTGAAGGAAATGCTGCAGAGAAGGACGGAAGATCAGCTGATGCTGATTTTATTATTTTGCTGGCTCTTTTCCAGCTTTCTGCAGGGAATTACGGGATTCGGCGTTCCGGTGGCTATCTGCGGACCCCTGCTGTGCACCATAGGAGTGAAGCCTTTGTGGGCTGTGATGATTACCCTCCTTGGGCATGCCTGGGCCAATACATACGGGACCTTTGCCCTGGCCTGGAACGAATTAATCGCCCAATCCGAGACCACGGAGGTGTTTAAGACAAAGCTTCTTGCGGGACTTTTCCTGTGGGGAGTCAACCTGGTGGGGGCTCTTTTGATTTGCTGGCTTTACGGCAGACGGAAGGGAGTCCGCCATATGCTTCCCTTTGTGCTGGCGATGAGCACGATTCACGGGGCAGGACAGCTGCTGGTAAGCTTTTTGAATGCAACCATCGCGGCGTTTATTCCGACGACTCTGGCCCTGGCGGTGAGCTACTGCTTTTTGCGGGCCGGTCTTTATACCAGGCCCTGGAGCATGGATTCGCCGATGATGGAACAGGAAGGCAGGGAAGAGATAAAGGGAGAGAGAGGAACGGGCGGGAAAAGCTTCTATGCGGTATTTCCGTTTCTTCTGCTGACGGCCCTGTCGGTGCTGATTCTTCTGGTTCAGCCAATTTACAGGATGCTCTATCAGCCGGTGATTCAGCTTTCCTTTCCGGGAACGGAGACGGGCCGGGGCTTTGCAGTGAAGGCCACAGATTCCTACGGAGCAATCCATATTTTGACCCATGCGGGCTTTCTTCTCCTGATTACCGCAGTGTGTACCTATCTGCTTTATCGGAGAAGGGGATTACTGCCGGCAAACCAGCTGCCGTCCATCTGGAGGGCGACCCTTAAGAAGGCGCTGCCCACATCCCTTGGAATTCTCTTTCTGGTAAGTATGGCTCAGGTATTGAAGGGCAGCGGGCTCATGGAAATCATTGCAAAGGGAGTCACCCAGGTAACGGGGCATTATTACGGAGCGGCAGCGTCCCTGGTGGGACTTTTGGGCGCCTTTGTAACCTCCTCCAATACCTCCTCCAACATTCTTCTTGGAAGCTTTCAGAAGACGGCGGCGGAGCTGATCGGATTTTCCGAAGGGATCATGCTGGCTGCACAGACCGCGGGAGGGGCGGTGGGAACGGTTGTGGGACCGTCCACCATTTTTCTTGGCACCACGACGGTGGGGTGCAGGGGACAGGAGGGAAAGGTTTTAAGGTTTATGCTCCCTATAGCGGTGGCACAGGCTTTATTGATAGGTATTTTGGTTTTGTGTTTGTAGAACCTTCATGGCACTAGAAGTGAGCAGTAACCCTTTGGTGACAGAGGAAAGAAAAGGAGTAGAGCTTATGTTATATACAATGATTCAGAAAAACAGCTATATGGATTCTGTGGAGCTCATGGTTTTGAGTAAAAGATTGGGAAATTATGAGGGAGTGCAGGAAGCCACTGTGATGATGGGAACGGCCGCGAATCTGGCGATTATGGAAAAGGGCGGCTTCGGTTCCGAAAAGCTTAAGGAGGCAAGGCCCAACGACATTGTGATTGCGGTAAAGGCGGACAAGGAAGAGGTGGTAGACGGCGTCATGCAGGAGGTGCAGAACACCTTAAAGGGGAAAAAGAAGGAGAGCCTTGGGAAAAGCGGCGAAAGATCCATTAAGAGCTGGAAGGAAGTGGAAGAGCTTGAGGAGGATTTCAATCTGTGCCTGATCTCCGTTCCCGGCGAGTATGCCGCCGACGAGGCCAGGGAAGCTTTACGGCTTGGCAAGCATGTGATGTTGTTCAGCGACAATGTGACCGAGGAGGACGAGAGACAGCTAAAGGAGCTGGGAAAGGAAAAAGGGCTTCTGGTTATGGGACCGGATTGTGGTACCAGCGTGCTTGGAGGCGTTCCCCTGGCATTTGCAAATAAGCTAGGCAGAGGAAGCATCGGAATCGCCGGAGCAGCCGGTACGGGAATTCAGGAGGCGGCTGTGGCGGTGGAGCGTCTGGGCGGGGGCATTTCCCACGCCATTGGCACGGGTGGACGGGATCTCCACGACAAGATCGGCGCAATCACCATGAAGCATGCGCTGGCCATGCTGGACGAGGATCCGGAGACGAAGGTGATTCTGGTGGTGTCGAAGCCCCCCTCAAAGGCGGTAAAGGCAGAGCTAAAGGGGATTCTTGCAGGCCTTTCAAAGCCTTGCTCCGTTGTTTTCCTGGGAGATACGGAGGAAGGGACTGCGGGGAATGTAGTGTACAGCACGAACCTGACGGATGCGGCCAGGGAGGCTGTCCGGCTGACGGGTCAGGCCCTTTTGAAGGAAGAGGAAGAGACGCTTCCGGAAGAGACCCTGGAGGGCACGCCAAAGATTCTCGGACTCTATTCCGGAGGAACTCTGGCTAACGAGGCGGCATTTTTGCTGAAGCAGGCTTTGGAGCTTTCGGATGTGGAAGAAAAGACGGGCTATGTGATTGCCGGCAAGACCTGTGATATTCTGGATTTGGGCGATGACTTTTACACCAAGGGAAAGCCTCACCCTATGATGGATTCCGAGGTTCGAAAGAAAAAGATGGAGGACCTGACGGCAGAAATTTCCGATCCGGTGATCGTGCTCATGGATGTGGTTCTGGGCTATGGGGCGGAGGGAGATCCCGCTTCGGAGCTGGCAAAGAGTATCCGGAAGGTGAGAGAGGCAAAGGCTGGGCGAAAGGAACAGGTGATCTTCCTTGTAAATCTGCTGGGGGCAAAGGAGGATCCCCAGGATCCCGTAAAGCAGGCAGAGTGCCTTCGGGCGGCAGGGGCCTATGTATATGAGGGAAATGTAAAAGCGGTTAAGGCGGTTCTGGCTTTGATGGGAAGGCAGCTTCCGGTAATGGGAAAGATCGGGGAGGAGCAGGAAGAGGCGGTAAGGCTTCCGAAGCCGTCCCGGCAGATGATGGAGCTTCTTAGAAGGCCCTGCGGTGTGATAAACATCGGTCTAAAGGGCTTTGCCAAAGATCTGGAGCATGGACGGCAGCAGGCGGTTCATTTTGACTGGAGACCGGTGGCAGGCGGAGACAGGAACTTAAAGCGGGCCATTGATTTCCTCAATGAGTACAGGTTCCGGGAAGGCCCCTATCAGACCATCGAGGAGGCGAATCAGGCGGTTCTTGATCGGATTACGGCGGGGGCGCCCTGTCTGGTGGATGTGATTCCGGCTTACCAGGCTACGGATGCTTTTGGCGATGGGAAGCTGCTTCTTCACGCAGGTCCGCCTATGAAGTGGGAGGATATGTCTCATCCCATGCAGGGCTCCTGTGTGGGCGCGCTTTTGTTTGAGGCGTGGGCGAATACGGAGGAAGAAGCATGGGAGATGCTGGCAAAGGGAGAGGTGAAGTTCCTGCCCTGTCATCATGTAGGCTTTGTAGGGCCTATGGGAGGAATTACTTCCCCGCATATGCCGGTGTTGAAGGTTCAGAATCTTGCAGGGGGTAACTATGCCTATTGTACGATGAATGAGGGAATCGGGCAGGTGCTCCGTTTCGGGGCCTATGGTCCCAAGGTGGTGGAGCGGCTGCGCTTTATGAGAGATACTCTGGGACCGGCTCTGAGCAAGGCCTTAAGGGGGCTTGAGAATGGGCTTAATGTAAATGTGATGGTAGCCAGGGCCATTGCTATGGGGGATGAGTTCCATCAGCGGAACATTGCGGCTTCGCTGGTATTTTTGAAGGAGGCAGCGCCGCTGATCGTGAAGCTTGACCTTCCGGAGGAGGAGAAATATCAGGTTATCAAATTCCTGGCGGATACGGATCAATTTTTCCTGAATATTATGATGGCATCTGCAAAATCTGTGATGGATGATGCGGCTACTGTGACGGAGGGCACTGTGGCGACGGTTATGACGCGGAATGGAAAGGATTTTGGGATTCGCGTAAGCGGTATGGGAAAGGAATGGTTTACCGGGCCGGTGAATACGCCTCAGGGGCTGTATTTTACGGGATTTGATGAGTCTATGGCTAATCCGGATATGGGAGATTCGGCGATCACGGAGACCTTTGGAGTGGGCGGAATGGCGATGATTGCGGCTCCGGCGGTGACAAGATTTGTGGGGAGCGGCGGCTTTTATGATGCTCTGGAGACCAGTAATCGGATGAGTGAGATTACTCTGTCGCACAATGGGATGTTTCCGATTCCTACGTGGGATTTTCAGGGGACTTGTTTGGGGATTGATATCCGAAAGGTGGTAGCTACGGGGATTACGCCGCTGATCAACACGGGGATTGCTCACAAGGTGGCGGGGCAGGGACAGATTGGAGCCGGAACGGTGAATCCGCCCTTGGAGTGTTTCCGGAAGGCTTTGCTGGCTTATGCGAAGAAGCTGGGCTTTCAGGAGGAATAGTGTGGGAGGTGGATTTATGCGTAAGGCAGTCATAGCTATAGGGGGGAATGCCATTACTCGGAGTGATCAGCGGGGGACGGTGGAGGAGCAGAGGGAGAATATTCGAATTTGCTGTGAATTGCTTGCGGATCTTCTGGAGGAGGGGTATGAGCTGCTTCTCACTCACGGGAATGGTCCTCAGGTGGGGAATGTGGTGCTTCAAAATAATCTGGCTCAGGGGCTTGTTCCGGAGAGTACGCTGGATATTTGCGGGGCTCAGACTCAGGGGAGCTTGGGGTATCTGCTTTCTCAGATGTTGACGAATGTGCTGAGAGAGCGCAAGATCTCCAAGAAGATTGTTTCGGTGATTACGCAGGTGGTGGTGGATAAGGAGGACGAAAGCTTCGGGAATCCTACGAAATTTATTGGGCCCTTTTTTACCAGGGGGGAGGCGATCTTACAGGAGGAGAAGGGCTTTGTGATGCGGGAGGACAGCGGGAGAGGGTACCGAAGGGTGGTGCCCTCTCCGAAGCCTTTGGAGATTGTGGAGGAGGATGCTATCCGGACGCTGTTTCGGGAGGGGTATCTTGTTATTACTGCGGGGGGTGGGGGAATTCCTGTTATTCGGAATCGGGAAGGCTTGCAGGGAGCGGAGGCGGTGATTGATAAGGATTTTGCCTCGGCTCTTGTGGCGGAGAGGGTGGGGGTGGATGTGCTGGTGATCCTTACAGGGGTTTCCAGGGTTTCTATTCATTTTGGAAGGCCGGATGAGAGGGAGCTTGAGGAGCTGACGGTGGAGGAATGCCGCGGGTATCTGGAAGCAGGGGAGTTTCCTCCCGGGAGTATGGGGCCTAAGATGGAGGCGGCTGTGGAGTTTGTGGAGAATAGCGGGGGGACTGCGATTATTACGTCGATAGAGAGGATGAAGGAGGCTCTTGGGGGGAGGGATGGGACTTGGGTTGTGAAGAGCTGATTTAAGAAGGTTTGTGGCGGAGGGTCGGACGAAAAATAAGCCGGCAGACTTTTCCATATCCGTGTTCGGACGGTTCTCGTACATGCTGTCTGCTCTTGTCGGACAAACATTTTTTGGTTTGCTGACAGGCGTTGCCTGTTGCACTTTTTATATGTTTGCCCGTCAATATCAGACAGTATGTACGCGAACAGCCGGACACTTGATATCGGAAAAGTCTGCCGGCTTATTTTTCGTCCGACCCTCATGTAGTTACTGTACAGACGGGTGGCAGAGATACAGGCAGAAAGACTTTTCCGATATCCGGTGTCCGGCTGTTCACGAACATGTTGTCTGATCTGGACGGACATTTCCTTAAAATAGAAAGGTCTTTCTCAAAACTTCAAGGGAATGTCCGTCCAAAGCAGACGGCGTGTACGTGAACCGTCCGAACACCGATATGGAAAATCTTTCTGCCTGTATCTCTGCCACCCGTCTGTACAGTAACCTCATGTACGGCTTGGGGATCGTTACATGGCTGTGCTTGTGGACTTTGGGGGGATTTTTTGGTAGAATGGGGGAAGAGCTTAGAAGGGCTTTCAAGGAGCGGGAAAAGGAGGATGTATGAATCCATCTAATATATTGAAAACCTATTTTGGTTATGATTCCTTTCGAAGGGGGCAGGAGGATATTATTCATGCGATTCTGCAGGGGAGGGATGTCTTGGCTGTCATGCCTACGGGAGCCGGTAAGTCTATCTGTTATCAGGTGCCGGCTTTGCTTCTTTCGGGTATTACGCTTGTAATTTCGCCTCTTATTTCTCTGATGCAGGATCAGGTAAAGTCTTTAAATGAAGCCGGTGTTCATGCGGCTTTTATCAATTCCTCTTTGTCGGAGATGCAGATTTCGAAGGCCCTTACTATGGCCCATAAGGGGATTTTTAAGATTATTTATGTGGCTCCGGAGAGGCTGGAGAGTGCTGGGTTTCTGGATTTTGCCTTAAATAGTGAGATTTCTATGGTGACGGTGGATGAGGCTCACTGCATTTCTCAGTGGGGACAGGATTTTCGGCCCAGCTATTTGAAGATTGTTGACTTTATTGGGCGCCTTGCGAAGCGGCCTGTTGTGAGTGCATTTACGGCTACGGCTACGGAGGAGGTTAAGACGGATATTGAATGTATTCTGAAGCTTCGGGAGCCTAAGGTGACTGTGACGGGCTTTGACCGGGAGAATCTGTATTATCGGGTGGAGCATATTGCCGGAAAAAAGAAGGATGCCTTTGTTGTGAATTATATTGAAAAGCATCCTGGGGAGAGTGGGATTATCTATTGTGCTACGCGGAAAAATGTGGATACTTTATATGAAAATCTGTTTAAACGGGGGGTTCCGGTAACCTGTTATCATGCTGGAATTGACAATGAGACGAGAAAGAGAAATCAGGATGATTTTATTTATGATAGAACGCCGATTATTATTGCTACCAATGCGTTTGGCATGGGGATTGATAAGTCCAATGTAAGATTTGTGATTCATTATAATATGCCTCAGAGTATGGAGAATTATTATCAGGAGGCTGGGCGTGCAGGCCGGGACGGCGAGAAT
The DNA here is from genome assembly GCA_022791635.1 of Lachnospiraceae bacterium. GTDB lineage: Bacteria > Bacillota > Clostridia > Lachnospirales > Lachnospiraceae > Laedolimicola. The sequence continues at coordinate 25,868 of JAAVZL010000060.1, forward strand.
TCTCAGTGTATTCTGCTTTTTTCTCCGCAGGATGTGATGATTAATAAGTTTCTTTTGGAGAAGAAGGAGTTTGAGGGGGCGGAGGAAGAGGATGCCCAGCTTATCCGGCAGAGGGATGCGCAGAGGCTGCGTCTGATGGAGGGGTATTGTAAGTCTACCTCTTGTTTGAGGCAGTATATTCTTACGTATTTTGGGGAGAAAATGAATGCGCCCTGTGATAATTGCGGGAATTGTCACAGGGAATATACGGCGGTGGATATGACGGCGGATGCGAAATGGGTGATTAATTGTTTGGCTGAGACCAGGGGCAGGTATGGGCAGAGTATTGTAATGGGCACTTTGCTTGGGGCAAACCGGGCAAGGCTGCGGGAAATCGGAGCGCCGGCTTACAAATCCTTCGGGGCGCTGGCTCATCGAAGTGAAAAGGAGATTCGGCTGCTGATTGACGAGATGCTGTCGGAAGGGTATATTGTTCAGACAGACGGAGAATACAGTGTCTTGCGGATGGGGGATATTACAGGGCTGAAAAGCAGGGACGCTCATGTGGTGATTCGGACCTTTGAGGAGAAGGAGGAGCTTGCAAGAACCAAGGGGGGAAGAAAACGGAGTACGGATGCGCTTACCAGCGCTGGCTACCGGCTGTTTGAGAGGCTTCGGGGGCTGCGGCTGGTGATTGCCAGGGAAGAGGGGATGCCGCCTTATATTATTTTTAATGATCGGACCTTGATTGATATGTGCGTTAAGCTGCCGGGGGATAAGCAGGAAATGCTTCAGGTATCCGGTGTGGCGGAGAATAAGTTCCGGAAATACGGGCAGCGGTTTCTGGATGAAATCGGGGAATTTGTTGCAGGGAATCCGGGGGTTGTGATCAGTACGAAAATGGAGGATGAGGCGGAGACGGAGGTCCCGGAGAAGAAGCAGAGGCAAAGGAAGGGCGCTTTTTATTTAAATCCGGAGGATAAGGAGGGCTTTCCTTATACGGATTATTGTTACATAAGTGATATGAAGGAGCGGTTAAACAGCATTTGTACGGCGGAGCATGTGAAAAAGATTACGACTGCAGCAATCTGGGAAGAGCTTTTGCGTTTTGGACTGACTGCGGAGGAGGAACGGGAGGAGGGGACGATTAAGGTTCAGACGGAGGAGGGGCAAAGAGCAGGAATTAAGACGGTGGACAGGGTGGCGCCTACGGGCTATCGTTATCAGCTGCTGATGTATCCGGAGAAGGTTCAGAGGATGCTTGTGGATGCATTTACCGGGCCTAGGGAGGGCTCTGAGGGAGAGCTTGGAGATACGAGCAAACAGGAGAAGGCGAATATGGGAGCAGTTTGGAGTGAGGAGGAGGATGAAAGACTGGCAAAGGAGTATTTGTCCGGGATGAAAATTGCTCAGATTGCCAGGGAGCATGGCAGAACCAGCGGTGCAGTCAGGCTCAGGTTAAAGAGGCAGGGACTGATTGTCTGAGAAGGGGTCTACAGTTCAGATGGGCGGCAGGGGCGCAGGCAGACAGGCTTTGACTTGACGAAATGAGATGATGTTGGGATTGTCAAGTCTCCCTTTTGTCTGTTATAATGAAGCGGGTAAAAATTGTTTATTATTTACAAAAAAGATAAGGAGACCATTTTCCATGAAACAGGACTTAATTGTAATTCTGGATTTGGGCAGTACGCAGAATACGGTGATTGCCCGTGAAATACGTAGCCTTGGTGTATACAGTGAGATTCATCCCCATGACATTACGGCGGAGGAGCTTAAGGGCCTTGATAATGTGAAGGGCATTGTTTTAAACGGCGGGGAGAACCGCATGGTGGACGGACAGGCTGTGGAGATTCGACCGGAGCTTTATGAGCTGGGGTATCCGATGATTTCCGTTGATTATCCTCAGTCCGAATGTGAGAAGCGGTTTGATGAGCTTCCCACGCAGGAGGAGCTTAAGAGCTTCATATTCGAGGATTGCAGGGCAGAGGCAAACTGGAATATGAAGAATTTTATTGAGGATCAGGTGGAGCTTATCCGGCAGCAGGTGGGGGACAAGAAGGTGCTGCTGGCGTTGTCCGGGGGCGTGGATTCCTCGGTGGTGGCGGCTATGCTGATCAAGGCTATTGGACAGCAGCTGGTTTGTGTTCATGTGAACCATGGACTGATGCGTAAGAATGAGTCGGAGAGCGTGGTCAAGGTGTTCCGGGATGAGCTCCATGCCAACCTGATTTATGTGGACGCCTCCGAACGCTTTCTTGGAAAGCTGGAAAACGTGGCGGATCCGGAGCAGAAGCGGAAAATCATCGGCGGGGAGTTTATCCGCGTCTTTGAGGAGGAGGCAAGGAAGCTTGAGGGAATTGATTTCCTGGGACAGGGAACCATTTATCCGGATATTATTGAGAGCGGAACGAAGACGGCCAAGATGGTGAAGTCGCATCACAATGTGGGCGGACTGCCGGAGGATTTGAAGTTTGAGCTGGTGGAGCCGTTAAAGCAGCTTTTCAAGGATGAGGTGCGCGCTTGCGGCGTGGAGCTTGGGCTTCCTCATGATATGGTGTACCGTCAGCCGTTTCCGGGGCCGGGACTAGGTGTGAGGTGTTTGGGAGCGATTACCAGAGAGCGGCTGGAGGCTGTGCGGGAGTCGGATGCGATTCTGCGGGAGGAGTTCACAAAGGCTGGCTTAGATAAGAAGGTGTGGCAGTATTTTACGGTGGTGCCGGACTTTAAGTCTGTGGGTATGAAGAATCATGCCCGGGTGTTTGAGTATATGGTGATTATCCGGGCTATCAATACGGTTGATGCTATGACGGCTTCTGTTGAGAAGGTGGATTGGGAGGTATTGGAGCGGATTACCAACCGGATATTGGCTGAGGTGGAGCATGTGAACCGCGTTTGCTATGATATGAGCCCGAAGCCGCCGGCGACGATTGAATTTGAATAAGGAGAATTTCCCAAAAACCATTTTTGGGAGTTGATTTTTGGGGATTCCCCCAAAAGTAATATTGCTATTCTAGGGATAAGCTGCTATATGACTAAATACCTGTGATTCCTGATATTGGAAGTGTCTCATAGTGAGAAAGAAGAATTAGAGGCATATGAGGCTGGATACCCTGTTTGAACATAAGAAGCACAGGGATGACGGATAGCGGTACAAAAAAGTTGTTTTACAGGAAATGGGATAAAAGGAACTCTGGCTTTCGGGCTGGGGTTCCTGCATGTTTTAGCTAAATATGTTGCTAAAATCGTGCGATTTAGATCTAATAATGATACAGGGAAAGGAGTGGTCTTATGTCAGTTACGGCAACAGAATTGAAAAACAATCTCGGTAAATATCTGCTATTGTCCGCAACGGAGGACATTTTCATCACAAAGAATGGAAAGGTAGTGGCAAAGCTGACAAATCCATATCAGGACAGGGTGGAAACCGCAAAATCCTTATTTGGGATTCTTCCCATAGATGCAGATGCGGATGACGCAAGAAGGGAGAGGCTTGGTGCAAAATAAGTGAAAGCTCTGATTAATACAAATGTAATTGTTGATGCACTGACGTCCAGAGAGCCATGGAAGGAGAGTGCGGAAAAGATTTTCCTTATGATTGCGAATCAGGTCATGGATGCATATATCAATATCTATTATCTTGTAAGAAAATATCTGCACAGTACGGAACAGGCAAAACAGGTGATGGGGAAGCTGTACTCCCTTATGGGGATACTGGCAGTGACAAGGGATGAATGTCTGGATGCCTTTGCTTCGGCGATCAGCGACTATGAGGATGCAGTTATTGAAAGGACAGCAGTAAAAGCAGAAATGGACTGTATTATTACCAGAAATGTAAAAGATTATCAGGATGGAATGGTAAAAGCAATGCTCCCTGATGATTTCATTGCTTTGATGGAAGATGGAGAATAACAAAACAGTATGGAATTAACACTTACTTTGCGAGTTCGAATAAGAAGCTTTTGGTTTTCGAATTTGAGGCGATCAAAGAGAGCGTGAAAGAGAAGATGGAGAGCTTCGGGTCTATTGGAAAGGCATAACTAGAACTATAGAGAAACAAGGGGCTGCCCTATTTTGCGACAGCCCCTTGTTGTTTTGCTATATAGATTTCACAGAGTTCCCTTCCATGAGCACTGGGGCAAAAAGGATCTCCCGGTTGGGAAGGTCGTTCTTGTGCTCGATGCGCTCAATGAGAAGCTCTCCTACCCGAGTTCCGATAATACGGGGATCCATATCGATGTAGCTGGGCTGGATATAAAAGAGATCCAGATTTAGGATATTTCCGTAACAGATAAGAGAGATATCCTCAGGAACCCGGATATTGTGGGAGCGGAAATAGCGCAAAGCCCCCACGGCCAGTTCATTGTTCATAGCAAGAATGGCAGTGGGCGGAGGAGTTAGGGAGAGCAGATGCCTGGCTCCTTCACTGCCGGAGTCGGAGCAGTTGTAATTCCCATAGAACTGATAGGGATACTGCTCGTCCAGGGAGATGCCAATGGACTGCATGGCCCGGCGGAAGCCCTCGATACGCTCGATGCCGGAGCTGATGGACTGCTGTCCGCAGATGGTTCCGATCCGCCGGTGACCTTTTTCGATCAGGTGATGCGTCATCTGATAGGCTCCCGTGGCATTGTCGCTGTCTACGAAATCTCCCTTGAAAGAGGGAGAACTGATTTTTCTTCCGCAGAGGACAATAGGAATCTGCTGGCTGATAGAGGCGATAAATTCATGATTAAAGCCGGTGGTATTTAGGATAATGCCATCCACTTTCTTTTCCAGCAGGAGCTTCAGATAGGAAAGTTCCTTTTCCTTTTCGTTATCCGTGCTGCAGACAATGAGATTGTAGTCATATTGTTTCAAAATATTTTCTACCGCCCGGTTCACGAAGGTAAAAAAACTGTTGGAAATATCAGACACGATCAGACCGATGGTCTGGGTGCTTTCATTTTTCAGACTTCTTGCAACGGAGTTGGGGTAATAGTTCAATTGCTTTATGGCATCCATGACCTTTTGCTCCAGTTCGGGGCTGACGAAATAGTTTTTGTTCAGGACCCGGGAAACTGTGGCGATGGAAACATTTGCTTTTTTGGCAACATCTTTTATCGTGACGTTTGACATAAAATAACCTTTCTATTTGTGTGAAAAAAACAGAAAAAGAATACGTTTACACACTTTTTGATTATTATATCCGAACTTTTCCAAAAAGGCAACCTATATATTTTGATTAAAAATGTAAAAATAATTGTTGACAAATCATATATATTGTACTAATATATGCTTAAAGATAACGTTTACTTCATGATAATAACCAAAACAAAAGATAAAATGTGCACAGATTTCCAAGAAAACAAAAGAAAATATATAGAAAATGTTTCTTTTTAAGTAAAAGAAGAAAACGTATTCTTTAGAAGGAAAGAAATTATGGAGAAAGAAAAACTAAGTCAGGCAATTTATGAATGCCGGGAGGAAGAGAAGGAGCCCCGGTTGCGCTGGATATAGAGCTTTGGAGTTTCCAGATATTTCATTCTTGCATGGACCAGACGACTCCGTATAATAATCTGTGGATTGAGCGGAAGCACCGCATGGTCTGGACGAAACAGATAAGCAGCCTTCATGCAGGGTATCTGCTGGAGTATCAAGGATAGGATTTGGAAAGGAATCTTTGTTATAAGAATGAAGGAGGAGCAGAAGAATGAAGATAACAGGCATCAAAGATACGCTTTCTCTGAACAACGGAATGAAAATTCCCCAGCTGGGCTTCGGGTGCTTTCAGCTTGCAGATCGAGAAATTGAACAGATTATCCGCTGGGCGACGGAGGCGGGATATCGGTATTTTGATGCGGCTACCCGTTATGAGAATGAGAAGGGAGTGGGACAAGGGCTCCGGAATTGCGGTGTTCCCAGGGAAGAGCTTTTCGTAGTCAGCAAAATCTGGCCTTCCTGCTTCGACGAGCCGGAGAAAGCAGTGGAGTACAGCCTGAAAGAGCTGGATGTGGATTACATTGACTCCTACTACCTTCACTGGCCCTCTGCCAGCGAGGACCGCAGGTACAGGGCATGGGAAACCCTTTTGAATTACCGTGAAAAAGGATTGCTGAAAAGTTTAGGCGTCTCTAATTTTACGGAAGAGCAACTAGAGAAATTGATAGAAAAGTTCGGGGTTGTTCCGGTGGTAAATCAAGTAGAGCTGCATCCCTGGTATCCTCAGACAGAGCTGAAAAAGTACTGCAGGGAGAAACAGATTGAGGTGACGGCCTGGGGACCCATCTTCCGGGGCTATATCCATGAAGTTCCCCTTATGGAGGAGCTGGGAGAGAAATACGGGAAATCTCCGGTGCAAGTAACCCTCCGGTGGCATCTGCAGCATGGTAATATTGTGATTCCCAAGTCATCCAGGAAGGAGCGGATTTGGGAGAACGCACAGCTGTACGACTTTGAACTTTCCCAAGAAGACATGGAACGCATTGACCGTCTGGAGAACGGAAGGCATTTCGGAAGCGACCCCAACACAAATAATGGAGAGAACTTCCGGGTGGAGTACGAAAAGTGACAAAAAGCAGAATTAAAAATGGAGGAAAGAGAATTATGAGAATTTCAATCGGTGGAGACCACTGCGGATTTGAACTGAAAGCAATGGTGATCAAATGGCTGGAGGAGCAGGGACATCAGGTGATTGACCATGGCGTCTATGACAAAAATCCGGTAGATTTTCCGGATATGGCGCAGAAGGTATGTGCATCGATCCTGAAGGGAGAAGCGCAGCGGGGCATTATGTTGTGCGGAAGCGGAATTGGAGCGGCCATTGCCTGCAACAAGATACCGGGGATCCGGGCTTCTGTGGTCCATGATTATTACTCTGCTCATCAGGCAGTAGAGCATGACGATGTGCAGGTGATGTGCATGGGACAGTGGATTGTGGGAGAACTGCTTACTTACGATTTGATAGAAACCTTCTTAAATGCCAAGTTTTCTACGGATCCCATTTACCGGGTAAAGGTAGAAAAGCTGGAAAAGATGGACGGAGCGCTGGCAAACCGGGGATAACAATACATATTTTTCAAAATTGCAAATGTATAAGGAGGAAGGAACATGAAAAAGAAACTGGCATTTTTACTGGCGGCAACGTTACTATTGGGAGTGGCAGGATGCGGAGCAAAGGAAGAACCGGCGGTGAAGGAAGAAACGCCGGCAGCAGTAGAGGCGCCGGAAGCTGAGGAAGAGGAAAGCGGTGGGGCTGACCTGTCGGGAGATCCCATTAAGATTGGATTTACTACCGTTTTAACAGGAGACCGTTCCCTGGAAGGGGAATACGGAAGCAATGCGGTGGCGCTGGTAGAGGAAGAGATCAATGCGGCCGGAGGTGTTTTGGGAAGGCCCATTGAGATTGTAATTGAGGATGCTCTGGGAACAGACGTGGGAGCAGTGAATGCTTACCGGAAGCTGGCGGCGGATGAAGATATTGCCCTGATTATCGGAAGCGACAGCTCTAATGACAATATTGCTATCTCTGGCTCCGTGCTGGAGGCAAAGATTCCTACTATCGCCCAGGGAAGCAGCCCGAAGTTGACGGCAGTCTGCGACGACGAGAACCCATATATGTTCCAGATCCGCACCAGCGACGCTACGCTTTGCGAAGCGCTGGTTAAATATGCGGTGGAGGAGAAGGGACTGAAGACTTTCGCAGTTATCCATGATACGGAATCAGCCTCTTCGGATCAGGCCCGCCTGTTTACGGAGGCTCTGGCAAAGTATGATATTGAGCCTACGGTGGTAGTGCCCTTTACCACAGGCACCAAAGATTTCAGTTCCCACTTGGTGCAGATTCAGAATACCCAGCCGGATGCAGTGATTGCTGCAATGTTCCATACGGAGGCGGCTATTGTAGTACAGCAGATGCGGGCTATGGGAATGGAGATGCCTATTTTCGGAAGCAATGCGTTTGGAGATCCCATCACCATCGGACTGGCGGGAGAATATATGAACAACGTGTTCAGTGTAACGGCATGGGTTCCCAATACCCCCAACGAGAAAGGTGCGGCATTCTCCCAGAAGTACACGGATACTTATGGTGTTGAGTGCGCACAGTCCGCAGCTAAAATTTACGATATGGTGTATATTGCCTGTGAAGCCATTGAACGGGCCGGGACGACGGACCGGGAGGCTGTACGCGAAGCCATGACGACGATAGATGGATATGAAGGCGCTATCACGACCTACGATTGCCGTACCAACGGTGCCTGCGGGCGAGGCGGCCTGGTAGTGGAAGTGGTGGATAAAGTGCCCACAATCCGGGAAGATGTCTATGCGGAGAAAGACCTGTAAAAAGGAGAGTAGGAATGAACATACAATTACTCGTTTCGGGAATCTCCATGGGAGTGGTGTACGGATTGATAGCCATGGGAATGGTGTTGATCTTCCGTTCCGTGGGAATTATGAACTTTGCACAGGGAGAATTCCTAATGTTCGGCGGATACTTTTGTTATACGTGCAATCAGATTCTGCATATTCCCATTATTCCCTCTCTAATTCTGGCTTCCCTGATGATGGGTGCGGTGGGAGTCCTCTTTATGAGGACATCCTACTGGCCACTGCGGAAGGCTCAGACGAAAGCAATTATCGTAAGCGCCATGGGAGCTTCCATCGCATTAAAGGAAGGGGCCAGGCTGATCTGGGGAGCTATTCCTGTATCGGTGGACAAGGTGGCCGACGGGAATGTGAATCTTAGCGGAGCTGTGATTCAATGGCAGAATGTGGCAATTATCGGGATAGCGGCAGTGCTGATGGTTTTGGTTTATTTGCTTCTGGAAAAAACCTTTATCGGAAATATTATGCAGGCCACGGCTCAGGATCAATATATGTCCTCTCTGGTAGGCGTGCCGGTCATTGTCTCTATCGGTCTGACCTTTGGAGTGAGCGCCATGATTACCGGTATCGGCGGAGGGCTTCTGGCTCCGATTTTCTTCCTGAACAATACCATGGGAACCGTGGCCGGAGCGAAGGCTTTCGCAGCGATTGTAATCGGCGGGTTCGGAAGCGTTCCGGGAGCGATTATCGGAGGGTTGATTGTAGGCCTTGTAGAGGCTTTCGGCGGCGCATACATTTCCACCACCTATCAGCTGGTACTGATTTACGTGGCGCTGGTGTTGGTATTGATGGTGCGTCCCCAGGGTATCTTTGGAGAAAAGATTCAGGAGAAAGCATGAGGTGCAGAGCGTGAAGACAAAAATGAAATCTATTTCGGTTCCAAAATTATTTTTGGCGGTAGGAGTGATCCTTGCCTGCCTGGCAGTGCCGGCTTTATCCTCTAGCTATATGCTCCGGGTATTTAATATGGCCATGATTGCCTATCTGTGCGTGTTGAGCGTCTATGTGCTTCTCGGAATGTGTGGACAGAACTCCTTTGCCCAGGCGGGCCTTTGGGGTGTCGGCGCTTACTTAACGGCAAACGCAGTGCTGAAGCTGGGCTGCTCTTCTTTGACGGCTTTTACAATCAGCGTATTGGGGACGGCACTGTTTGCATTTATCCTAGGCTTTGCTTTCTTCCGTCTGCGCCAATATTATTTTACGTTTGCATCGGTAGGTCTGATGACGATTCTGAACGGCCTCTTCATGAACTGGACGGAGTTTACCGGAGGTGCTTTGGGGCTTTCCAATATTCCCGCATTTACCATTGGGGGATTTGTTCTGGAAAGCGAGGTCTGGAAGTATGTGATGATTCTTCCGATCTGCGTGATTGCAAGCCTTCTTATGAAAGTATTGTTCCGATCTTCCATGGGGCGTTCCTTTATGGCAATCCGCGACAACGAGATGGCGGCCAACTGCCTGGGAGTAAACAGCCTGCTGACGAAAAGTATTGCCTTTGCCATTTCCGGTGCGCTGTGCGGGGCGGCGGGAGCTCTGTATGCGTTCTTGTCCGGTTATCTGAGTTATCAGAGCTTTACTTACCAGCAGTCTACCATGTATCTGATTATGATTATGCTGGGTGGCACCGCATCGCCTACGGGAGCAATTATCGGAACTTTGATTATCTCCCTCCTTCAGGAGTGGGTGCGGCCTCTGCAGAACTATATGCAGCTTATCTACGGTGCCGGAATTATGATTCTGATGATTGTTCAGCCGGAAGGAATTTTGGGAGGAGGAAAAGCGTTCTATGAAAAGCACATCAAAAAGAAAAAAGCTTATACTCCAGCTGAGTGACGTCTGCAAGAGATTCGGAGGCGTGGTGGCGGCGGATCAGATTACTCTGGAACTTTACGGGGGCGAGACCTTTGGGCTGATCGGACCTAACGGAGCCGGAAAGACGACCCTTTTAAATCTGATTACTGGGATCTATGCTTCCAGCAGTGGAACCATTACGCTGAACGGGAAGAATATTACAAAACTTCCTACCCACAAACGGGCCCGCCTGGGGATAGCCAGGACCTTTCAGCACCCCCGACTTCTGGATGGCTGCGATATCCGCACCAATATTCTGATGGGCGTAGATCTGGCAAACAAGAGAAAAAGGAAGGGTGAAGCGGAAGTCAGGAAAGAGATGGAAATGCTGCTGGAGCGTGCGGGACTGCAGAATGTCAATCTGGAGGATTCTATTGAAAAGCTTTCTTACGGACAGCAGAAAATGCTGGAGATTGTACGGGCTCTTCTTTCCGAACCGAAAGTTCTTCTGCTGGATGAGCCGGCAGCGGGATTAAACGAGAAGGAGATGGAATATATAGTCCGACTAATTCAAGTTGCCGTGGAGAAAGAGATTGCAGTGCTCTTGATTGAGCATGCCATGGATCTGGTGATGGGTATCTGCGATCGGCTGACCGTGCTGAATTTCGGACATCAGATTACTACCGGGACGCCAGAAGAAGTGCAGGCCAATGAAGAAGTGATTGCCGCATATCTGGGAGGTGGAAGCAATGCTTAAGGTAGAAAATCTGACTGCAAATTACGGACATATCGAAGCCCTTCACAGCGTAAGTCTGGAGGTGGGCGATAAGGAAATTGTAGCTTTGATCGGAAGCAACGGAGCCGGAAAGACGACCCTTTTAAATTCCGTTTCCGGGCATGTGGCCATTACCGGTACAATTTCCTTTGACGGGGAAGAAATCTCCCAGAAGAAGCCTCATCAGATAGCCCGAAAGAATCTTCTGCAGGTACCGGAGGGCCGTCATGTGTTTCCTGGATTAACAGTGGAGCAGAATCTTTTGGTGGGAACGGTGGCTCATGGAGGCGTCCGGATTCTGCCGGGAAACCAGAAGGCGGATTTGGATATGGTATATGAGACCTTTCCACGTCTGCTGGAGCGGAGGAAACAGCTTGCCTGGAGCTTAAGCGGCGGAGAACAGCAGATGCTTGCCATTGGCCGTGCGCTGATGGGACATCCCAAGCTTCTGATGCTGGATGAACCCTCTATGGGTCTGGCGCCTCTTATTATAGAAGAATTGTTTGAGAAAATTGTAGAGATTAACAAGGCCGGCACACCGGTGCTTTTGGTGGAGCAGAATGCGACCCTGGCGCTGAAGGTTTCGGACCGCACCTATATTATCGAACGGGGGAATATCACTCTCTCCGGAGAATCCAGGGATTTGTTGGAGGATCCCAGGGTGCGGGAGGCTTATCTGGGGAAAGCGAAAAAATAAAAATTTTGAATCAGAGAGCTGTCTTTCAGGACGGCTCTTTTGATGTTTTTCTTGTTATAAATTTTAGGATACTCTCGTCATTTTTATGCTATAATGAAATAAGCAAATATTTGTTGCGGATAATAAGATTACCATGAATAATTTATACCAGAAAGAGAGGCGTTTGAATGATACCATTAAAGATAGAAACTTTGTTAGAGGGATGTGTCGTTGAACATGACCGTGTAGAGTATAAAACAGGCTGGAATCCAAATGATATTATTCATTCCATTTGTGCCTTTGCAAATGACTATGATAACACTAATGGCGGATATATCGTCATAGGGGTAAAAGAGAGCAAGGTAAAGTGAAAGGAAGGAAATATCGTAACAGAAGAATTGGAGAATTATTTAAGGAGATTGACTTATCTGAAAAAAGGGAACGGGCATTCCCCAAATTTTAAGAGAGCTGAAACAAAATGGTTCACCAGAGCCTGAGCTTGATATGGATGAGGAAAGAACCTATTTGAATGCGATTATTCGCATAAGAGACGGGTTTGAGAGAAAAGAGAAAATGTCCGAATCAATGTCCGAATTGGAAAGAGCAAGAATGCAGATTATTTTGATTTATCTGGAAACAAA
>JAAVZL010000005.1 GCA_022791635.1 Lachnospiraceae bacterium
ATATTTCTTTTATGAAAATCTTTTTATAGTGAACTTGAACAGTTAAGTACACTTACAAAAGCCAAAATGCAAAAAGGAAAGTCGATTTTAGAGTATACCTCCCCGGAAATGAATTTACTGTTAATTCTTCGTGCAGAATATTGTGTTTTTCGTGCAGATAGCATATACTATAAATACTAGCAGGAAAGGAGATGGTTTTATGGCTAGCTCTACTACAAACATCAGCATCCGCATGGATTCAGACCTGAAAGCGCAGGCTGACAGGCTGTTCGGGGAACTCGGCATGAACCTGACAACGGCATTCAATATTTTTGTTCGCCAATCCCTCCGCGAGGGGCGGATTCCCTTTGACATTTCCCTTAACCAGCCAAGCAATGAGACGGTTGCCGCCATGCTGGAGGCAGAAAGGATTGCGAAAGATCCGGCAGTAAAAGGGTATACCGATCTGGACGAACTGTTCGCAGACTTGAAAGCATGAGGAACACAAAATACACAGTCAAGCCTACTACACAATTCAAGAAAGATTACAAGCTGGCAATAAGGCGAGGGCTGAACATTGGGCTGTTGGAGGACGTGATCGCCGACCTTGCCATGGGAATTCCCCTTCCGGAGAAAAACAAGGACCATATCCTGTCCGGGAACTGGGCGGGACACCGTGAGTGCCATGTGCTGCCTGACTGGCTGCTTATTTACCGCATTGACGATGATGTTCTGGTATTGACCTTATCTCGGACTGGGTCACACAGCGATCTGTTTGGAAAATAATCTTTATCTGCCGCTTCCTGCTTCGTCCCTACTGCGTAATACGTAATATGTGAGTATAAAAAAGCGGCGTTTCTGTTCTCCCGTTAGGGAAAAGAGAAACGCCGCGTCTGCGTCGTATTTAATTTTTTATTTACTGCGCTAAAGTAATGCTGAAAGAAGAGTACCAAGCAGGAGTTTTTTACCTGGCAATTATCTGCTTTGCCATTGCAATGAATGGGAAAAAAATTATTTTAGGTAATATATTGGCACAAACAGGTTGGCCTCTTGAGGAGTCGAAATTAAATATGGCAGCTGTATTGAGTAATATTTTGCTTAATATTCTGCTTATCCCATTATTAGGGACGATTGGTGCGGCAATAGCAACTGGTTTATCGCATTTTATTTATGGAATATTATTAAAAAAGGCAGTAAGCAATCAATTAGAAATTGATATATAATAACCCCTTGTACACGGAGGTTACCCTAACACACCCCCCACCGAAAGCTCTGCGCCCCCGGAAAGCTCTCCTCAATCCTCTGGCGCACCTGCTGCTCGGTCAAAGCCTTTGAGGAGGAGAGCTCAAAGTACACATAACCGTCCGCGGTCTTCGCATATCCACAGGCCAAGTAGCGGCTGCCTTCCGGAAGCTTCTTTTCCAGAAAGAGACAGGTATAGGCCTCCCGCTCGATCCAGTCCCCGATAGTGCAGGCAAGACCGGCCTCTGAGAGCTCTACCACATGCTCGGACACATAGTCGGAGAGCACTTCATCCAAAATCCATTTCTCACGCTCTGTGAGATTCACGTAGGATAACTGAATGGCGGAAGGTGTCTTCACAGGGAGTATCGCTGCCGTGAGGTATCCAAAATCATCTTTTTTGATTTCTCTGCCTGCCGGATCGGCAGCCATCACATCTCTCTTGGCAATCAGAGAACATGTAATCACAATGAAACCAACAAGACAGGATAAAAATCGCTTTTTCATAGACACCCCCCATTTCTTCAAAGTCACTTCGTTAAGCCGGAACAGCCTGTGAAGATGACATTGCCTATTTCTTTTATTTCTATAATTTCTCCCAGTATACACGAAAAGTATTACGAAATAATGAAGATAAAATTTATTTTGTGTTATAATTTTGCTTAAATAAAATAAATATTCAGAAAAAACAACAAATTTTGACAGAGGAGGACAAGACATTTCACAGCCATAAGCAAAAATTGACAAAGGAGAGAGGTAGGGATATGATAAGGGCAGATAGAAACAGCAGGAAAGAGAGAGGAGGATTTCAATGCTGCCGCTCTATATTCTCTTTGCAGCGCTTTGGCTCCCGGGACCTTTGCTGACCCTCTGGAATATCTGGAATGTGGTCAGCGGCAGAAAAAACACAGGGAGCTTCGAGGCTGCGGCCTTTGCGATTGGAATTTTCTTAAGCTTATTTTTGTACAATATGTGGGATCCCACGCACTGGGATCAGGAGGTCTACAATACCCTCCATGAACCCTTTTCCGCCCCGCACTTAGAAACCCTGGTGATATTTATGGCAGTAGGGTTTGTCTCCTATGCCTTTTTAAGATCCAACCTGGAAAAGGCAAGGCCTCTTGGCGCAGTGGTGTCAATGGCCGGAATCTGCATAGGGATCTTGGTAAACCTGGCCGTAATCCTGCAGCTCTATGGAAGTGTGGATAACAGAGTGCCCTTTCAAAATCTGATGTTCCAGGATGTGCTCCTGATGATGCTGGTTCCCTTTAATTACCTTCTGCTGGCCGTGAAGCTTCTGATTCAGGCAGAGAGAAGGCAGAGGAAGAGATGGAGGGAACGAAGAGCGCATGCAGAGGAAAGAGGAACAGAGGAAGAGCCTGACAAGAGAGCTTATAAAAACAGCTTTTTAAATGGCTGGAACCGCGCGCTGGCAGACAGCAGAAGCTGGCTCTTACATAGCCTGCTTCTGGCCTTACCCTTGACCTGTGTGCTTGTTGGCATTCTCCTTTTTCTTGGTCAGAGACCGGACAGCCTGATTCGCGTTTTTACGGAGACAAGCGACTGGACCTTTTCCATGAAGATTTCTCCCTTCCCTGCAAAACAGTTCTAATTGTGAAATTTGATTGCAGTGAGAGCAAGGAGTATGGTATACTTTTAACAATGAGATTGCGGAACTGGAATCAGCAATGCTCCGGAACAGTGCCAGAAGGATTTACAGGCGCATGTTTTAGCGACTGGAAATTCTTCTCTGGAGGGGCATTGCGGAACTGGAATAGGAGGAACGTTTGAATGGCAAATGTAATTTTTCGATTTGAGGACGGGGATCAGGTAACAGTGTCCACAGCCCTGGGGGAGAATCTGCTGGAGACGGCGCGGAAATCCAATGTGGTGATTGACGCCCCCTGCTCCGGCAATGCTTCCTGCGGAAAATGCAAGGTAAAATTTTTAAAGGGGAAGCTGGATTCCAAGAAAACCCGCCACATCAGCGATGCGGAGTATGAGGAGGGCTGGCGTCTGGCCTGTGTCAGCCAGGTGGCCGGAGACGTGGAGGTTCTGGTGCCGGATATTGCCTCCGCCTACCGCAGCCGCATGAAGGTGGCAGACTTAAGCTCTCCGGAGGAAGTAGCCATCTTTGACGAATCCAAGCGGAAGATCGAGGAGGCCGATCTGCCTCTTCATAACAACATTCATATTGTGCGGATCAAGATGGATCCCCCGAGCCTGGAGGATACCATGCCGGATATTGAGCGGGTGATCCGGGCTTTGCAGGAGGTAACCGGGATTCAGTATATCCGGATTCCCTATTCCTGCCTGCGCAAGCTTCCCAATACCTTAAGAGGCAGCAATTTCGAACTTCAGTGTATCATCGGACAGGCACAGCGCCACGTATTTGTCTACGATGTGTATGGGGCCAATGAGGATTTGATTGTGGGCGGTCTGGCCATTGACATCGGAACCACCACCGTGTCCGCCGTGGTGGTGGACATGATAGACGGAAGGATTCTGGCAAAAGCATCCACCGGCAACGGACAGATCCGCTACGGGGCCGATGTCATCAACCGGATTATTGAATCCACCAAGCAGGGAGGCCGCACCCGCCTGCAGGACGCCATTGTGGCGGAGACCTTAAATCCCATGATTCAGCAGATGTGCAAGGCCGCTCATATCAGCACGCGCCATATTTACCGGCTGGCCGTTGCAGGCAATACCACCATGAACCACCTGCTGATGGGAATCAATGCGGATCCCTTACGTATGGAGCCGTATATTCCGGCCTTTTTTAAGACAAACTCCTTCTATGCGTCGGATATCAATCTGAAGGTGCATCCGGATGCGCATATTATTATGGCACCCAATATCGGAAGCTATGTGGGCGGCGATATTACGGCGGGTACTTTGGTGAGCATGCTCTGGAATCAGCCCCAGTTCTCCCTGTTTATTGACCTGGGAACCAACGGAGAGCTGGTATTCGGCAATTCCGACTTTATGATGAGCTGTGCCTGCTCCGCAGGCCCGGCCTTTGAGGGCGGTGACATCAGCTGCGGAATGCGCGCCACGGACGGAGCCATTGAGGCCTGTACTATTGACGCAGAGACCATGGAGCCTGATTTCACCATCATCGGAGGGGCTGAGGAGAAGCCCATCGGACTTTGCGGCTCCGGTATTATTGATGTGATTGCGGAGCTGTTTCGGTGTAAGATTATCAGCCCCAAGGGGAAATTTATCCGGGATGGGAAGCGGATTAAGCGGGACGCCTACGGAATGGGCAGCTATGTGCTGGCCTTTGAGGAGGATTCCGGCTCTGTCAAGGATGTGGAGATTACGGAGGTGGATATCGACAACTTTATCCGGGCCAAGGGAGCGATTTTCTCAGCCATCCGTACCATGCTTAAGACTCTGGATTTTGATATTAGCATGATTGAGCAGGTTTATGTGGCCGGCGGAATCGGCAGCGGCATCAATATGCAGAATGCTATCAATATCGGAATGTTCCCGGATATTCCTGTGGAGTGCTATCATTACATCGGCAACTCCTCCCTGTCCGGAGCCTATGCCATGCTCTTGTCCACCAAGGCCGAGCGGAAGGTCTATGAGTTGGCTCAGAATATGACCTACCTGGAGCTTTCCACAGAGCCGGGCTATATGGACGAGTTTGTGGCCTGCTGCTTTTTGCCTCACACAGACAGCTCTCTCTTCCCGTCGGTGGAGCAGTAGAAAGGAAAGCGTAGCTTTTGTATGAGAAAAATTGTTTTGAAGGAGTCAACAAGGTGATGGAATTTCCCTATGAAAAAGACAACAAAGAGCGGATTCCTCTGGAGCACTATCTGGAGGAATACCGTCAGATTGACCCGAAGGAGGCAGCTCTGCGCTGCAGCGTAACTTATGATGAGGAGAGGCAGCAGTTTCAGATTCGGCTGATGGGGTGTTCCTACGCGGTGGATTACCCGGAATTTGCCCTTCATCCCGAGGGCAAAGAGGAAGAGGTGCGCTACTCGGAAATGGTTCCGGCCAAGATTATCGTACTGCGCTTTCTGATTTCCGGCCAGGCGGTGAAAAGCACGGGCAAATACCTCACCTACCGGGAGGTGCCCTGGGGAGAGGTATATTTCCGCCAGTTTGAGGGGCGGTGCCTCACACGGCTTAAGTTTGCCTTTGGCTTTAAGCTGGATGTGTTTGCCAGGGCGATGGAGAGGCTGGGGGCCAGGAAGATTTCCATGGGAGATGCGGCCTATGAGTTTGAATTTATAAACGGCCTTCACGTGCGTTTTATCCTGTGGGCCGGGGACGAAGAGTTTCCGCCCTCCTCCCAGATTCTCTTTGAGGACAATTTCCCTTACGCCTATCAGGCGGAGGATCTGGCCGTGGTGGGGGATATCTCTATCACCACGCTGAAAAGTCTGGCTGCTTCTCTGGAATAGGGAAAGTCGTACGGAAATCTTTTGGAATATAAATCGTGAAAGAAAAAACAGAGGGCTGTCTGTCACAAAATAAGACAGCCCTCTGTTTTATGTACAGGGAAAAATCGTTCCTGCTCGATTGGGAGTTCGTTTTATATTTCGAAAAACCGGGATGCCGTGATACCGCCATCCTCTCCGCGAGGGTAACCGTTCAATTAATGCGCCGGCTTTGCGAAGGCTTTGGATGCCCCCAAAACTCTGGAGAATGCGTTCAGAAATACGTAAATCAGTATCGTATAAACGCCCAGAGCGATGGTGTTTTTTATCAGGCGGATGGTCAGAAGATACTGCCAGTCCATTCCGTACATCAGGTGAAGCCAGAAGGTTGACAGAGTACAGGAAAGGCTGAATTCCGTGAGGCCGCCCAGAAGAGCTCGTCCCGGTGTAATCTTTGTGCGGTATAGGAATATGCCGAACAGAAAACCCATGAGGGCGTAGGTCAGAGTAAAGCCCGGGAAAAACGGAGCGGACTGGGGTGTGACAAAGAAGCTGATGACGTCGCCTGCAATACCTACCGTCATTCCCATCAGAGGACCGCCGTAAAAAGCGGCCGCCGCCAGGGACAGAAATGCAAGGCGGAACTCCAGAATTTCAGAGAACCGAATGTTAAAGAGGGACAATACTACGTAGAGGGATACGAAAAGACCTCCTAAGCAGATGCCCTGTACACTGTGGATGCTTCTCAGCTGTTCCTTGAAATGGAACGCACTTTTGGAACATAATTGCATAAAAAATACACCTCCTGTTGTGTGTTAAGAAGTTGGTTACTGTGATAAATAATATCTCCCACCACACATGAGATGTACTCATCTGTAGCAACGGGTGCGGATAATATATCGTAAGACAAGCACATAACGATGCTTCCTTTTCGTTTCGAGGCGACTCCCCATCCATCGAACACTTGACGCATAGAATCCTACTTCGCTATTATTTATTACCCTCATTATAGCAGGGATTTTTGAAAATGCAATAGGAAAAGATAATTTTTTAACAAACTTTATTGACAATCCTTGGAGAGTTTGATAGCCTGAAAGCAGAAATTCATATCAAAGATTTCACAGGAGGAAATTTCATGGAAATACTGTTTGACACAGCCAATTTGGAGAGTATTCGCAAGTACAGTCAGATTTACCCCTTCACGGGCGTTACGTCCAATCCCAGCATCCTGAAGGCAGAGGGAAAGATTGACTTCTTTGCCCATATGCGCGAGATTCGTTCTATTATCGGAATGGAGCGCACTTTGCATATTCAGACCATTGCGGAGGATCTGGACGGAATTCTGCGGGATGCGGACGCGATTTTGAAAAATGTAGATTCCAGGGTTTATATCAAGATTCCTACTACGGAGGCGGGCCTGCAGGCCATTATGAAGCTGAAAAGCCAGGGCGTGGGCGTAACGGCCACGGCGATTTACTCCAAGATCCAGGGCTTTATGGCCATTATGGCAGGGGCCGATTACATAGCCCCCTACCGGAACAGGATGGAGAATCTGGATGTAAACTTTGCGGAGGCCATCTCCGCATTCCGCAACGGAATTGAGGAGAATCATGCAAAGTGCAAGATCCTGGCGGCCAGCTTCAAGAACATTGCCCAGGTAAATAAGGCTCTGCTGGCAGGCGCCCACACGGTGACCGTTCCGCCGCAGCTTCTTCACTCTACCTTCCAGATGGCTTCCGTTCAGAAGGCCATTGATGACTTTCGGGCTGACTGGGAGAGCGTGCAGGATGCTAAGACGATTGGGGACTTATAGGAATCTCAATCTGCACAATATAATCCTCGATTCGGTCTGCCACCGTATCGTTGATGCCCTTTTCATAGGAAAAGCCGGACAGGCAAAGCCCCTGCTCCCCGGCGTAGGTGAGGATATCCTCATAGCGCTTTGGAAGCCTGTCCCAGGTTCCCTTATGAAAGGCTCTCAGATAGATTCCTTTGGGCTGCACATGCAGCCCTTTTTTTCGTGGAAGAAAGGGAATTTCAATAAAAAGCTTTGTATAATCCTCGAAATTTCCTTTTTGTAAGCTGTCCACCGGGATCATGGAGCCGTAGGAGGCGTCATGAAGGCGGCCAAGGCCAAACCTTGCAGTCTCGGCCGTGATAAGCTCCACCTCCTTTTCAAAGGAGGTATGTTCATCAATATCCACGGTCACCAGACAGCGCTCCTCCTTTTCCACCAGAGTGATTTCCGATAAATCCATGGTCAGAAGGGTGACCATATTTTGATGGTGATTGTGCAGGGTTTTTTGCACGGCCTGAAGATGGCTGATTTGTTGATTAAGGTGTGTGATTTTTTCCTCCAGAAGGCATTTCAGGCTTTCGGCGGAGCGGTTTTCCATAAAGGCCTGGATTTCCGGAATGGAGACATTAAGCTCCCGAAGGAGCAGAATCGTTTCCAGAATGGGGCTCTGGCGATAGCTGTAGCAGCGGTATCCGTTGTCCGGGTGGACGGCAGCAGGCGGAAAAAGGCCAATCTCATCGTACCACATGAGGGTCTTTTTGTTGATGCCGTGAAGGGCCGCGAATTGTCCGATGGTCAGCAGCCTCTCTTTTTCGTTCATATTTCTTCCTCTCAAAAACGGTGTTTTGTTACGTGGAGCATAGGGCTTTAGTTCTAAAAAAATATTTTAAAATTTTCTCTTGACTGTCCAGTTACTGTACGGTATATGATACCAGACACAGGAGGCAGATGCAAGACCCGGAACTGGAAACAGCAGTCCGCCTGACAGTGCCAGAAGGATTTACAGGCGCATGTTTTTGTGACTGGAAATTCTTCTCCGTGTATGGTACTGGAAGAAGGACTGCGGAACTGGAAACAGCAGTCCGCCTGACAGTGCCAGAAGGATTTACAGGCACATGTTTTTGTGACTGGAAATTCTTCTCCGCGTATGGTACTGGAAGAAGGACTGCGGAACTGGAATAGGAGAATCGAGAGATGGAAAATCAAAATGCATATGAAAAACCGGTAACTCTGGGAAATATTTTAAAATTTGCAATCCCAACCATAGCTATGACCGTATTCATGTCCTTTTACACTATGGTGGACGGACTCTTTGTGTCGAACCTCATCGGCACGGACGCCCTGTCTGCCATCAATCTGACGGCCCCGGTGATTCAGCTGGTTACTGCCGTTTCCACCATGCTCGCCACCGGAGGAAGCGCGGTGATTATGAGGAAAATGGGGGAGCACAAGAGCAAGGAGGCCAGGGAGGATTTTACCTTTCTGATTCTGGTCAATATCCTGGTGGGAATCGTGATGAGTGTTCTGGGCTATTTGCTGACAGGGCGGCTGTTTGCCGGGATGAGCCTTTCCCCGAAGGTGGAGGGCTACTGTGTGGAATATTTAAGCAAATATCTTTTGTTTATTGTTCCCATTTTGCTGATGAACAATTTTACTCTCTATATGATTGCCAGCGAGAAGGCTACCCTCTCTCTTATCTGCTCGGTGACCGGCGGCGTCCTGAACATGGCTTTGGACTATGTGTTTATCGCAGGCCTCCATATGGGAATCAGCGGCGCGGCTGTAGCAACGGGACTGGGATACTCGGTTACGGCTGTTGTGGGCTTCTTTGTTTTTAGCCAAAAGACAAGCCTGCTTCATTTTCAGAAGCCGGCATTTCGCTTAAAGGTTCTGGCAAATGCGGCCTCCAACGGATGCTCGGAGATGGCTACGGCTCTTGTGACGGGAATCATTACCATGATGTTTAACTGGACCATGCTCCGCTATGTGGGGGAAGACGGCGTTGCGGCAGTAACCATTATCATGTATGTGCTGATGTTTGCCAGCTCTCTGTATACGGGCTATTCCTATGGGGTGGCGCCGATGCTGAGCTTCTATTATGGGGAACAAACTCCCGGGAAGCTGAAGAAGTTAGTGGGGATCAGTATGAGGGTGATTGGGGTGATTTCCCTTTTGACGGCGGCGGCCTCTTTCCTTCTGACAGGACCGCTGGTATCGGTGTTTGCCCGTCCGGATAATCCGGTGTATGATCTGGCGGTAACGGGAAACCGCATTTGTACCATAGCGCTGTTTTTTATCGGCTTCAATATTTTTGCCAGCGGGATGTTTACGGCTCTGTCAAACGGTGTGGTCTCGGCGATCCTGGCATTTTCCAGATCCTTTGTGTTTATGCTGATCACCATGCTTGTGCTGCCGATGATTTTGGGAGTGAACGGTATCTGGCTGGCCACTCCGGCGGCGGAGCTTATGGCGCTGGCTTTGTCGGCCGCCCTGTTTGTGAAATACAGGAAGCGGTACGGGTATTAGAAGAAATAGAGCTTGCCAATTTTCCGGAAAGATGGTATAGTCCGGTTCCGGACGTTTTTGTCCGCAGCCGGGACAGCGATAGACGCCAAGCTGCCCATAACGGCTATGATTTTTTCACGGACCCTGGAGGAAAGGGCAGACAGAATCTCCGGGTCGATGATTTGGGCGAGATGTCCGGGAAAAACGGCACCATTTCCCAGATGAAAAAAACGGATAAGGATAGCGGCAAGCTTTGCCAGCCGGATGGCCAGAATTCTTTTAAAGTGTTTCATTGAGCTCAAATCCTTTCTGAAAAAAATAACACACATTTATCTAATTATTATCTAAAATTTTCGGAAAAGTCTTCCGTCTTATTTCCCGACAACCCCATTTTGCAGGCTCTATCCCATGTTAAGCTTTTTATCCGAAATGTTAAAAGCAATTGCTTGAAAAAAGCGGCAGTTTTTTATAAAGTGAAAGTACCTTAAGTCGACAAAGGGTAAGGAGGTCTTTTCATGAATGTAGGAGAAAAAATAAAAAAGATCCGAAAGATGTCAGGCATGACCCAGGAGGAGCTTGCCGAAAAAATGAATGTATCAAGGCAGACGATTTCAAAATGGGAAAAAGAGCTTTCCTCACCGGATTTGGAAAGTGCGATTACTTTCTGCCGGTTGTTTGAGATTTCCTTGGACGATTTTCTGAAAGGAGGGCAGTCCGTGAAAGAAGAAAAAATTTCACTCCAGGATATGATAAAAATAAACCAGAGGAATCAAAAGCAGACAATATTGCTGCTTGGCGGCATGTTTTTTCTCATGATTGGGGTATTGGGCACACTGTTTGTTGCCGCCCTTGAAAACACCACCGAAAGCATCCAGTATATGCTGTACCGCTATATAGCCGTGGGCCAGTATGCAAGCGCCCCTGTTAATTACGGAAGGCTTATGGCTCCCGCCGTTTTCCTGATTTTTGTGGGAGTTATTTTGAGTATGGCTTACGTGATGGAAAGACGAAAGGAGAAAAAGGAAGATGAATCATAAGAAAAAAACTGTCATAACAGGACTGATGATAATGGCTCTGTGCCTGGCTTCCTGCAAAGGCAGGGAGAAAGAAGAGAACCCTTACGGGCCGCAAGTGGGGAAATTGGGAGACGAGGAAGCTTATGCGTTCCTGGATATGGATTATAAGGATTATGTGATGGTATCCTCAGACGGGGTGTATGATACGGGAACAGAACGGCAGGGGGCCATTTACTGTACGGTATATTATTACGGAAATGATGAGATTGTAAATCTGGGGACGATCATGAGCAACGGAACGGCCTATCCCATATCCTTTTCCAGAGATGGTATTTTTGCGGCGTCCGGACATCACATAGAAAAATATGGGATTTCAGAAAAAGACATGGAGCTTTATGTGAAAAAGGGCGTCTACATCGAGTATGATGAGAACGGAAATGAGCATTATACGGCTGTGACAGACGGAGAGGAAACGGAGTCAGACGAAGAGGCGTATCAGGAAATGGCAGAGGAATATGGAGAAAGCCAGGTCATACATTTTTCTTACGGTGCGGACGGGTGCGTCAATGAAATCATGGAATACAAAGGGTAAAAGAGAACGGAAGCCCTGTTTGTGAAATGCAGGAAGCAGTACGGGTATTAGAAGAAATAAAGCTTGCCAATTTTCCGGAAAAATGGTATACCTTAAGAATGATTTGCGTATATGCAGATACCGTTGCATGGAGAGAGGCCCGGATCCGGGGAGGGGAAGAAGAGTTTCCGGAGGGGGCTTTTGGAAATAAGAGGTAAGAAGATGATCGTAGATGCTTTTCTGGATGGGGTCCTTGATACCTTGAGGACCCTTCCCTTTTTGTTTGCGGCTTTTTTGGTAATAGAAGCTATGGAGCATTATTCCAATCAATACAGCAATCGGGCGCTGGCCAGGGTGGGAAAGGCAGGGCCCTTTCTGGGAGCGGCGCTCGGATGCATCCCCCAGTGCGGATTTTCGGTGGCGGCGGCCAACCTCTATTCGGGAGGGCTGATTACTCTGGGAACTTTGCTGGCGGTTTTTCTCTCTACCTCGGACGAGGCGGTTCTGATCCTTTTGGCCCATCCGGGAAGCGGCCGGGTGATCGGATCCTTGCTGCTTTGGAAGGTGGTTATTGGGATGGGAATGGGCTGGCTTGCAGATCTGTTGTTTCGGGGGAAAAAGGAGGAGAAGCACATTGAGGAAATGTGCAAGAGCTGCGGGTGCAGCGATACCAGCGGAGTGTTTCGTCCGGCTCTTCTTCATACGGTGCGCCTGGGGGCTTATCTTCTGATTTTTACCTTTTTCCTGAACCTGGCTTTAGAGCTTGTGGGAATCCGGCAGCTTTCCAGGCTTTTGGGGAAGGATACGCTGTTCCAGCCCTTTCTGGCGGCGCTTTTGGGGCTGATTCCCAACTGTGCCTCCTCCGTGCTGATTACGGAGCTTTATCTTGCGGGGGGCTTAGGCTTCGGGTCAGCCATTGCGGGGCTCTGTGCCGGGGCCGGTGTGGGGGTGGCGGTGCTGTTTCGCTCCAACCGCCCTATGAGGGAGAATTGGCGGATCCTGGCTCTTCTTTATGGGAGCGCGGTGGTTTCCGGAATGCTGCTTGGAGGATGAATGGGTTATTTTTTCCTTTAATCTGTCTGGAGATTTTTGGGGAAATCTGATAGAATGGAAAAAATGAATGGAGTTTGGAGGGAGTCTATGAAAAAGGTCGGATGGTATCTGATGAGTGTTCTGCCGCTGCTTGCATTGCTTGTGCTTCAGGTTGTGAGTGGTTTTTTTCTGATTTTGTGGTATATGTTCCGGTATGGAGTGGAAAACGGGGCTCAGGATCATCTGATGGAGATTATGGTGATTACCCAGGCGCTTACGCTTCTGGTAATGGGGCTGTGGTATTTGTTGCTGGTGAAGCCGAAAGGGCCTGTGAACGTGGGCTTTAGGGGAAAGGGGATTTCCCGGAGGGCTGTGGCCGGCTTTTTTTGTCTGGCCATAGGGTTTCAATGTCTGGTGCACGTATTTCTTACGATATGGTCTTTTGTAAGCCCGGAGCAGATCATTGCTTATAATAAGCTGATGGAAGAGAGCGGGGTTGGAGAGCTGACGGTATTTTCAGCCATCGCTATGGTGATTATGGCGCCTCTTGGGGAGGAGCTTGTGTTCCGGGGGATTACGGTGGAGTATCTGAGGCGGGGCGGCGCCAGGTTCTGGGTGCTCAATGGGGTGCAGGCTCTGTTTTTCGGGATTGCTCATCTTAATCTGGTTCAGGGAGCTTATGCTTTTTTCGGCGGTTTGCTAAATGGGTATGTTTTGAAACGGTATGGGACTCTTTGGGCGCCGATTTTGCTGCATTTGTTTATCAATGCCTATGCTACCTTCGGGAATCCTGTTTTGGTGAAGCTGCAGGAAGGGAATTCTATGGCCTTTACGCTGGGGAGCCTGGTGGTGGGGGCGGTTACCTTTCCTTTGGGGATGAGGTTGGTGTTAATGGATGCGAAGAGGGAGGAGCGGTGGATATAGAGGGGGACGACCCCGCAGGAAAAGAAGCCCCCAGGCTTTTCCATATCGGTGTTCGGACGGTTCGCGGACAGTCTGTCTGCTCTGGACGTACATGACCTTTTGGAGTTTTTGCAGGGTGCAGGATTTCCGGGGCCATGTTCGTCCATATCAGACAGACTGTCCGTGAACAGCCGGACACCTGATATCGGAAAAGCCTGGGGGCTTCTTTTCCTGCGGGGCCTGACTTTGGCGTTAGGTGTGGCCGTTGTTTTGGCTGTGGCTGTTTGGTTAGGGGGTGGATTTCCATTTTTGGTAGAGGAGGTAGGAGTAGACCTCTAGGCCGAGGACGCCGAGGAGGATGATTCCTACGGTGATTTGGGCCATCCAGGGGGTGGGAAGGAAGCCGTTTAGTACCATGGAAAATCCCATGAGGATGAAGACGACGCCTCCGGCGGCGTGAGTTTTTTTCCAGACCCACTCGCTTTCTAGGGTCCAGGGGTTTTTGATGCCCATGGTGTAGTTGGTGCGAAGCTGGGGCATGTAGTTGCCGATCGCCAGGAAAAGGATGCCTACGCCGATGGGAACCAGGCGCTCGATGGGGACGGGGTAGCCTAGGGAGGCGGCGTTGTTGATCCAGAGGATGGCGGTTAGGAAGAGGACGAAGAAAGTGACAAATACCTGGTAGGCTTTTTGGTGTTTTTCGTAGTTTTTTCCTCTGGGATCGAGCTTGGGGATGATCCGGAATAGAAGCAGCATTAGGAAGGGCAGCAGGGCCAGGAACAGGGTGGTGCTTTTGTGGCCCCAGTTATCTGCTTCGCCGTAGGCGTTCCAGTGGATGGGGACGTTTTGGGGAAGCTGGGGGAATAGTAAGAGGTGTGCCGCGAAGGACAGGATGCAGATGGTAAGTAGGAAGATGGTTTGTTTTTTCATGAATGTGTGCCTCCTTTGGAAAAGTCAAAAAACCATTTGACGAGTTCCTGAAAAATGGTCGTGTTGAGACTGTAGATGATATTTTGCCCTTTTCGCTCGTCTAAGACCAGGCCGGCGGCCTTTAAGGTGCTTAGGTGATGGCTGACGGAGGGCTTGGAAATGTCGAAGCATTGGGCTATCTCTCCGGCGGTCATGTCTTGATCTTTAAGAAGCTCGAGAATCCGGCGGCGGGTGGGATCGGACAGGGCTTTGAATGCGTCGTTCAAGGCAGGTTCCTCCCTTTTTTTATGTTAGAAAATTAGATAAGTATCTAAATATCTAATTACAAGATAGCATAGATGGGAAGGAAAGTCAAGGGTTCTTTCTATTGACATTTTTCGGGAAAACCGGGACAATAGGGTTGGATAGTTTTATAAGAAAAGGGGTTGGTATAGGATGAAGGAGTATGGAGAGGGGATTCATGAGGAGCGGCTCATCGAAACATTTCAGAGACTGGTGTCTGTGGATGCGCCCAGCTTTGGGGAGCGGCAGATGGCGGATGTTTTGAAGGAGGAGCTTGGAAGTCTTGGATTTACGGTGGAGGAGGATAAGGCCGGGGAGGTTTATGGGGGGACGGCGGGAAATGTGTATGGCTTTCGGAAGGGGAAGCTTCCCGGGGCGCCGCTTCTTTTTTCCACCCATATGGATACGGTGGAGCCGGCTCTTGGAAAGCGGGCGGTGATTACCGGGGACGGGCGGATCACCAGTGACGGAAGTACGGTTCTGGGGGCGGATTGTATGTCCGGGACGGCGGCGCTTCTGGAGGCGGTGAGGGAGCTTACGGAGGAAGGGAAGGATTGTCGGGATCTGGAGGTGCTTTTCTTTATCGGTGAGGAGAAGCATTTGCGGGGGAGCGAGGTTTTTGATTATTCTAAGGTTCGTTCCAAAGAGTCCTATATTTTGGATCTCACCGGGCCGGTGGGGACGGCGGCTTTTCAGGCGCCTACTCTGGTGCAGTTTCAGATTGAGATTCGGGGCCGGGCGGCCCATGCAGGGCTTTCTCCGGAAACGGGCATTCATGCCATTGCCATTGGGGCAAAGGCTGTGGCGCGTATGGATCTGGGCCATGTGGGGGAGGATATGACGGTGAATATCGGAGCCTTTCATGGAGGAGGGAGTAACAGCAACATTGTTCCGGAGCGCTGCCATCTGGTGGGTGAGGTGCGAAGCTACTCCCATGAGCAGGCCATGGAGGAGACAAAGCGGATTGAAGCTTTGTTCCGGGAGGAGGTCGAGAGGGCCGGGGGAGAAAGCCATATGACTTATCAGGTGCCGATACATGCCTACCGTACGGAAAGGGAGCATCCGTCTGTTCGCCGGTTCCTGCGGGCCTGTGAGAGGATGGGGCTGCCCTGTAGGCTTGTGAAGACTTTTGGGGGAAGTGATCAGAGCAATCTGTCTTTGCATGGGATTTCCGGGCTGGTTCTTGCAAGCGCTATGGAGCTGGTTCATTCTTGTCAGGAATATGTGGAAATTCAGGAGCTTGTAAGGCTTGTGGGGCTTTTGAAGCTGTTGATGGGGGATGCTGCTGACTGAGGTCGTTTTGAGGAGGAGGGTAATCTGCCGAAAAAAAAGGGGATTATTTGACGGATTGACGAAAATCCGCGGCCGGGCCTGGATATGGGGACAGTTTTCACAAAGGAAGAGCAGGAAGTTTGGGAGGTCCGTCTATGGCAAAGGATTCGGAAAGCCTTTATACTTTGAGTAGAATCTCAGAAAAGAAAACGTATGGAGGCGGAAAAAATGGCAGGTTTATCGTTAAAGAATATTTGCAAGGTGTATTCCAACGGCTATGAGGCGGTGAAGAATTTTAATCTGGAAATCGAGGATAAGGAGTTTGTGATCTTCGTAGGCCCTTCCGGGTGCGGCAAGTCCACGACGCTGCGGATGATTGCGGGGCTTGAGGAGATTTCCTCCGGGGAATTGAAAATCGGAGATCGGGTGGTCAATGATGTGGAGCCCAAGGATCGGGATATCGCCATGGTATTCCAGAATTATGCGTTGTATCCTCACATGAATGTATTTGACAATATGGCCTTCAGCTTGAAGCTGCGAAAGGTTCCCAAGGCTGAGATTGAGCAGCAGGTAAGGGAGGCGGCGCGGATTCTCGATCTGGAGGAGCTTCTTGACCGGAAGCCTAAGCGGCTCTCCGGCGGTCAGCGGCAGCGGGTAGCCATGGGCCGGGCCATTGTGCGTAATCCCAAGGTGTTCCTCATGGACGAGCCTCTTTCCAACCTGGACGCGAAGCTTCGGGTGCAGATGCGGACGGAGATTGCCAAGCTTCATGAGCGTTTGGGCGCTACGATTATTTATGTAACCCATGATCAGACGGAAGCTATGACCCTGGGAACCCGGATTGTGGTCATGCGGGACGGTATTATTCAGCAGGTGGATACGCCTCAGAATCTCTACAACCGGCCCTGCAACCGGTTTGTGGCAGGCTTTATCGGCTCTCCCCAGATGAATTTCTTTGAGGCGGTTTGCCGGGAGCAGGAGGGAGAGGCTGTTCTGGAGCTTGGAGATGACCGGCTTTTCCTGCCAAAGGAGAAGGGCAGGGCTCTGCTTACAGGCGGGTATAAGGGAAAGCAGGTGCTCTTAGGCATTCGCCCTGAGGATATTCGTGAGGCCGGCGAAGAGGAGAGGGAAAATGTGATTGAGTCCCAGGTAACCGTCTATGAGCTTCTGGGCGCCGAGGTGTATCTTTATGCGGAGGTTCAGAAGGCCAGTATGACTGCCCGGGTGGCGGCAACCACAAAGGCAAAGGTGGGTTCCAGGGTTCGTTTTGCCTTTGATACGGAAAAGATTCATGTATTTGACCGGGAAACGGAGAACGTGATTATCAATTAGAGCAAAGGGGGCTGTCGCAAAATAGGACAGCAGCCATTTCCATATCCGGTGCACGGACGGTTCTCGTACAGTCCGTCTGCTCTGTAGGGACATTGCCCAGGCAATATCCGTCCATATCAGACAGACTGTGCGCGAACAGCCGTACACTGGATATCGGAAAAGCCTGCTGTCCTATTTTGCGACAGCCCCAGCAAAGGAGTTTCAAGGGCCGGGTATCTGTGCTTGCATAGATATCTGGCTTTGTGGTATGTAATAAAGGAGACAGGAGAAGGAAGAGATATGATGTTAGATCAGAAGATACAGGCTATGATAGAGGAGGTGCGCTCCATTGCCAGGGTGGATGTGTGCGTGTTTGAGCCTGAGGGCCGGGTGGCAGCCTCTACCTTTTTGCCGGAGGAGCTTCCGGACAGGGCTCTTGTGGAGAGCTTTGTCCTGTCTCCGGCAGAGAGCCAGCGGGTTCGGGACGGCCACTTTTTCAAGGTGACGGTGAAGGGACAGATGGAGTATGTGCTTGTGGTAAGGGGCGGCGGCCAGGATGTGGATGTGATCGGAAGACTGGCAGCAAGTCAGCTTAACGGCCTCATCTCGGCCTATGAGGAGCGCTATGACAGAAATGCTTTTATCCAAAGGCTTCTCATTGATAAGCTTTCGCCTTCCTATATTCATAACTGGGTCAGAAAGCTTCATATCCGCCAGGAGGCCAGAAGAGTGGTCTTTCTGATTGAGACGAAGTATGAGCAGGACAGTGCGGCCCTGGAGACGGTCCGGAATCTGTTCGGTCATGTGTCGGGAGATTTTATCACAACCCTTGATGATAGAACCATTGTCCTGGTAAAGGAAACGAATGGGATGGGGGAGAAGCTTGAGCAGATTGCCAGAACGCTGGTGGATATGATCAATGCGGAGGCCATGACTCAGGTGCGGGTATCCTACGGAACTGCGGCGGAAGACCTTAAGGAGGTGGTAAAATCCTGTGAGGAGGCCAAAATTGCTCTGGAGGTGGGGCGGATTTTTTACGGAGAGCGGGTAGTGATGGCTTATGGAAGACTTGGGATTGGCCGCCTGATTTACCATCTGCCCCGAAAGCTGTGTGAGCAGTTTGTCCGGGAGGTGCTGGGGGAGGGAACAAAAGAGCTTCTGGATGAGGAAACCCTGGGAACCATCCACAAATTTTTTGAAAACGGCCTCAATATGTCCGAGACGGCCCGGCAGCTTCACGTGCACCGGAATACCCTGGTTTACCGTCTGGAAAAGCTTCAGAAGGCCACGGGACTGGATATCCGGGTATTTGAAGATGCCGTGACCTTAAAGATTGCCCTGATGGCCTCGGCCGCTCTGTTTGAGCCGAGGCCATAGAAGCTTCGGGAAGGAAACAAAAATATTGGTTGTGGCCATGGGATTTTTCGTGTATACTGAGAGTGGCTTACGGATAGATGGAAGGAGAAAAAACATGATAAGTATGGTCATTGAAAACATGATTGATTTTTACAAAGGAAATACCCGTAATATCAATCATTTCCTGAAGGTTTATGCCTTTGCCAAAACCATCGGAGAGCAGGAGGGCCTGGATGAGGGCATGCAGGAGCGTCTGGAGCTGTCGGCAGTGATTCATGATATTGCCTGCCCTCTCTGCATGGAAAAATATGGAAATGCAAACGGGAAGCTCCAGGAGAAGGAAAGCGCAGCTTTGGTGAAGGCATTTCTGGGAGAGCTGTCTTTGAGGGAGGAGCTGATTGAGCGGGCTGCCTGGGTGGCGGCTCATCATCATACCCTGTCGGATCAAATTGATCCCGCAGACCGGGGAATGGATCATCAGATCCTTTTGGAAGCCGATTACCTGGTAAATGCGGACGAGGGCGGGAACTCAAAGGAAGCGGTCCGCCAGGCGCTTACCACGCTGTTTCGGACAGAAAGCGGGAAGCGGCTGCTGTGCTCCATGTACCAGCTGTAGCGAAGGGCTTTTATGACGGTAGGAAAGATGGGGGGAGATATGAAAAGAATCGGGAAGGAAACCCTGCTTCGGATGTTTATTTTACTGGTGGGACTGACCATTGCACACCTGGGCGTGACTTTATTTTTGCTGGCTGATCTGGGAGCGGATCCTTTTACCGTGCTGGTGCAGGGAATTTTCCGCACAGCCGGCAGGCTTACCAAATGGGAAGGGCTTACCCATGGCTATACCCACATCGCCATGTGCTTTTTGATTATTCTGGTGCTTCTTGCAGTGGATAAGAGCTACATAAAAATCGGAACCCTGCTCTGTATGATCTGCGGGGGACCGGTGGCCGGCTTTTTCCTGCCGAGGAGTGAGAAGCTGGTGAACCGGATTCTTCCTTAAAACCGGATGTATTCTCGTAAACCAACGGTAGAATCCCTTTCTAAACCGCAAATCGGTTGCCATGGGACTGGGAGGACCTTTATACTACATTGCAGTAAGGCAGCTTTGGGCAGAAGATACCGGTATCTTTGCCGGGCTTGCTGTCTGCAAGAAGAAAGAGGAGGAAAGGGAGAACCATGGAACAGGAAGAAAATAAGCAGGAAAAGATGGCTAAATTCATATTGGAAATGAGAAAAGTCAGGAATCTTACCCAAAAAGAGCTGGCAGGGCAGCTGGGGGTGACAGATAAAGCCGTTTCCAAATGGGAGAGGGCGGTGAGCAGCCCTGACATCAGCCTTTTGCTTCCTCTGGCGAAGGCTCTGGGTGTGTCTGTGGGAGAGCTGTTAAACGGGGAGCGGGACGAGGCGATGTTGGAGGAAAAAGCAAAGGCCGTGGTGGACGAGGCCCTTAAGTATTCTCACAGGTCGGCCTCCCGGCGGGTCCAAAGGCTGTGGGAGCTTCTTTTTGCTGGAATGTCCCTAAGCTTTCTTCTGGCAGGTGTGGTTTGCTTTATCTGCGATTTTGCGCTGTCTCGAAAGCTTTCCTGGTCTCTTCTCGTGGCCGTGTCCCTTCTTGTGGCCTGGGGGATTTTGACTCCTTTCTTTTTGGCAGAAAAGCGCCGGCTTCAAAAAAGCCTTTTAGTGTTAACGGTCCTTATCTTCCCTTATCTCATGGCATTGAGCCTGCTTTTAGAGGTGCAGCTTCTTCGGACCATGGGATTGTATATTGCGGCCGCAGGCCTTTTGGGGCTGTGGGGAGTCTATGGGATCCTGACACGTGTGTGGAGCAGGAATCGATATTTGGCATTGGGAATGACGTTCTCTCTCTGTATAGCGGAAGAATATGGAATCGATCGTATAATAGACGCATTTTTGAAGGCCGCCAGCCAACAGCAGTCTCTATGCTATCTGGAAGAGTTCGCGATGCTGATGCTGGCGGCTCTTTGCTTTGGGCTGGCGGCTATAAAAAGAAGAGCCAAAGAGAAAAGCAGTTGAGTCTTTGAGATTTGGAGAAACGTTTATGACGAAGAAAGAATTACAAAACCAATTGAAACTTGCGATTTCGCAAAAGGAGTGGGAGCAAATCCAAAGGGGGGATTTGTCCGTCAGCGATTTTAATCGCAGTGTCCTTTTGGAAATGAAAGAGTCAGATGCAGAAGATGAGGAGGGCTTTGTGGATGAGCAGCTTGCCAAAGAGCTTTCTGATGTCTTAGAGAGGGAGTTTTCTCAGAGCCTTTCTGAGAAACAGACCTGGAGGTATGAGATAATCGGCAGCTTGTATCTGACTTACCTTGCCAAGAGGCCCGTGCATTCCATCGAGGAGCTGGAAATCAGGGTGACAGAAGGGAAAGAGGGCCATACTTACGAATGCCCCAAGAAGTCTTCAAAAAGAGATACCAGCTGTTATTTTTGTGTCTGCAGGAAGCTGTCCAATTATGAAATTGCAAAGCGAAAGACACAAAAGCAGTTTTACCAGTACAACCATGAGGAAATTTCCGAAAAGCTGCACATTCCTTTGGAAGACGGATATTTGTATTTGGAATTTTTGAGCAGGAACTACAGAGTTCACTGTCAGACCGGTTATGTGGAGTGGTCCGAAGACGATTTTGCCCATGTAAAAGAAGCCGATTATAATGAGGTTATGATCCTTTATGACATTCTCTGTTATTCCCAAAAAAATGCGGCTCCCTCAAACGAGTTTACCCTCATACAGCGGCTTTCCAATGTGCAGAATGCCGCCTCCTATGCCGGGAAGGGTGCCTTCAAAAAGGAGGAAGCTTTTCTTGACGGAAAAACAGCGACGCTTGCGAAAGCCCTGGAAAAGCTGAATGGAAAACCTTACGGAAAAGGAGATGTAAGCTTCCGGCTTCCGGTGTTCCGATCTCTGGATGTGATAGTTTCCTTTTGGAATTCGGATGAAGACTTTCCGGCCCAGATCAAATTTCTCTGCGACAGGAATATCCTGCAATATATGCATTATGAGACCGTCTGGTATCTGACATCCCATATCATGCAGCGGATCAAAGAATTGATGGAAGAGACGTGAGAATCAGGGGAAGAAAAGATTTTGATATCCATGAAAAAGAAGAACATTTATAGCTGTATAGGGCTTCTGTTCCTGTGCCTTGGATTTTTGAATAGCTGCGGCAGGCCTGCAGATCAGGCGGCAACACAGGCGAGTGCGGAGGATGTGTTTCAAAACACCTATTCAGGAGACAGCAGACTGAAATTCATGAATCACGAAACATATGAGTTTAACAAGGACGCCGCTTTTTCGGAAAACGGTTCCTATTATGCGCAGATGAACAAAGCTTATGATGAGGAAGAAAAGTCTGGGGTTTGCCATGCATATTTTGATGAACACAATCGCCTGCTCTACGTCCTGGGGTATTCGCCTGGGATATTAAGCGGGGGCAGGAGCTATTGCGAGGAGAATGTTTATCAGAGGAATGATGCGGAAAATACCTGCAGATACATTTATTTTAAGTCCAACAGTATGCCCTATGGGGACGGCTATTATGTGGCATTTCGGTATATGTTTGAGGTTTCCGATTGCCAGTTTGACAAAGAGGGCAGGCTGCACCGGAGTCTGACCTACCGGCGTGATGTGGGTTCCGATCCAAACGGCTACAGTGAGGAGCTTTTCTTCAGCCGTGGATATGAGGCGTATTATGACGGAGCCTATTTAATGGGAGAGCTTAACTATTATGATTATTGGGGCACAAATGAAGTAGGCTCATGGGAATATCGGCTCTATCAGTACGATGAGCAGGGAAACCGTACGTTGGAGGTGGTTACGACGGAAGACGAGATCACCCTTTGTACCTATGAATATCAGGAGGATGCGGGCCTGGTAGATGCATATACCTATCAGGTTACGGAGGATTGGGAGCTTACCTGCCAGGATGGAAGAACCTGCTATTTTCGCCCCGGGTGGGAATCGCCTGCAATCAAAATAGTGGCAAAGGACGGGACTGTGGAAAAAGAGCTCTTTTACGGAAAAGCCATGGACTTGGGGCAGCAGCACTATCTGATTCCGGAAGAGGTGGAAAAGACGGTGGACGATCACAGGTATACGGTGCGTCCGGGGGACTGTCTTTGGAAGATAGCCTGCGAACGCTACGGGCATGGCGGATATTATGATCTCATCTACCGCGTGAACCAAAACGTGATCGGAGGGGATGCAGATCTGCTTGTGCCGGGAATGCAGCTGTATGTGCCTGAGGCTGGAAATGCGCAGGATACGAAAGTAAATGGTACATAGCCAAATATGCAATTGAAAGAGGAGAGAAAGCGATGTTGAGCCAGAGCTTGCGTGATGCACGAACATATGAAGAAACAGTGGAAAAAAAGATAGCGGATGAGCCGCGCCCGGATTTTCATCTGTGTGCCCGTGTGGGGTGGATGAATGATCCCAATGGATTTTCCTTCTATAAGGGAGAGTATCACCTGTTCTATCAATACCATCCCTATGATTCCCACTGGGGTCCCATGCACTGGGGGCATGCGGTAAGCGAAGACCTGCTGCACTGGAAGCATCTTCCTATAGCCTTGGCGCCGGATAGAGACTATGATCAGGACGGGTGCTTTTCCGGCAGCGCCCTAACGCTAGCGGACGGCAGGCATCTTCTCATGTACACAGGCGTCAGGAAGGAAGTTCAGCCAAACGGAGAGACGCGGGAGGTACAGACCCAGTGTATAGCCACAGGGGACGGAGTGGATTACGACAAGTATGCAAAGAATCCCGTATTGACATCGGCAGATCTGCCTGAGGGCGGAAGCAGGTTTGACTTTCGGGATCCCAAGATCTTTCAAAAGGCAGACAAAACCTACGGCTGTGTGATGGGGAACTGTACAGAGGAAAAGGATGGGCAGGTGCTGCTTTTCCATAGTCCGGACGGCTTTTCCTGGAGCTATGAAAGAATTCTTTTGTCCAACCAAAAGCGCTTTGGCAGGATGTGGGAGTGCCCGGATTTCTTTTCCCTGGACGGAAAGCAGGTGCTGCTGGTAAGCCCCCAGGATATGCTGCCTCAGGAGCTTGAGTATGACAACGGAAATGGAACCGTCTGCTTTATCGGAACCTATGATGAGGAGACGGGCGCCTTTACGGAGGAGCAGAATCAGGCCATTGACTATGGGATCGATTTCTATGCGCCTCAGACAACTCTCGCTCCCGACGGAAGGCGGATCATGGTTGGCTGGATGCAGAACTGGGATACCAGCAATCTTCACCCTGCCACAAAGCCCTGGTTTGGACAGATGAGTCTTCCCAGAGAGCTTTCCATAAAAAACGGCCGACTGATACAAAGGCCTGTCCGGGAGCTTGAGCGCCTTCGAGAGCAGAAGGTGAGCTGCGAGAGGGTGACCTTTTCCGATGCTCTGAAGCTTCAGGGCATTGAGGGGCGCAAGATCGATATGGAATTGTCCATCCGGCCGGGAGATGAGGAGCAGCTTTATGAAAGGTTTGCAGTGCGGTTTGCCCAGAATGCTGCCTGTCAGACATCCGTAAGCTTCCATCCCGCCACATCCGTTTTAGAGGTGGATCGAAGGCTTTCCGGTTCCAGAAGGGCCATCCTTCACAAGCGAAGCTGCCGGGTAAGAAGTGAGAAGGGCAGACTTAAGCTTCGGCTCATTTTGGACAGCTTCAGTGCGGAGATTTTTGCAAACGACGGAGAGCAGGCCCTTTCCGTTACCATCGATACGGAGCTTTCTGCAGAGGGAATTTCCTTCTTCGCAGAGGGAGCTGTTGCCATGGATGTGGTGAAATATACGCTTTGCATATAGCCGCCTACCGGACAGGCGGCCGGAGCCCCTGAAGAAGCACCATGGGCTTGGCCTCCTCCACAAGCTCTTCAAAGGAGGGAATGCTCCCTTCCACGTTGTCGAGAAGCCAGTCCATGGTAATAATCTCCTCCGGAGACAGGGCGCTTTCCTCCGTGTGCTTGACCGTGCCGTCCTGGGCGGTGAGGGAGCCGGAAAAGGGATTGTACCCTGCGTCCGCAATTTCTCTCTTTATCAGATCCAGAAGCCACCGGGAGCCGGCCGGCAGGCTCTTGGAGCAGATTACGTCAATCATTCCTGAGGAAATTCCCCACCAGTAATGAACTGCTTTTGTCTGAGCCTCCTTTTTCTTCCAGGCTCCGTTTAAAATATCCCGCACAATCCGCTCATAAAACTTTCCCCAGTGCCAGATGGAAGAGGCAACGTTCACCATATGTCCGTCCCGAATGTCGTACAGGCCGAATTTGCGGGAAGCGTACTGAGGGGTAATGAGATCCTGGCCGGAGATATAGGAAATCCCTTTGGAGCGGAAGAATTCGTCCGGATTCCGATCCTTTACCGTAGCCCACTGAAGGAGTACCCTTGCTTCCGGATTGGTCATTTTTACGCCCAGGGCAAAGGCATTGATATTGGCCGTGATTCCATAGATGGGATAGTCCGCCAGATAGCCCACATAAGGAGTATCCGTGAGAATTCCGGCCAGAGCCCCTGTGAGGAATTTGGCCTCATACAGTCTGCCGTAATAGGTCCGAAGATGTCCGCTGTAGGTATGCAGAGAGCAATTTAAAAGCTTCACCTCCGGGAAATGGATGGCCGCCTTGATGCTTGCCCCCAGAAGCTTGGGGGTTGTGGTGAAGATCACCTTGCATCCCTTTCGGGCCGCCTCCTCAATGGTTTTCAGCCCCAGCTCCTCCGTGTTCACATTGTCAAAGCAGAGAGTTTCCACCTGCTCTCCAAAAATCTCATTTAAATGCTGCCTGCCAAGCTCATGGCCGTAGGTCCAGCTGGAGGTTTCCATAGTCTTGTCGTGAAGAAAGGCAATCTTTAAGGGGGCAGGGGCAGCCGGGATCAGCCGGCTTAACACAGGCTTTTGGGGCTCGGCTCCGGGCTGCATACTGAGCTCTAAGGGCACCTTGCCCGGATAGAGCTGGAAATCCTTCCACAGCTTGGTCATCTCGCTGCGGATCTGGCTGTGAGACTTCTCCCACAGATTTTCATACCCATATACCTCCAGATAGATGAGAAAGGCGTCCCCAAAGGTGAGAGAGAGCTTTCGGCCTCCCTTTTCCTCAAACACATCCGTAAAATGAATATAGGCCGAGTGAAAATCAAGCCTCTCATCGTCTGTCCACACGTGATCCGCCTCGGTGCCCACAAGCTTTAAGAGCTTGGGAAAGCTGCCCTCCTGAGTGAACCACAGGTAATTGATGGAGGTGAGCTTATAGAAATCCAGAAATTCGTAGTAGATCCGCACCTCCTTGGAGTCATTTCTGGCAGGCAGAATCCGGGTCACCTGTCCCGTAATGCTGACGGCTCCGGAATATTTCAGCACGCTCACCCGCTTATTGCCCTCCATCACATAAAAGCGGTTCATGAATTCACAGGCCTTGATGGGATCCCGGATGCCTTCATCCAGATGGGCATGGTAAAGAGAAGCCCATTTGGCGGCAAATTCCGTATCCTCCGGCAGAAGGGGCATAAAATTGCCGGCAAAGGCGGTGGTTCGTCCGGCGGTCTTTGTTCCCACAACTTGATCCAGGGGAATTTCCACCAAGCCTAAGTCCACCTCCGAGGAGGTTTTGGTAAAGGAGAGAATTTCATCCAACACCTGCAGGTAAGGATAGCTGCCCTTTAAGAGAGCAGTGCGGTATGCTTTCTGTGCCAGCTTTCTGGCCTTTGCGTATTCTTCCATATAGGTTGAAGCTCCTTTCGAGGAAATCTGAATTTCCGTTTATTCCTTACAGATCTTTGAAGTATCAGAGGGAAATGTAAAAACAGTTCGCTCGTAAGCGTTGATCACGGTGGTATGCTCATAGGTGCAGACTCTCGGAGCCCGGTAATTGTAGGACAGATGTACATGCCCATGGACAAAATAAGAGGGAGCGTAGCGTTCCATGAGCCCCAGAAAGCCCTGAAAGCCTTGATGAGGCAGATGTTCCTCATCATTGAGATGATATGCAGGGGCGTGGGTCAGCAGAATGTCAAATCCTCTGTGACGTTTGATGGAATACCACAGCCGCCTAATCCGGGCGTTCATCTGCCGCTCTGTATACTGGTGAGGGCCTTCCTTGTAGCGCATGGAGCCTCCCAGCCCCAGGATGCGTATCCCCTCATGGACGTAAATCCGATCCTCCACACAGATGCAGCCGTAGGGTGGGGAGGCCTCGTAGACGGCGTCATGGTTCCCATGGACGTAGAGCACCGGCCCTTTAAAAAAGGTGGCAAGAAAGGAGAGGTATAGGGGGCTCAAATCTCCACAGGAGAGAATGAGATCAATCTCGGAGAGCTTCTCCTTGCTGAAATCGTCCCAGAGATAGCGGGATTCCTGATCTGCAATTGCTAAAATGTTCATAGAGCTTCATCCTTTGATCAAGAGATAGAAAACAAAAACTGCCGCAAAAAAGTCTGTTATCTTATCTTGCGCCAGCTTTTGCTTCCTTATGATCTTCCAAAGCCTTGGCCAGCCCTTGGCACAGGCTTGGAAAATGGTTTTTATGCGGCATGTCCGCCACAGCCTTTTACCGGGACTGCTTTGCAATCAGCTTGCGGATCCGTTCCGTAGGCGTATTGATGCTGTCTGCGGAAAAATCATGATTTAAGGTATCGATGATTCTTGCCAGGAATTTCGTCATATCCGCCTCCGTGTAATAGGGCTTAGACAAAAGCTCCGGTGAGCGGTAATTGAGATTCGTGGTTACAATCCGGGTAATATAACCCTTCTCATAGTATTCGTCAAATTTATCACAGCCATCCGTAAATAAGCCAAAGGTGCAGCAGACATACACATGCCTTGCGCCCCGCTCCTTCATCTGCTTGGCCACATCCAGCATGCTTCCCCCGGAGGAAATCATATCGTCAATGATGATGACATCCTTGCCTACCAGGGAATCTCCCAAGAATTCATGGGCCACAATGGGATTCTTGCCGTTAATCACCGTAGAGTAGTCCCGGCGCTTGTAAAACATACCTAGATCAATGCCCAGCACATTGGAGAAATATACGGCTCGCTCCATGGCGCCTTCATCCGGAGCAATGATCATCAGATGGTCATTGTCCACCTTTAAATCCGGCTCCGTGCGAAGGAGAGCCTTGATAAACTGATAGGGAGGCTGAAAATTGTCAAAGCCGTTTAAGGGAATGGCATTCTGAACCCTTGGATCATGGGCGTCAAAGGTGATAATGTTGTTGACTCCCATATTCCGAAGCTCCTGAAGAGCAATGGCGCAGTCCAAGGATTCCCGGTTGTTGCGCTTGTGCTGGCGGCCCTCATAGAGGAAGGGGATCACCACGTTGATCCGGTGGGCCTTGCCGGTGGCAGCCGAGATCATGCGCTTTAGGTCCTGAAAATGATCGTCCGGCGACATGTGATTTTCATGGCCGCAGACTGTGTAGGTAATGCTGTAGTTGCACACATCTACCATTATGAACAGATCGCTTCCGCGGACGGATTCCTCATAGCGCCCCTTGGCCTCCCCGGTTCCGAAGCGGGGGCAAGAGCATTTTACAAGGTAAGAATCCTGGGAATATTCCTGAAAATAGATATTGTCTCTGTGCTGCTTGTTGGCTGTTTTACGGAATTTTACCAGGTGCTTGTCCACCTTTTTCGCAAAGTCCAGACAGCTGTCCAGAGCTGCGATTTTTAGGGGGGCTACTGGTAAAATATTATCGAACTGGTAGGTTTCCGACATACTGATCCTCCGAATAGGTGGGTATCCGAATGCACGATATCCCAAAGGTGAAATTGTATAAAATATTCTAATAATTTTATACCATCATCCGGGGGGCAACGTCAAGATGATCTGAAAATTTTTGGTGGAAATGGATATGCAAAAACAGAAGCATATTTTCAACTGCAATTGATTAAAAGAGGGGGAAGTGCTATACTTTCTAACAGAGAATTAAGCAGCAGCTCCTTAATCTTAGGGAGGGCTGTTTTGGGGATGCAGAATCGAAATGGAGGTGTATTTATGGTTTTTTGGGCTTTTATGCTGCTTGTGAATACCTTGACTCCCTTTACCATGATTGGATTTGGGAAACTGTTTCTGAATCATGCTTCGGGTGAAATCAATACGGCATTCGGATATTGTACCAGGATGTCCATGAAGAACAGAGATACCTGGGAGTTTGCGCATCAGTATTGCGGGAGACTGTGGTTTTTCTGCGGACTGATTCTGCTTCCTCTATCTATTCTTCCCATGTTTTTTGTTATGGGGGAAAATGAAGATGTGGTAGGGGGCCTGGTAGGCGTTATCTGTATGATTCAGTGTGGAATCTTGATCGGAACCATCATTCCAACAGAATTGGCTCTTCGGAAAAATTTCGATAAGAATGGAATGAGACGCTGAATGGAGATATCGCAAAATAGGGTTTGGGGGAGAAAACCATGAAGCATGCAATGACTGGGGAAGAAAAATATAAAATGATGATGGACACGCCTATCAACCGGCTGATTCCGCGCCTGGCGGTGCCGACGATTATCAGCATGCTCATCACATCCATCTATAACATGGCCGACACCTTCTTTGTAAGCCAGTTAAGCACCAGCGCGTCCGGGGCGGTGGGTGTGAACTTTTCGCTGATGGCCATGATCCAGGCCATTGGCTTTACCCTTGGCATGGGCAGCGGAAACTATATGTCCCGCATGCTGGGAGCCAAGGAATCGGAAAAAGCCCAGAGAGCCTGCTCCACGTCTGTCTATACGGCCCTGGCGTTTGGCCTCTTGCTGGCCGTGCTTGGAATTTCACAGATAGACAAGCTGGTCGTGGCGCTGGGAG
The DNA here is from genome assembly GCA_022791635.1 of Lachnospiraceae bacterium. Classification (GTDB taxonomy): domain Bacteria; phylum Bacillota; class Clostridia; order Lachnospirales; family Lachnospiraceae; genus Laedolimicola. The sequence continues at coordinate 29,412 of JAAVZL010000005.1, forward strand.
CTACGGAGACCATTGCGCCCTATGCAAAGGATTACGGAAAATACATTTTGCTGGCGGCCCCCTATATGACTGTGTCCTTTGTGTTTAACAACCAGCTTCGCTCTCAGGGAAACGCCATGCTCTCCATGGTCGGGATCACCACAGGGGGTATCCTCAATGTGATTCTCGATCCTCTTTTGATTTTTCATTTTAAAATGGGAATCTCCGGTGCGGCCATTGCCACCATCTTAAGTCAGTTTATCAGCTTTCTGATCTTGCTGACCCTGATCATTCGTTCGGAAAATGTGCTGAAGCCTCATCTGAGATTTTTTACTTTCAGAGGCTGGGTTTATAAGGAAATCATGTCCGCCGGTCTGCCTACCTTGGGGCGGCAGGGGCTGGCAAGCGCAGCCTCCGTGCTTTTGAATGTGGCGGCTTCCGGGTTTGGAGACGCTGCGGTGGCGGCTATGTCCATTGTGACTCGGATTATGATGTTTATCAACTCCGCCCTCATCGGCTTCGGACAGGGCTTTCAGCCGGTCTGCGGGTTTACCTTCGGAGCCAAGCGGTATGATAGGGTGCTTGAGGCTTACTACTTTTGCCAGAGAGTGGCCTTTGTGTTTCTTCTGGTGATGGCAGTGGTGATGTTCTCCGTTTCCACGCCGATTATGAGGCTCTTCCGCAGAGAAGATGTGGAGGTAGTCCAAATTGGCGCGCTGGCGCTTCGGCTTCAGTGTGCATTGCTGCCCTTTCAGGCATTTACCATTATCGGAAATATGCTGACCCAGTCCATCGGCTACAGCTTCCGGGCTACGCTGACGGCCATCGGAAAGCAGGGACTGTTCTTTATTCCGGCCATTTTGATTCTGCCAAAAGTCCTTGGCCTTCTGGGACTGCAGCTGGCCCAGCCGGTGGCGGATCTTTTGACCTTTGTTATGACCCAGGTGATTGTGGTCTTTGTGATAAAGGAGCTGAAAGAAATGTGGAAGGAGCAGGAAAATACGGTTGTCGGATAAGGGGGAGTCTTGCATATGGAAAAGGGACCATAAAGGAAGGTGTCCCGGGCGATGCAAAGCCGGAGCGCGCACGGAAAAGATGGCGTTTTTTTGTTGTTACCTCCAGCACCAGAGAGCGTGCTATGGAATCAGCAGAGCTTTCGACTCTGGAGATGGTGATTTCATGGTTGGAAAAATAAATACTAGGAAAGCCATCCTCATCCACGGAAGCGAGAAAGGCTGTCTTCTGTGCTTGCACAGAAGGGGCAGAGTGTGTAAAATGAACATGGAGGGAAAGACTGGAAGCGTTTCAAAAAGGAGTATTGCATGAAAAGAAAGAAAGAGCACACCATCAGCCAGGTTGAGCCCGGCAGCATCGCAGAGGAGCTGGAACTTAATCCCGGAGACATACTGGTCTCTGTAAACGGTCAGTATGTAGAGGACATCTTTGACTACCATTACCTGATCAACGAGGAATATCTGGAGATCCTGATCCGCAAGCCGGACGGAGAGGAATGGGAACTTGAGATCGAGAAGGAATACGAGGACGACCTGGGGATTGTGTTTGAAAACGGCCTCATGGACGAATATCGCTCCTGTCGGAACAAGTGCATGTTTTGCTTTATTGATCAGCTGCCAAAGGGAATGCGCGAAACCCTCTATTTTAAGGATGACGATTCCCGGCTGTCCTTTTTACAGGGGAATTATGTAACCTTAACAAATATGAGTGATGAGGATGTAGAGCGGATCATCCACTACCATTTGTCCCCCATCAATATTTCCTTCCATACTATGAACCGAGAGCTTCGCTGTAAGATGCTGAACAATCGTTTTGCCGGGGAGGCACTGGACAAGGTGGAGAAGTTCTACAAGGCAGGCATTGCCATGAATGGCCAGATTGTGCTCTGCAAGGGAATCAATGACAGGGACGAGCTGGAGCACAGCATCGAAGAGCTGACCAGATACCTTCCCCATCTTCAAAGCCTTTCCGTGGTGCCGGTGGGGCTTACGGATCACCGGGAGGGGCTGTACCCCTTAGAGCCCTTTACCCGGGAGGATGCCGTGGAGGTATTGGAGCAGATTCACGCCTGGCAGAGTCGCCTCTATCGGGAGCATGGAACTCACTTTGTCCATGCGGGAGACGAATGGTACCTTCTGGCGGGACAAGAGCTTCCGGCAGAGGAAAGCTATGACGGCTACCTCCAGCTGGAAAATGGCGTCGGCATGGTGCGTCTGCTTCACGAGGAGCTTAAAAAGGAGCTGGCTCTGAGAAAAGGCGATGGCAGAAGCCGGAAGATTACCATTGCCACCGGAGTTCTGGTAGCTCCCATTCTTAAGGCAGAGGCGGATACGATCCGCAAAAAGTATCCGGGAGTGGAGATACAGATCCTGCCTATAGAAAATCATTTTTTCGGCAGGCGCATTACCGTGGCCGGACTTCTTACGGGACAGGACTTGAGAAATCAGCTTACGGGGCAGACGCTGGGAGAGGCATTGCTGCTGACAGAGCACATGATGAAGAGCGGGGAGCGCATTTTTCTGGACGATATGACAGTGGAAGAGCTTTCCAGGGCTTTACAAGTTCCTATAATTATTGTAGAATCAGACGGAAAAGCTTTGCTGGAGGCAGTGCTTGGGGACATATAAATAGGAACTGGAAATGCGGAACTGAAATAGAGGAGATATAAATATTATGAGCAAACCAATCGTGGCCATCGTAGGGCGGCCAAACGTAGGGAAATCAACCCTGTTCAATGCTCTGGCAGGCGAGGAGATTTCGATTGTAAAGGACACGCCGGGAGTCACCAGGGATCGGATTTATGCGGATGTGGCCTGGCTTGACCGGGCTTTCACCCTTATTGACACCGGCGGCATTGAGCCGGACAGCCGGGATGTCATTCTCTCCCAGATGCGGGAGCAGGCCCAGATTGCCATTGACACGGCGGACGTGATTGTATTTCTCACCGATGTGCGCCAGGGACTTACGGATGCGGATTCCAAGGTGGCGGATATGCTCCGCCGTTCCGGAAAGACGGTGGTTCTGGTGGTCAATAAGGTGGACAGCTTTCAAAAGCTCATGCCCGATGTGTACGAGTTCTACAACTTGGGCCTTGGCGATCCCGTTCCCATTTCCTCTGCCTCCCGTCTTGGTCTTGGAGATATGCTGGACGAGGTGGCCGGGCATTTTCCGGAGGAAGGGGAGGAAGAGGAGGAGGATGACCGGCCCAAGATTGCCATTGTGGGCAAGCCCAACGTGGGCAAATCCTCCATCATCAATAAGCTCACAGGGGAGAACCGGGTGATTGTCTCAGACATTGCAGGAACCACCCGGGACGCCATTGATACCAATGTCGTGCGGGGCGGCCAGGAGTACGTATTTATCGACACAGCCGGACTGCGCCGCAAAAGCAAGGTAAAGGAGGAGCTGGAGCGCTACAGCATTATCCGCACGGTGACGGCGGTGGAGCGGGCCGATGTGGTGGTGCTGGTGATTGATGCGGTGGAGGGAGTGACGGAGCAGGATGCCAAGATTGCAGGCATTGCCCATGACAGAGGGAAGGGCGTGATCATTGCGGTGAATAAGTGGGATGCCATCGAGAAAAATGACAAGACCATTTATGAATACACCAACCGCATCCGCACAACCCTGTCCTACATGCCCTATGCAGAGATGCTTTTTCTCTCGGCCCTGACCGGGCAGCGGCTTTCCAAGCTTTTTGATCTCATTGATCTGGTGATACAGAATCAGAACCTGAGGATTGCAACAGGCGTGCTCAATGAGATTGTGACCGAGGCTGTGGCCCTGCAGCAGCCGCCCTCGGACAAGGGAAAACGGCTGAAGATCTTCTATGTCACCCAGGTGGCCGTAAAACCGCCCACCTTTGTGATCTTTGTCAATGACAAGGAGCTGATGCATTTTTCCTACACCCGATATCTGGAAAATAAGATTCGGGAGGCCTTCGGCTTCAAGGGTACGGCACTTAAATTTTTCATTCGGGAAAGGAAGGGGCAATCGTGATGGAACGCCTTGTTTGCGTACTGATAGGATATGTGTTTGGCCTGTTTCAGACCAGTTACTTATATGGAAAAATGAAAGGAATTGACATTCGGGAGCACGGAAGCGGCAATGCGGGAGCCACCAACGCCCTGCGGACGCTGGGGAAAAAGGCCGGCGCCATCACCTTTTTCGGAGATTGCTTTAAGTGTGTCTTTGCGGTGATTGCCGTGCGGCTTCTCTTTCGGAATTACGGCGATCCCGGGGAGCATATGGGAGTCCTTCTTGGCATGTACGCCTCCATGGGCGTGATTTTAGGCCACAATTTTCCCTTCTACCTAGGCTTCAAAGGAGGCAAGGGCATAGCGGCGACAGCCGGCTTGTTTGTGAGCCTGGACCCGGTTTTGATGGTGATTGCGGCGGCAAGCTTTGTGATCTCCGTGGCTGTGACAAAGTATGTGTCCGTGGGCTCTATTCTTGTGGTGATAGAGCTGCTGGCCGGTGTGCTCCTCTATGGCTTTCTTGGAAAATGGGGACTTACCCAGCCGCATTTGTATGAGCTGTACGCCATTACGGCCTTTCTGACCCTGCTTGCCCTATACCGGCATAAGAAGAATATCAAGGGACTCTTAACAGGAACGGAGCGGAAACTTGGGGAGAAGGCCCAGTAGCGAAGAAGAGGAAAATACAAAAATTGCAGGGAAAAGAAAGTAAAAAAGGAGATGGATGCCATGGCAAAGGTAAGTGTGATCGGAGCAGGAAGCTGGGGGACGGCCCTGTCCTTATTGCTCCACAACAACGGACATGAGGTGACCCTCTGGTCCATTATGGAAGCAGAGGTAGCGATGCTCAATGAGCAGCATGAGCACAAGGATAAGCTTCCGGGGGTGAGATTGCCGGAGGATATGCGGATTACAACGGATCTTGAGAGCAGCATCAAGGGAGCAGAGCTGATGGTGCTGGCAGTGCCTTCTCCCTTTACCAGAAGCACGGCCCACAGCATGGCTCCTTTTGTGGAGGAAGGGCAGATTATTGTAAATGTAGCCAAGGGCATTGAGGAATCCACCCTTATGACCCTGACGGAAATCCTGGAGGAGGAGATTCCCAATTGCCGGGCTGCCGTGCTCTCGGGACCGAGCCATGCCGAGGAGGTTGGAAGAGGACTTCCCACCACCGTGGTGGCCGGAGCCCATGACCGGGCCACGGCAGAATTTATCCAGAATGTTTTTATGAATCAGGTATTTCGGGTATATACCAGTCCGGATATGCTTGGCATTGAGCTGGGGGGCGCCCTTAAGAATGTCATCGCGCTGGCAGCCGGGATTGCCGACGGCCTGGGCTATGGGGACAATACCAAGGCGGCGCTCATAACCAGAGGCATTGCGGAGATGAGCCGCATCGGACTGGCTATGGGAGGCCGGATTGAGACCTTTAACGGTCTGTCCGGCATCGGAGATCTCATTGTGACCTGTGCTTCCGTGCACAGCAGGAACCGGAAGGCCGGATATCTCATGGGCCAGGGAAGGACCATGAAGGAGGCTATGGATGAGGTAAAAATGGTGGTGGAAGGTGTGTACTCCGCCAAGGCCGCCGTTGGCCTTGCCAGGAAATACGGGGTGGAGATTCCCATTATCGAGCAGGTGAATGCGGTTCTCTTTGAGGATAAGCCGGCCCGGGAGGCGGTCAATGAGCTGATGCTTCGGGATAAGAAGATTGAGAACCCACTTTTGCCCTGGGAATAGGAGCCGGCCAACGCCATTTTAGGGCAGCCTTTTTGTGTCTGAAAAACGGGCATAATTGCAATGGATAGTTGGTGGAGTTTCCTTCTTGAGGCAGTTATCATGTTAGTATGAAGAACACAAGGAGGGAATGGCATGAGTTTAGGAAATCATTTGTTTGAAGCGAGAAAGAAGCGGGGCTTATCTCAGGAGGAGGTTGCGGGAAAGCTCGGCGTGAGCAGGCAGACTATCTCGAAATGGGAGACGGATGAGACATTGCCGGATATTCAGCAGTCCAAGCGGCTTGCCGTATTGTACGGCCTGTCGCTGGATGAGCTGGTGGAATTTGATCTGGATGTGAAGGAGATTGAGGAGGCCATCGCCCGGACCAGCGAGAAGGTGTCCGATAAAATCGACTGGACGAAGGCCTGGAGTAAGAAATACCCGATATTGGTACAGTACCAGAAGGAGGTGGAGATAGATTTTTACGCCTCCAGACTGGATGAACTGCTCCGTGATCTGGAGAAGAGATTTGGGTATGGCGAGCTGAACTCGTTTCTGGTTTTGAAGGATATCCTGGCCACGGTGTGGAAGCGCAGGAAGAAGTGAGCTGTGAAGCGTGGTAACGCAGATTAAGCTTAGCGATGAAATGGAGGCGGCGTACATGCGGACAGAGGAGAGAGAACGGCTGATACGGGAAAAAGGGCAAAAGATAGGTGAGAAGAAAAAAGAAATTCAGATTATTTGCGACAATCTTAAAAAGGGAAGATCTCCGGAAGAAATAGCAGATTTTCTGTGTAAGGATCTGAAAGAAATCCAGGATATCTGCCGTATAGCCGAAGCATTTGCTCCGGAATATCACATTGAAAATATTTACCGGGAGCTAAGGCTTGCTAATATAACAGAGGAAGAGACATTTATGTAATTCTGGTGTGGACTGTCACAAAATAGAACAGCCCCTGTTTAACGGAAAGCTATTTATGCTTCAAAAGCTTCTTTTTAAAAGCCCGAATTTTCCCTATGTGCCTGCTGGTAAAGAGCACGGCTGTAAGCAAAATGCCGAATGCAAGCCCGGTGCAGAAGGAGGCGATTGCTTCCGTATAGCCGCTGTCTGTCAGTCCCAAGGTCTCCAGTGCCAGAAATACGGCAAATGCCAAAACGCCTATCCAGGAGAACATATGGAGCCTTCTTATGATGCGTATGGTTTCCTCACTGCTGTAATCGGCTACCTTCAATGCGGTTTCTTTTAATTCTCTGCCCATGTCTTCCTTTTTCCTTTCTCTGTCCAACAGCTCCCGAAGATCTACCTCAAAAAAATCTGCAAGCTCTATAAGGACCGTGATGTCCGGCAAATTTCGTCCTGTTTCCCAACGTGATACGGTCCGGCCCGATACATAGAAGTTTTCCGCCAGCTGTTCCTGAGTGAGATTTTTTCGTTCCGCAGTTCTTTTAGGAAGCTGCCTATCTTTTTTTGATCCATTTGTTCCCTCCTTCTTGACGCAGCCTGCTTTGTCAGCCGGGTAGATTTGAAAGTTTGCTTTGATAACGCTTTGTTCTTTATCAGAATATCGGAAATTGCGGAAAATGAACAGGACACAAAAGGAGAAATGGGCTGTGCCTGCAAAAAAATAGTTCTTGATATACAAGACTACATATAGTAGTCTTGTGGTATGGACTACAGAAAGTAGTACAAAAATGTTGGTATGCCTGACGCTGTAAGTAAACCGGCCGAATCGAATTTTTGATGTACGAAATATGGCAGGAAAGGAAAGAGTATCATGGCAGAGATACAATTAGGTGTCATTGAGGCCCGGTTTGCGGATATGATTTGGGAGCATGAGCCGGTGACCTCCTCGGAGCTGGTAAAGCTGGCGGCGGAAGCATTCACCTGGAAGCGGACCACCACTCACACCGTTTTAAAGCGGCTGTGCGACAAGGGCTTATTCCAAAACCAAAAGGGAACGGTGACCAGTCTCATTCCCCGGTCCCAGTTTTATTCCATGCAGAGCCAAAGATTTGTGGAGGACGCCTTCGGCGGCTCCCTCCTGGCCTTTATAGCCACTTTCACAAAAACAGCACATTGACGCCGGAAGAGGCGGCGAGTATTCGGAAAATGATAGACAAAGCAGAGAGAGGTGAGAGAATGGAAAAAATTTTTTTGAAAATTCTGGCCTTTGGAGAGATCGGAGTGAAGACCCGGGTGAAAGCAGTTCTGAACTACCATAAGCCCGCTTTCTGGCTGGTGATTGCCGCTGTTCTTGCCTGTATCGCAGTTGCGGTCTGCTTTCTGACCAATCCAAGGCAGGATACCTACCAGGTAAAGATTGTCATTCCGGCGGGAAGTACGAGGGATGAGATTACGTATTCGGAGGAGGAAATTTCTCCCTTTGGCGATCGGATTGTCCTGTCCGCAGGGGACGGACTGGGTGATACGGAGGTTGTCTTGTTTCCGATGGAATGGGAGGAGGATCGGGCCTACGAGCCTGCCTACCTGACTCCCGGAATGCCGGTGAAAATGGAGGCGGAAAAGGGCGCCTGGTTCCGAATCGGCATCCGTGCGGACAATCCGACAAAGGAAGACAGAGTTGTCTATGTTCGGGCAAAGGGCGTAGACATCCGGATCGTAGATAAGATCGCCCCGGCTGTGATTCCTATGGTCATGGTAAATGACAAATACTATTATGACACGGGCAGAGAGAGTGGAAGAGCGGACCGAAGTCCGGACATAGACGGAGAAATTACCTCCACGGTAGAAGGAACCGAGAAGCCTGCAAAAAATAATCAGTCCAATTTCGGCGCCGGCTATGTCTATCAGTTTGGCGAAAATGATACCATTGAGGTTCAAATAGATGAAAAATGGATCATTTTTGAGTACCGCAGCGGAGACGGCAGTTTGATCCGCTTTGGAGATCACTGGTACAGCGCAGGAGATCTGTCCACGCAGACCATAGAGTGGCTTCAGTGGTACAACAGCCTTTCCGAGGAGGAGCAGCTTGCGGTGAGCTATGTGCCCTGGGATCTGCAGCATATGGAGGGGGTTGAAGCAGAAGAGACGGAGGATACAGCGAAAGCTCAGGAAGGGGAAGCCGACGCTCTGGAAGAGGCCATTTCCAGGGAGATCCTTAAGAAAAATGAAGGTGCCTACGCAGACAGCTATGATCTTGCCTGCTGTGATTTCGCGGCTCTGGGAACGGAAGCTGCTTCGGATGCCCTGGCAGAGGATGGAACGGAGACGGTTACTTGCTATGGGTGGGCCATGTACCAGGAGTATCGGATTACGGAGCAGGGACTTGAGAACGTGGGAGGCAGCTATGTGCCGGCTGCCCTGACCTTTGAACATAAGGGAAATGCCTATACCCTGACAGAATACTGGGAGCCCCGGGATGGCAGCTATTTCGTCTCGGACGTCCGCAGCAAATTCCCCCGATTCGATCCTCAGGTGACGGAGGACGCAATTGACAGCCAGAAGTTTGTCCTGGAACAGACACAGCGCTGCTACCGGCAGGCGGTAGAGTTCTCGGATCTTGACACAGACAGGACAGTGAAGCGGCTGTTGAATACCATATGCGATAGCCCGGCTGCTTCCTCAAATCCCGGAGACTATGTAAAGGAGCATGCAATAGAGTACCGGGAGCTTCTCTATTATGGAGAGTATACACTCCGCTATTGCCTGAACCGTTTCCGCCAGGGAAATGAAACGGGACTGGAGGGAAGAATGATGGCCCTTGTCTGCGAGGAGCTTTTGCAGACGAAAGGGAGCATTCCGGCAGACGCCGGGACAGCAGAAACAGGGCAGCTCTGGTATGAGATCCTCTATGCACATGGAAGCAATCAAGTGGAGCCGTATTTGGAATAAATGATTTAGCGGCAGATTTTTTCCATGTTAACGAGCGGGTACAATCTCAATCCAATAGCCGTCCGGGTCTTCAATAAAGTAAATGCCCATATCCGGATTTTCGAAGCAGATACAGTCCATTTCCTGGTGCTTTTTGTGGGCGGCGTCCATATCATCCGTGGTAAAGGCCAGATGGATCTCGTTGTCCCCCAGGTTATAGCGGTCTGCCTCCCAGTCCCGAAGCCAGGTGAGCTCAAGCTGAAAGCCGGTTTTGCCGTCCGTGAGATAGCAGAGGATGAAGCTGCCATCCTTAGCCTCCTTCCTGCGGGCCACCTTAAGACCGAGGGCTTCCTCATAGAAGCGTAAGGACTTCTCCAGATTGATGACATTGTAATTGTAGTGGGCAAATTGGAAATTCATGGTAAATTCTCCTTTCATTGATCTGCACATGCTTTGTGTGCATAGAGGTTTACTGGGTAAAGCTCTGTCCGCGGCCTGTGATTCGCACGACCCGGCTAAGCTTTGGGTGGTCAGGATGCTCCAAAAGCCAGCGGTCGATGATCCCGTAATCCTCCCAGCAATGCATGGGATAGATCCGCTCCTTTTGGCTTTCCTTTGCAGTCAGGGACAGAAAGTAATCAAACCCAAGACAGTAGTAGTCCTCCTGCCTGGGATCCAGGGGAAGGAAGGCAGCGTCCACCTGGATATTTTGCAGTGGTTCGATATACTGGTCAAAGTGTTCCTTCATCTGCCGGTTCCAGCTCTCCGGTTCTCCGGGCCAGCGCCAGTCATTTAAGTCTCCGGCATGGTAAATCGTTTTCCCCTCCATTTGAACCAGAAAAGCCACCCCCTCATCCGTGGATTTCAGGGTCCTTATGGATAGCTGCTCTGTTTCATGGCTCTCCCCTGGCCTTAAGCGTGTCGTCCGACAGTGAAGGGCCTTTGGCACCCGGCTTTCCCAGATGTCGTGGGATAAGAAAAAGAGAGTATCCCGATGCTCCTCTGCCAGAGAAAAAATTTTCGGATTAAAATGGTCCGGATGCCGATGGCTGGAAAAGACATAGAGCTTTTTTTCCGGGGGAAGCTTTGGCAGGGAGCCCTCATAATAGTCAAAGAGCAGCAGGCTTTCAGAAAGCTCCACCAAAAAGCCGCTGTGTCCAATGTATGTGATCTGCATGATGATTTCCTTTCTTTTCTGTATTTTACTATAACGTTTTTCGCGCGTCTGCGCAAGCTTGAAAATTTTGCAGTTCAGATTGTTTCAACTGGGGGAAAATGATATAATTTAAAAGAATTTGGCAAAGAAAGCTTTGGCTGCAGGAAAACAGCAGAGCGTTTCAAAGTGAAGGATGGGAGGAAGCCATGAAGTGTTTTAATTGTGGCAAGAAGTTTGACTACGAGAAATATTATGGGATTTGCCCCAAATGCGGCTGTTTCAATAAAGAGGAGACGGCGCAGGAGCAGCATCAGCGGTATCATGACGAATACGACAACGGCTATCAGCATTCGGAGCAAGTCCATACCGTGAGCTCCTATGTACAGGTAAGAGAGACAAAGAAAATAAGCAGCCGGGGAAGCACGATTTTCCTGATTGTTTCCATTTTGATTTTCCTTACGGTTGTCTTTGGCCTGACTGCCTTTGCCTTCCTGTATAGTCAGGGGCAGGAAAAAAGTCTGCAAAGAGAGGTAGTGGAGTCTGAGGCAGATCACAGGACCCATACCACAGGAGAATCCTTTTCCTTTCAGGCCATGACGCTGACCGTGGAGGAAGCGTGGGTGGTTGGTGAGGGCTATAAGACAGACGAAGGCCTTGCCAAGGGGAAGAAGCTTGTGGCCGTAAGGCTTTTGGGGGAGAGCGACGGGGAATGGTCGGATGAAAACGAGCTCTCGGATGCATATATTCGTCATGACGGCTTTTGCTATCTGCAGATTCCAAGCTATGAGGCTTTTGACTATGAAGAATTATACGGAATCGAGCTTTTTGGAAAATATGCGCTGTGCGGAGCCAGGGAGTGTGAGGGATGTCTGGTATTCTGGCTGGATGAGGATGCAGAGGAGTTTACCCTGTGCCTGGAGGAACGTGAGGGGGAGAACCTTGCATTTATCCGGACCATTCATTCCATTGAGATAAAGCTTGAGGAGGAAAAGGCAGATGAGTCGTATGGTGAAGGGAATTAAAATGGTGATTGGGATCCTTCTTCTTGGGATTTCCGCTTTTTATCTTCTGGGAGTCTGCCTTGTGATAGGAGATGCAAGGAAGGATGCGTCCTATCAGCTTTCTTACTGTATTCAGGCAGAGCAGACAGGTTGCGAGTACCTGGGGCAGGAGACTGTGATAAACGGTGAAAGACAGGAGGCAGAGGCCGGATACGGCTTTTATCAGCTGACCTTCCGGGTGGAAAATCTGAGCAGCGTTTCCTACTACGGAGGTTTGGAGAATATGCTGGCCATGGACGGAGGGTACGACCGGGAGATAGGGCGGATTGTGGAGGATTCGAGGATGATAGGATCGGGAACCTACGATACAACAGCCCCGGTTCTTCCCGGAAAGACCCAGGCGGATCTGGTATATTATGTGGAGGTAAAGGAAGAGGTAAGCCAGCTGCTTGCCACCTACCGGCCTAATTGGGACGAGGATCCGGTTCGCCTGGATGTGATGCTGGATAAAAAATAAAAGGAATGGATTGACAAACAGTCCTCATTGGTATACAATTGCAAAGGTGAGCTAATACTTTAACGCGCCACAGCGCTGTGGCGAAAAAGTAAAAGCTCATAAATTGCAAAAACAGGTCCATCTGGTAAGAAGGGTTCTGCGGAATTTAAAGCTAGGAGGAATAAGTATGAAAAAGTTATTGGCAATGCTGCTGGTGCTGTCCATGGCAATCTCTGTGACGGCGTGCGGCGGTAAGAGCGAGGAGAAGGCAGAGGCCCCTTCCGAGGCGCTTGAAGAGACACCGGGAGAAGAGGTAGAAGAGGAAGCTGAGGCCGAGGCTCCGGCTGAGGGAGCAGAGTATGTGGTAGGCATCTGCCAGCTGGTGCAGCATGATGCACTGGATGCGGCTACCCAGGGCTTTATGGATGCTTTGAAGGAAGAGCTGGGAGACCAGGTGACCTTTGATGAGCAGAACGCTTCCGGCGATCCGGCAACCTGCTCTACGATTATCAATCAGTTTGTATCCGATGATGTGGATCTGATTCTGGCAAATGCAACCCCGGCTCTGCAGGCGGCACAGGCAGGAACCGGCACGATTCCGATTCTGGGCACCTCTGTAACGGAGTATGGTGTAGCCCTGAATATCAGCGATTTTGACGGAACCGTAGGCGGCAATATTTCCGGTACTTCCGACCTGGCGCCTCTTGATCAGCAGGCGCAGATCGTGAAGGAGCTGTTCCCGGATGCAAAGAACGTGGGACTTGTATATTGCTCTGCAGAGGCCAACTCTCAGTATCAGGTAGATACGGTTCAGGGATACCTGGAGGAGCTGGGCTATACCTGCAAGCAGTACTCTTTTGCGGATTCCAATGATCTGTCATCCGTAACTCAGACGGCTGTGGATGAGAGCGACGTACTCTATATTCCCACAGACAATACGGCTGCAAACAATACGGAGGTTATCCGCAATGTCTGCGAGCCGGCTAAGATACCGGTTGTGGTAGGTGAGGAAGGCATCTGTGCAGGCTGCGGCGTTGCAACCCTGTCCATCAGCTACTACGATCTGGGCGTTGCCACCGGCAAGATGGCGGCCAAGATCCTGACAGGCGAGTCTGATATCTCCACAATGCCCATTGAGTATGCACCTCAGTTTACCAAGAAGTACAATGCAGAGCTGTGTGAGTCTCTCGGAGTTACCATCCCGGATGGCTACGAGGCAATCCAGTAAGAAAAAATTCATAGAAAGCGGCAAAAAAGGACTTTCCTTTTTTGCCGCTTTTTGTTATACTTATGAAAGCTGTGTGCCTTGTGGCTGGAAATCGATTTAGATATAGGTGTACTGTGAGGAATATTACGGAACTATATTCGAGGAGGAATGGTTATGGAAATTGTGAAGCTTTTAAACGCGCTGCCGGGAGCCTGTGCCCAGGGCCTTATCTGGGGCATTATGGCCATTGGCGTCTATATCACCTATAAGGTCCTGGACTTGGCGGATCTTACGGTGGACGGAACCATGGCAACAGGTGGAGCGGTCTGCGTCATGCTGATGCTTGGCGGACACTCTGCAGGCTTTTCCCTGCTTGTGGCTACGGGTGCAGGAATGCTGGCAGGCCTGGCAACGGGTATTTTACATACGGTTATGGGAATTCCGGCAATTCTGGCAGGGATTCTTACACAGCTTGGGCTTTATTCCATCAATCTGCGGATTATGGGAGGAAGGGCCAATCAGTCCATTGGCGTGGATCAATATGAGCTGTGGGTTTCTCTGCGCTGGGTGAAGGATGTGCCCTTCTATAAAAACCCGATTTTTGTGGTAGGGATTTTTGTAATTCTTCTGATTGCGGTGCTCTACTGGTTCTTTGGAACGGAGCTTGGCTGTTCCATCCGCGCCACCGGGTGCAATGCGAACATGTCCCGGGCACAGGGAATCAATACGGATATCAGCAAGATTCTGGGTCTGGTGCTGTCTAATGGGATTGTGGCTTTCTCCAGCGGCCTTTTTGCTCAGTATCAGGGCTTTGCAGATGTAAATTCAGGCCGGGGAGCCATTGTAATCGGCCTGGCGGCGGTGATTATCGGCCAGGTGGCATTCGGAAAGATTCGGGGAAATTTTGCCTTTAAGCTTTTGTCGGTGGTGTTTGGCTCTATTATCTATTATCTGGTGCTCCAGGTGGTGCTGAAAATGGGGCTGGATCCCAATGATTTAAAGCTTCTGGCTGCGGTTGTGGTTGCCATTTTCCTGGCGATTCCGTATCTGAAGGGCAAGTATTTTGCAAAGCCGGTGAAAAGGGGAGGTGGGTCCAATGCTTAGGATTGAACATATCTGGAAGACCTTTAATGTGGGCACGGTTAATGAGAAGACGGCTCTTCAGGATCTGTCCCTGGAATTGAATGAGGGAGATTTTGTGACTGTGATCGGAGGCAACGGAGCCGGAAAGTCTACCATGCTCAATGCGGTGGCCGGAGTGTGGCCGGTGGATGAGGGAAAGATTTTTATTGACGAGATTGATGTGACGAAGCTTCCGGAGCATAAGCGTGCGGCTTATCTGGGACGGGTGTTCCAGGATCCCATGACGGGGACGGCGGCCAATATGCAGATTCAGGAGAATCTGGCCCTGGCTTTGCGAAGAGGGAACTTTCGATTTTTAAAGTCCGGGATTACCAGGGCAGAGCGGGAGGATTATCAGGAGAAGCTTAAGGTGCTGGATTTGGGGCTTGAGGAGCGGATGACCAGTAAGGTGGGGCTTTTGTCCGGCGGACAGAGGCAGGCGCTTACCCTTTTGATGGCTACCTTAAAGAAGCCGAAGCTTTTGCTTCTGGATGAGCATACGGCGGCCCTGGATCCGAAGACGGCGGCAAAGGTTCTGGACGCTACGGAGCGGATTGTGGGGCGTGATCATCTGACAACTTTAATGATTACCCATAATATGAAGGATGCCATTGCTCATGGAAACCGCCTGATTATGATGTATGAGGGAAATATTATTTATGATGTTTCCGGGGAGGAAAAGAAGCGGCTAAAGGTTTCGGATCTTTTGGCAAAGTTTGAACAGGCCAGCGGAGGAGAGTTCGCAAACGATCGGATGATTTTGACCTGAGGTTACTGATTGACAAGGCTTGGGGAAGTTGCTAAAATTGAGAAAGCGCGATGACTATCGTTGAGAAAGGTGAAGTGTGGCATGAGAAAGGTTGTTTTTTCTATGCTGGTGGACAATACTTCCGGTGTTTTGAGCCGGATTGCAGGCTTGTTCAGCCGGCGGGGCTATAATATTGACAGTCTGACAGTAGGTGTGACGGCGGATCCCAGGTATTCCAGGGCTACGGTGGTGGCCAAGGGGGATCGGACGATTCTGGAGCAGATTGAGAAGCAGCTTTGTAAGCTGGTGGATGTGATTGACATTAAGCGGCTGGAGCCGGAGAGCTCCATTTGTCGGGAGCTGATTATGATTAAGCTGAAGGTCAATGAGGAGAACCGGCAGTCGATCATTTCTGTGGCGAATATTTTCCGGGCGAAGATTGTGGATGTGTCAAAGGAGTCGCTTTTGATTGAGCTTACGGGGAATCAGTCTAAGATTGAGGCGTTTATTGATCTTTTGAATGGGTATGAGATTCTGGAGCTTGCCAGGACAGGGATTACGGGGCTCTCCCGGGGTGTCTTTGATGTGAAGATGTATGATGAGGACGGACAGCTGATGGATTATGATTTCAGCTAGTGCACGAGAGCCATAGGACTCATAAAGATGCAGATAGCTTGTTGTGCTACAACTATAATAAAAAATGGAGGATTGGAAAATGGCAAAGATTTATTATCAGGAGGATTGTAACCTTTCTTTACTGGAGGGAAAGACGATTGCGGTGATTGGCTATGGAAGCCAGGGGCATGCCCATGCGCTGAATGCGAAGGAGTCGGGCTGCCATGTGATCATCGGACTTTATGAGGGCAGCAAGTCCTGGGCTCGTGCAGAGGCACAGGGCTTTGAGGTGTATACGGCGGCGGAGGCGGCCAAGAAGGCGGATATTATTATGATTCTCATCAATGATGAGCTGCAGGCTGCCATGTATAAGAAGGATATTGAGCCGAATCTGGAGGAGGGCAATATGCTGATGTTTGCCCATGGCTTTAATATTCATTTTAATCAGATTGTTCCGCCCAAGAATGTGGATGTGACGATGATTGCGCCTAAGGGACCGGGGCATACGGTGAGAAGCGAGTATCAGGCGGGGAAGGGTGTTCCTTGTCTGGTGGCGGTGCATCAGGATGCTACGGGGAAGGCTCTGGAGAAGGCTCTGGCTTATGCGCTGGCTATTGGCGGCGCCAGGGCGGGAGTTTTGGAGACGACGTTCCGGACGGAGACGGAGACGGATTTGTTTGGAGAGCAGGCGGTTCTTTGCGGCGGTGTGTGTGCGCTGATGCAGGCCGGGTATGAGACGCTGACGGAGGCCGGGTATGATCCGAGAAATGCTTATTTTGAGTGTATTCATGAGATGAAGCTGATTGTGGATCTGATTTATCAGTCCGGCTTTGAGGGGATGCGGTATTCTATTTCCAATACGGCGGAGTATGGGGATTATGTGACCGGGCCCAAGCTGATTACGGAGGAGACGAAGAAGACGATGAAGAAGATCCTCAAAGAGATCCAGGATGGGTCTTTTGCCAAGGAGTTTTTGCTTGATATGTCTTCCGCAGGCGGACAGGCGCATTTTAAGGCCATGCGTAAGCTGGCGGCGGAGCATCCTTCGGAGAAGATCGGGAAGGAGATTCGGAAGCTTTACAGCTGGAATGGTGAGGATAAGTTGTTGGATAACTAATCCTGAGAGTTTAGGGAGCTTTTTGAAAACGGACGCAAAATAAGCCCTCTGACTTTTCCATATCTGTGTTCGGACGGTTCGCGTACACATGATATTGGAAAAGTCAGAGGGCTTATTTTGCTGTGTTTTGGAAGAGCGTAGATTTGTGATTATGCACAAATTTACGCTCTTTTTTTTGTGGAAATGATCTATGGACAAAATGTAATCGTGGTGTTATATTTGGATACGTGTAAAGGTAAACGTTAACCTACAACGTTTACCTTGACGGATAGATAAAAAAAGGAAGGAGGAGAAAAAGGATTGCATGAAAAAATGTGAGAACAAAAGGGATGGCTTTCATACTCGTTGGGGATTTATTCTTGCCTGTATCGGCTCTGCTGTTGGGATGGGAAATATCTGGTTATTCCCCTATCGGGTGGGGCAGTTTGGCGGAGCGGTTTTTTTGATTCCGTATTTGATTTTTGTAATACTGATTGGCTTTGCGGGTGTGATAGGAGAGATGACCTTTGGACGGGCTATGGAGGCCGGAACGTTGGGAGCCTTTGGGAAGGCCATGGAAAAGGTTGGGAAGAGTAAAGGGCTGGGAGAGTGGCTGGCATTGATTCCGGTGCTGGGCGGCTTTGCACTGGCGGTTGGTTATTCTGTGGTGGTTGGGTGGATTCTGAGGTTTCTGGCAGGAGCGCTGTCCGGTACTGCGCTGGAAGCGGAGAGCAGTGGGGCTTATTTTGGCAGTATTGCTTCTCATTTTGGGAGTGTGGGCTGGCATGTGCTGGGACTTGGATTTATGCTCTGGGACAAGCGTTTTTCTCTCTATCTCTTGCGGGGACAGGAACATTGGTTTATGGCTCTTATTTGAGCAGGGAGGAGGATATTGTAGACTGTGCTAAAAATGTTGCGCTGTTTGATACCTTGGCGGCTTTGCTGTCTGCGTTTGTGATTATCCCGGCTGTTTTCGCATATGGACTTAACCCGGCTTCCGGCCCGCCGCTGATGTTTATTACGATGCCGGAGGTATTTAAGCAAATGCCCGGGGGTCCGTTTTTTATGGTTGTGTTCTTTGCGGCGGTTTTGTTTGCGGCAATGACCTCTCTGATTAATCTTTTTGAGACACCTATTGAGGTGCTGCAATATAAGTTTGGGTTTTCCAGAGGAAAAGCGGTTCTTTCGGTAGCCGGCAGCGGAACCCTGGTGGGAGTGTGTATCGAGGGTATCGTGGGAGGGTGGATGGACGTTTGTTCCATTTATATTTGCCCCTTGGGCGCACTGATGGCGGGAATTATGTTTTTCTGGATCTGTAAGCCGGACTTTGTAAAAACACAGCTTGAGACGGGACGCAGGAAGGCCATTGGGAAATGGTTTGAACCGGCGGGGAGATTTCTGTTCTGTGGCCTTACACTGGCAGTTCTGATTCTTGGCACTTTCTTTGGAGGAATTGGTTGATGGAAGACAGAGCTTCGTGACATTAAGACAGCCTCTCATCCGTTTCTGCAAATTGGAGAAGCAGTGATATCATAATACACAAAAGTAAGAGCGTATTTTTTTGAAAATATGTTCTGGACAAATCCGGAATGCATTGGTAGCATCTATATACAAAGTAAGATAAACGTTAAGCTCTTGTGTTGAATGACAAAAAGATTGCATTTCCAAATAAAAAGAGAAGCAGAAAAGGAGAACAGAACATGAAGAAGGCAACCATGAAGGATATTGCAGAGGCAGCAGGTGTTTCGATTACAACCGTTTCCAAAATATTAAACCATGTAGACATGCATATCAGTGAGGCAACAAAAGAGAGAGTACTTGAGCTTGTTCAGGAATACAATTATATCCCCAATCAGGTTGCCAGAAGCTTACGAAGCAGTAACAGCAATACCATCGGGGTGGTTACCTATGATATTTCGGATCCCTATGTATCGGAGATTGTACGAGGCATTGAGTTCGTTTGCAGAGCAAACGGTATCAGCGTTCTTATCTGCAATACAAGACCGGAAAAGGCTTCGGAGCTTGAGGATCTTCGCTTTTTAAGCTCTCAGATGGTAGACGGAATTATTTTTCTTCGCTCTTTATCTGCCAAAAATGAAGAATGGGTTTCCCGGTTAAAAACGCCTATTATTGTGGTGGACAGGGAGCTTTCCCTTGATATTTCGGATGTTGGAATGGTGGATTCCAGCTCTATCGCGGCAATCTATAAGGCTGCGGAATTGCTTATCAGGGAAGGATGTAAAAAAATCTCTTATATTGGACCTTCTGCAGAGGTACGTTCCAGTTCTCGTGTGGAAGGCTATGTGAAAGCGCTGAAGGACCAGGGAAGAACCATAGATCAGGAACTGATTTATCAAAAAGGGAATTTTGACCCGGAAACAGGGAGGAAGGGAGTAGACACGCTCTTTTCAAAAAAGGAGATTGACGGCGTTGTGTGCGCCAATGATCTGATTGCCGCAGGTGCTCTGCTGGCGTTAAGTGAAAGAGGAATTGCAGTTCCCAGGCAAGTAAAAGTTACGGGAACGGATAATATTCCCATTTCTCAATACCTGGTTCCGCCTCTTACAACGGTGGATTTGCATGGTTACAAGATAGGAACCGAGTGCGCGGATATGCTGATCGCCCGAATTCGGAATCAGGTGGCTTTGTCAAGAAAGCTGATTGATTGTGAGATTGTAATGCGCAAATCCGTATAAGAGAGATGCATAATGAATACAAATAAAAGTGAATTAAAGAGGGAGATGGGACTCTTCTCGGCAGTCTGCGTTCTCGTGGGATGTGTTGTTGGATCAGGAATCTTTACAACACCCGGAAAGATAGCAGTTACGGCAGGTTCCATTGGACCGATGATTGTAGGGTGGCTGATTGCAGGTATCAGTGCTGTTCTATGCGCTCTTGTATACGCAGAATTATCTCCCGCTATGCCAAAAGCAGGGGACTCCTACGTATATATTGATGAGGCTTTTGGTCACGGCGCATCCTTTATGTATGGCTGGTCCAGTATTTTCGGCAATTTTCTTCCGGTAATCGCCATGATGGCCACTGCTTTTGCCAGCAATTTTGCCGCTTTGTTTCCGGTGCTGCATTTGTCTGTAACCGGACAGCGTCTGGTAGCAACTGCACTGATTGTCATTCTTTCCTTTGTGAATATTCGAGGGGTAAAGAACGGTTCCACCGTACAGAATATTTTTACGGTAGCGAAGATTACCGTATTGGCAGCCGTAACTATTGGCGGAATCGTTGCCTTAAAGCCGGAGAACTTTACGACTATGACTACTGAGACCGTGGAATGGGGAAGATCCTTTGCTACGGCAGTACCTGCAATGGGAGCCTTCGGCGGATACTATACCCTTTCCTATATGAGCGGTGAGATTAAGAACCCCAAGAGGAATCTTCCGCTGGCCACGATTATCGGAATGGGAGTAGTGATTGCAATTAACGTACTTTTGACCATTGCCTGTGTGGGCTCTGTGGGGTTTGCCAATTTGGCCGGTTCGGATACACCGGTAAGTGTGGCGGCTCAGGTTGTGTTCGGCGGTGTAGGAGCTACTCTGGTTACCCTTGGAGCTACGGTGTCCATTTTTGGTTCCACCAACGGAACACTGCTCAGCCTTCCCCGGGTTGCCTATGCAATGGCGGAAAACCGTATGATGTTCCCCTTCTTTGCAAAGCTGCATCCGAAGTATAAAACGCCGTATGTCACCATCCTGGTTTATGCAACGGTCGCTGTTATGTTTGTGTGGACAGGCAACTTTATGACATTTCTGATGATGAGTACCTTCGTAGGGTGCCTAAGTGAGGTTGCCGTCTGCCTGGCGCTGTTTGTTCTGCGTAAAAAGCAGCCGGATCTGGAGCGCCCCTTTAAAATGTGGGGATATCCGGTTACTGCAATTCTGGCTACCGTCGTTACATTCATTCTCGTGTGCAGTGTTTCTCCTCAGGAGATGCGAAGCGGAGGATTTCTGATGCTGACTTCGATTCCCGCGTATCTTATTTTCTTATACATGAATAAGAAAAGAGGGGTAAGTACAGAGGGAGAATAGAGAAAATAAGAAAGTGCCTTTTTCTTGGTAAGGATTTGATTGGTGAGAAAATCCGGAGAAAAAGGTGCTTCTTTTTATAAGCTTGATTTCGTTTGCTTCACCGGCTATAATTAAGAATACTTTTATTTGGCTCCTGGGAGGTGAAAAAATGATAGAAATCTACTATATGGAAGATGATGAGAATATAGCAATGGCTGTAAAGGAATATCTGGGCCAGAAAGGGTATAGAGTTTCTACGTTCGGGACGTTGGAAAACGGCAGGAAAGCATTGGAATGCCATATTCCCAGCATTGCATTGATTGACTGGAATATGCCGGACGGCGATGGAAGCAGCTTCTGCAGATGGATACGCTCGAGATGGAAGGAGCTTCCGATTATTTTCCTGACTGTGCGAGATGGTACCCGTGATATTATTTCTGGATTTGAATACGGGGCAGATGATTATGTGACAAAGCCCTTTGAATTGGAGGTTCTGTATTCTCGCATTCATGCATTGCTACGCAGGGCAGGAAATGTGCAGAGTCGGTATCTTTCCTGCGGTTCTATTTCCATTGATAAAGAAAAAATGGCAGTATTTTGTGGGGAAGAAGAAATTACTGTCAGCCAGACAGAATATCAGCTTTTGCAGCTGTTGATGGAAAATAAGGGGAAAACTATCACAAGACAACAGCTGCTGACTCAAATCTGGGATAATCATGGGAATTATGTCAATGATAATACGTTGACTGTAGCAATGAAACGACTTAGGGAAAAGCTTCATCATCCACCTTGCTTAAAAACGATACGAAGCTTTGGCTACCGTATGGAGGATACGAAATGAGCGGACGAAGAAATTGTGTTGTTATGCTTGGGCTGGTGTTATCCGTGAGTCTGATTGCCTCTGCTGTGTCTGTGATGCTCTTTTCTTATCATAACAGCCGGCTTCAGTTTGAGGTGCTGAATGGGATCTGTGGGGAAGTGGCAAAACAGGAGCAGGGAGCAGGGGAAATTATTTCTGCTGGGCTGAAGGAGTATATGGAGAAGGATGCAAGCGGCGTGTCTGGGGAGGATTTTTTGCAGGCGTTGGGGTATCGGATGTCTGATTTTTCGAAATTATCTTACTCGCAAAATGCGCTCTTTGCGGGAATCGGGTTTTTGACGGGTGCTTTTCTTTTTATTCTTACGTTTTTCTATCGGAATCACAGGGAAGCCCTGCGGATTCGGGCTCTGACAGACTATCTGGAGCAGGTGAATACCGGCAAAGCAATCATTCTCTCCACCTCTGGGGAGGATGATTTTTCTAAGTTGGAGGATGAGATATATAAGACCGTAACGTTTCTATGTCAGACAAAAGAGGCGGCTGTGGAGGCAAAAAAGAATTTTGCGGAAAATCTGTCCAATATTGCCCATCAGATAAAGACGCCCATAACGGCCGCCTCCCTGTCCGTTCAGATGATGAATCTGGAGCAGGTGGAGAAGCAGCTTTTACGGCTGACCCGTCTGGAGGAGGCTTTGCTGGTGCTGTCCAGGCTTGATGCGGGGACAATCCCTTTGCAGAAGCAGCAGGTGGATGTCTTTACGCTCCTTGTCCTTGCGGCCGACAATCTGCAGGAGCTGTGCTCCGAATCCGGAAGCTCGGTTGAGATCCCGGAGCTGGGAGAATGGACGGTGACTGCGGATCTGGACTGGACTATGGAGGCGGTGATGAATCTTATGAAAAACTGTATGGAGCACGGCGCTGGGGGAGCCGTTCATTGCTCTTATGGGCAGAATCCTTTATATACGGAAATTTTGATTTGGGATGAGGGGGAAGGATTTACGAAAGAGGATCTTCCTCATCTTTTTGAACGGTTTTATCGGGGAAGGAATGCGGGGGAAGGGGGAATCGGAATCGGCCTGGCTCTGGCAAAGGAGATCATTGAGCGGCAAAACGGAACCATACGGGCGAAGAATAAACCGGATGGCGGTGCTTGCTTTGAAATTCGTTTCTATTGTCACTGAGCTGTAACCTTTGTTTGCTATCCTGTAAAGGGAAGAGGGTACGGAAAAGTAAACAAAGAGAGGAGAAACCAGGATGGAAATTTTAAAATGTGAGGGAGTCAGAAAGGTGTATGGCTCTGGAGGGAATCAGGTGGTGGCGCTGGACGGGATTGATCTGTCGGTAAATAAGGGGGAATTTGTGGCAATCACCGGAGCCTCCGGTTCGGGCAAATCCACCTTGCTCCACATTTTGGGCAGTGTGGACAAGCCCACGGAAGGGAGGGTTCTCATCGACGGAACGGATCTTTCCCAATTAAACCAGACCCAGGCGGCGATTTTCCGGCGCAGGAAGGTGGGGCTGGTATATCAGTTTTACAACCTGATTCCCACGCTTACGGTACAGAAAAATATTCTTATGCCTTTGGCTCTTGATAAGAAAAAGCCTAATCGGGAATTTTTTGAAGAGGTGGTTGGCTCTCTTGGAATTTCGGAGAAGCTTGAGGCCTTACCCAGCCAGCTTTCCGGCGGTCAGCAGCAGCGGGTTGCCATTGCCCGGTCCCTGATTTACCGACCGGCCCTGCTTTTGGCAGACGAGCCTACGGGAAATCTGGATCAGAAGAATTCCGGAGAGATCATGGATATGCTCAAGCTCTCCAACCGCAGCCTGGATCAGACGATGATACTCATTACCCATGATGAGAAGGTGGCTTTGGAAGCGGAGCGCGTGATTACCATCGAGGATGGACGTATCATCCGCGACGAGAGGCGGAGGTGAGGATATGTGGAAGGAGTATTCTAGGGATTACATTCGAAACAACCGTTCTTCTGTTCTGTCCGTGAGGGTGGCGGCGCTGATTTCTGCCCTGCTTTTGTCTCTGCTGTGCGGAAGCTTTTATAATATGTGGAAATATGAGGTGGAGCG
Source organism: Lachnospiraceae bacterium (assembly GCA_022791635.1). Classification (GTDB taxonomy): domain Bacteria; phylum Bacillota; class Clostridia; order Lachnospirales; family Lachnospiraceae; genus Laedolimicola. The sequence goes on from JAAVZL010000005.1 coordinate 53,299, forward strand.
GATCGAGCTGGAGGAGGGGGCCTGGCAGAGCCGGATTGTGGGGGAGCTGAAGCCAGAGGAGATAGAAGTTATAAAAAATTTTGCCAATGTTAAGGATGTGGCGGTGGAGGAAAAGACGGTGGATCTTTATTTTGACGATTACGGGGCTGTTTTTTCCGATACGCCTCGTATCGCGGAGGCGGTGGGGGTTTTGCCGGATAAGGTGATCTATAACTATGAGCTTTTGGCCATGTATTTGATTCGTGGCAAGGGAGATACGGCGCCGAGACTTTTGTTTCCTATGTTTCTTCTTATATTGGCCCTGGCGTCCTTTTCGTTGATTGTGATGATCCACAATTCCTTTGCGGTATCTATGAATGGGAGAATTCATCAGTTTGGAATTTTCCAAAGCATCGGGGCTACTCCAAAGCAAATTCGGATATGTCTTTTGCAGGAAGCGGCGGCTCTTTGCGCCGTACCGGTAGTACTAGGGAATCTGCTTGGCATTGGGGGCAGTATGGGACTGGTGGCTTTATCCAATCTTTTGTTGGGAAGTGATATTCCGGGGCGGCATCAATCGGTTCCCGGCTATCATCCGCTGGTTTTGCTTCTGACACTTTTGATTACGGTGCTCACCATATGGATCTCTGCCTGGCTGCCGGCCAGAAAATTAAGCAGGCTCACCCCTCTTGAAGCAATCCGGACTACAGAGGAGCTTGCTTTAAAGCGCAGGAGGAAGTCACGGATGCTTGCGTTTTTGTTTGGAGTGGAGGGAGAGTTGGCCGGAAATGCATTAAAGGCTCAGGGGAAGGCTTTGCGGACGGCATCTTTATCCCTGATTTGTTCGTTCATGGCATTTACGGTGATGCAGTGCTTCTTTGCCCTTTCGGGAATCAGTACCAGGGAAACGTATTTTGAGAAGTATCAGGATGCATGGGATATTATGGTTACGCTTAAGGATACGGAGATAGATGGCTTTGAAGAGACAGAAGCCGTTCAGAGCCTTCCCGGTGTCGAAAGCGCTGTGGTGTATCAGAAGGTCAGGGCAAAGGGGATTGTCACAGAGGAGGAAATGAGTGAGGAGATGAAGGCCTTCGGCGGCTTTTCCTATGCTTCCGGTAATGAGGCTGTACGGGCTGCGGACGGGTGGCTGGTAAATGTTCCGATTCTGATCCTGGATGACAACAGCTTTCTGGCCTACTGTGAGCAGATCGGCGCTTTGCCGCGGCTTGACGGGGCAGTAGTCATCAATCAGATTCGTGATGTGACAAATCCGGATTTCAGGCATCCTCAGCTTATGCCCTATATAAAAGGGGAGAAGGGTTCAAGGATTTTGCAAAATTCGGTCAGTGAGGAAGCGATAGAAATACCGGTCCTGTCGTATACGGAGAAGCTTCCCGTTTTGAGGGAGGAGTATGCTACCCTTGACTATTATGAGCTGGTGCATTTTATTCCCTTGTCCTTGTGGAGCGAAATCAAAGGGCAGATTGGGGGAACGGAGGAGGACACGTATATTCGCGTCCTGGGAAGAGAGTATGTGACCAAAGAGGAATTGCAGGCTTTGCAGGATGAAATCACGGAGCTTATGGGGCAGAGCTATACTGTGGAATGTGAAAACCGTGTTCAGGAATATGAGAATAATGAAAAGCAGATATTGGGGTTCAAGCTGGTCCTTGGAGGCTTCTGCGTTCTGTTGGCTATTATTGGAATTGGCAATGTGTTTTCCAATACGCTGGGCTTTGTGCGTCAGAGGAGGAGAGAGTTTGCAAGGTATCTGTCGGTGGGACTGACGCCGGAAGGGCTTAGAAGGATGTTCTGCATAGAGGCGCTTGTGCTTGCGGGGCGTCCGGTTCTGATTACTCTGCCGCTGGCAGTTTTGGCAGTGGGGTATATGCTGAAGTTAAGCTATGTGGATGCAGGGGAATTTTTGGCGGAGGCTCCGCTGGTTCCGATTGTTGTATTTATGCTGGGGATTTTGGGTTCTGTGGCTTTGGCTTATGGCTTGGCTTGGCGTGGTGTTCGTAAGATTAGTTTGGGGGAGGTTTTAAGGGATGATACGATGATGTGAGGAGGTTTCCTTACAGAGAGGAATAGATGCAGGTGGTGAGGGTCTGTCCCAAGCGAAGACAGCAGACTTTTCCATATCTGTGTACGTGAACCGTCCGAACACCGGATATGGAAATGACTGTTGGCTTATTTTGCGACAGCCTCAACGGAGGACTTTCCAGGTGAAATATTAAATGTAAAAAGCTCTTGACATTTTTGCAGAATGGATTATACTGAGAATGTTAAGAGTTTTTTACTTTTGTTTGGATGAAAAAGATGATGATATGAGAACAGGGAGGAATCGAAGGGATGAAGAAGACAGACGAAATGGATCGAAACATTCAACTGCGCGCGGAGGAGCGGGGCTATAAGACGGTGCTGCTGGCCTTAGGTGTGTGGACCCTGTTCAACTGCTGGCAGACTCTGGGAAAGGGGGCGCCTTATCATCCGCTTCCGGGACTGATTCTGTGCTTTTCCGTGTGCGTTCAGAGCTTTTCTCAATTGGCGCTGAAGCAGAGAATGACGGCGGGGGATGAGGAATACCGGGAGCCCAATAAGCTTTTTTGGACTATTGTGATTTCCCTGCTTGTGGCTGTGGCGATTTTGGGAGTGGGCACCTACTTTATGATAAGGGCGTAGATGTTTATGAAAAATATTGTGAAAAGGCTTCGGAAGGAAGCGGGGATGCGGCAGGAGGATCTGGCAAAGGAGCTGGGCGTCACCAGGCAGACTATCATTGCCATTGAAAATGACAAATACAATCCCACCCTGGAGCTGGCCATGAAAATGGCAGAACTTTTGGGGCTTCATGTGGATGAGATTTTCTTTTTGGGTGATTGAGCGCTGGGGTCAGGGAAAAGGAGGATTTGGAAAAATGATGGAGATACGTAAGGGAAGCCTTGCAGATATTCCTCAGATTGTAAGGATCTATGAGCATATTTTAGACGAAGAGGAGCAGGGAAGCGCCGTAACCGGATGGATTCGTGGCGTTTATCCTACCGAGCAGACAGCCCTGGAAGCTCTGGAAGCCAAAGAGCTGTTCGTGCTGCAGACGGACGGGACCGTGGCGGTAGCGGCCAGAATCAATCAGGTCCAGGTGCCGGAGTACGCCCATGCTTCCTGGGAATTTCCCGATGCGCCCAAGGAGCAGATCATGGTGCTGCATACCCTTGTGGTGGACCCGGCCTTTGCAGGAAGGGGATATGGTTCCCGGTTTGTGGAATTCTATGAGCAGTATGCCAAAGAGAGGGGCTGTCTGTATCTGCGTATGGATACCAATGCCAGAAATCAGGCGGCACGCAGACTGTACCGGCATCTGGGCTACCGGGAGGCAGGCATTGTTCCCTGTGAATTCAACGGGATTCCCGAAGTGCAGTTGGTGTGTCTTGAGAAGGCTTTAAAGCAGAAGAATAAGGAGTAATCCATGATCCGAAAACAAAAGAAAAGGAAAGGCTTTTTCCGGGCTCATAAGATTTCCTGTCTGATGCTTTTCCTATTTATCTATCTGATTGCAGGGGCTACGGTCCCTTTTATGCATTATCCCAAGCTTCAGCCGGAGACGGTGGAGGATTTTGACCCTTCCGCATTTCGAAAGGGCGCTCCCGGGGTGGATCGGGCGGCCCTGTTGGAGACGAACGAAAGCGCCTGGGAGGAGCGGATCCGGCTTCTTTCAAGGGCCAGAGAGCGGATTGTGCTCTCCACCTTTGATATGCGGCCGGGAGAGAGCACAAGAGATATTCTGGCGATGCTTTTGAACCGGGCGGATCAGGGGGTGCAGGTGCGGATTCTAGTGGACGGCTTCAGCGGAGCCATCCGTATGGAGGGGAAGGCTCTGTTCTATGTCCTTTCCTCCCACCCAAATGTGGAAATCCGGATTTACAATCCCATGAATCCTCTGCTCCCCTGGAAGCTCCAGGGCCGGATGCATGATAAATATGTGATGGTGGATGATGAGGCCTACATTCTGGGAGGACGCAACACTTTTGATTATTTTATCGGTACCTACACGGACAAACATGTGAGCCGGGATCGGGAGATTCTCATCTACAATACAAAGCCGGGAAGTGAGGAAACCTCTCTTCGGGAGCTGGAGGCTTACTTTGAAGGGGTCTGGAATCTTGAAGTCTGTAAGCCCTTCCATAACGATGAGGAGCTGGCAAAAAAGCAGAAGGTGAAAGAAGAGAGGGCCCTTCTGGAAGAGAGGTATGAACAGCTGAGAAAGAAGGCTCCGGAGCTTTTTGATGAGGAATGGGATTATGAGGAGCATACCTGTGAGGCAGGCGGAATTCATCTTATTTCCAATCCCACAGGAATTTATGCCAAGGAACCGGTTGTGTTTTACAAGCTGGTGCAGCTGATGAAGGAGGCCCGGGAGCGGGTGGTGATTCAGTCTCCCTATGTGGTCGTAAATTCCTACATGTGCAAGCAGCTTTCCCTGTTAAAGGAGGCTGTTCCGGATGTGAAAATATTGCTGAATTCCGTAGAGAACGGGGATAATTTTGTGGCCTCCAGCGACTATTTGCGCAATAAGAAGGACATTCTGGAAACGGGAATCCCTCTGTATGAGTATGACGGCGGGATTTCCAACCATGCAAAGAGTATTCTGATTGATGAGGATTTGTCCCTTATTGGTTCCTACAACCTGGACTTAAGAAGCTCTTATCTGGATACGGAGCTGATGCTGGTGGTGGAGAGCCAAGAGATCAACCGGGAGCTTGGCGGGTATATGGACGCTTCTGAGGCGGACAGCAAAAGAGCTCTACCGGACGGAACCTATGAGATTCCGGAGCATGTGACTGTGGAAGAGGTTCCGCTCTGGAAGCAGGCGGCCTGGGGCGTTGTGGGCTTTCTTCTGCAACCCTTTCGGATGCTGATCTAATGCTTGGAAGAGGAAATCAAGGAAGAGGGATTGATAGAATGAAAAAGCTTCTGAAGCGCTGCATTTTGGCGTTTTTGCTTCCGTGTATGTTAAATTCTATATTGTTGTTTTACGGGCTTTTTGAAGAAATGACGGAAAACGGGGTTCCCTTTCCGGCCTTCATTGTGGTTGTCATAACTCTGGGAACCTGTTTTGGGAGCATCTATTTCCTGCTTCTTGTGATGCCTGCCTTTGATCGGGTGAAAACAGGTCTTCGGGTCCGCATGATGCTGGGGGGACGGAGCCTGGTGTACGAAGGACTCTACGCAATGGCGGTCCAGACAGTGGTTTTTTGGACTGTCTACCTTCATGGAGCAGGACCCTGGTCCTTTTCCGTAAGCCTTCTTGTTGCCAACGCTATTTTTTCCGTGGCAGGCTCTTTTGTGCTTATCGCCGTGGGAGCTGTGCGGATTTTCTTTACCTCCCGCCGGCTTAGCATTGCCAGACGCCTGGTGATGGTTTTCACCATGTGGATTCCCCTGGTGAACCTTTTTGTGCTCCTTTATGCCTGCCGCCTGGTATATGAGGAGTATGATTTTGAGCGGGAGAAGATAAGGCTTCGGGATCTTCGGGTGGACTCAGAGCTTTGCAGAACCCGGTATCCGCTTTTGATGGTCCACGGCGTGGGCTTTCGGGATCTGAGATATTTCAACTATTGGGGGAGGATTCCGGCAGAGCTTCTGCGAAACGGCGCCAGAATTTATTATGGCAATCAGGAAGCCTTTGGAACCATTGCCTACAATGGAGAGGATATCCGCAAAAGAATTTTTGAGATTCTTAAGGAGACAGGGGAAGAGAAGGTGAATATCATTGCTCATTCCAAGGGAGGGCTGGATGCCCGCTATGCCATCTCTACCCTGCAGATGGCGCCCTATGTGGCCTCCTTAACTACTATGAGCACGCCTCATGGGGGCTGCCGCTTTGTGGACTATGCCTGTCGCCTGCCGGAAGGGCTTTACCGCTTTGTAGCCTCCTGCTTTGACAAAACCTTTGGAAAATTTGGGGATCAAAATCCTGATTTCTATACGGCTACCCACCAGTTTTCCACCAAAGAAAGCGCGCAGTTTAACAGAGAAAATCCCGACGCGCCGGAGGTATATTATCAAAGCTATGCCTCCAAAATGAAATATCCCTGGAGTCATCTGCTCCTTGGCATTCCCTGGTGCATGATTCGCCCCCTGGAGGGGGACAACGACGGGCTGGTGAGCATTGATTCCGCCCGCTGGGGAGAGTTCCGGGGGACGTTTTCCAACAAGCATAGCCGTGGAATTTCCCACGGAGACATGATAGACCTGAAACGGCAGGACTATAAGGGCTTTGACGTGATCGAGGCCTATGTGCAGATCGTGGCGGAGCTTAAAAGGAAGGGTTTTTAAAAACAGAGAAAGCCATGGGTAGATAGAGCGCAGAGGGAGAAGCTTTTATGATGAAAGAGAAGAAAGTGGAAGAGGGGAAGAAACTATATTTTGCACTGGTGAATAAAAAAGCGGAGCTGGCAGGGGGTGTCCTGTATAGCCTGCTTATCCTAAGCTACCCATGGATTTTTAAGGCGTTGGAAGCTATGATAGGATATAGATTCGGCAGTTCGAATCAGATTTATATATGCAGAATCAGCTTCCTTTTTCTTCTATGTGGCCTGCTTGCATTGGCTCGTTATCAAGCTGTTTCCTTTTTGAAAAAGAATTGGGAAAGCTTGATGCTGCTTGGCGTATCCGGACTTGAAGGTTTTCTTTTATTTTTGTCTGCAAATACAAAGCTTTTCTTTTTGCAGATTTATTGCGGAACGATGCTTTTTCAAATGCAGGGAATCAGACTTGGTTTTGCCCTGTCGGTTCAGGCTGTTTATGGGATTTGTGTCTGTGCGGCAGGCATGCTGCTGGGACTTAAGGCTCATGGAAAAATCCTGACTTTTTTGAGTGCTGCAGCTATTGGATGTATAACTGTTTTCTTTGGAATCGGACATATAAACTACCAGGTGATGTATAAATGGGTGATGGGAGAGAGCGCAGGCAAACGATTGTTTTCAGAGAATCCCTGTGTGACAGCGGTGCTTTTGATTCTGGCGCTAAGTCTTGTATGGCTTGCGGCATGCCTGTACGAATCGGCGGATATGCCGAGGATTGCCGGTTCCTGGGGACTTTTCTTTACAGGACGTAAGGCAGAGCCTGATAAATCGTTTTTCAGAGTGGGAAGATTTCGCTTGTCGAGATATTTCTGGATGTATCGAAGCAGGGAGTTTTTTCTCTGGAAGCTGTGTTCCATGCTGTTTTTGGCTCTGGTGTGCTGCTTGGGAGACAGCTCCTTTGCAGTCTTTCTGACTGCTTACGGGATTTGCCTGCTTACGGCATTTTATTTTAAAGATATCTACAATCTTGAACGGAAAAAGCTTCTTATTTATTTTATGTCGGATTACCCATACAGGAAATTTTTTCCGGATGTGGTGAAAGAGGGGACCTGCCTTTTGGGAGATCAGATTTTTTTGATACTGGTGCTTTTTCGGCTTCGGAATTTTACGGATTGCATTACCTTCCTTTTTGTGACAGCCGCTGTTTTGAGTATTGCCATTTTTGTAAATGCCAGCCTGTTTGCAAAATACCCGAGGCGGCAGTACCAGATAGGTGTCTGTTCGGCATTGATAAAGCTGCATTTACCCGTAGGAAATCTGTTTTTTCTGTATCAATGGATTTTGCAGGGAAAGAAGAATTGGGAGCATCTAAGCTATGAATACAGATCGTGATTTGGTTTTAGAGCATGTAACGAAGCTATATGAAGGCTGCCGTGGAATCAAGGATTTGTCAATAAAGCTTTCTCCGGGAGAGATTGCAGCGTTTGTGGGGCCAAATGGTGTTGGAAAGACGACTCTTGTAAAGGCTGTGGCAGGGCTGCTTCCTATATCGGAGGGCAGCATCCGCCTGTGCGGACAGAGTATCAGGGAGCGCTCCGCAAGGGCACAGATTGGTTACATGCAAAGTGATATCAGCTTTTATGACAAAATGACGGTGTATGAGGTGCTGGAGTTTATTTGCAAAGTAAAATACAGCGGAAATTTTTATGAAGAAATTGCTCCGTATCTGCAAAGCTATCACTTATACGAGCAGCGAAATTTCCGGATTCATCAACTTTCCTTGGGTATGAAACGGAAGCTGTCTCTTATTATGACGCTTATAGGGACCCCCAGACTGATTCTTTTGGATGAGCCGGAGAGTGGGGTGGATACTTATGGAATTATTCAATTTAAAGCAGATTTGCTTGCCTGTGCCCGAAAAGGCAGTATTGTGATTTTGACCAGCCATGTGCTGGATTTGCTGGAGAAGGTATGTACACGATGTATTTTTCTTAAGGGTGGAAGGATAGCGGAGGATCTGTCTTTGACTGGAAATCCTTTGGATTTGGAACAGGTTTATGAAAGGGTATATAGAGATAATTTATAATTATAGTAAATATTTATAATATATATTTTACTTATATTGATAACCATGCTAAAATACAGAATAGAAATGATAAAGAGCAGGATGAAAGCCAAATAGCTTACTTCTCTCATTACAGGTGTGACCATTTTCGTTGTACTGGGCAACAATTTAGAATAGGAGGAAGAATCAATGGGAATGACAATGACACAGAAGATCCTGGCGGCCCACGCAGGGCTTTTTGAGGTAAAGGCCGGACAGCTGATCGAGGCGGATCTGGATCTGGTTTTGGGAAATGATATTACAACCCCGGTAGCCATCCGTGAGATGGAGAAAATGAACAACAAAGGGGTATTCCACAAGGACAAAATTGCTTTGGTTATGGACCATTTTATTCCCAACAAGGACATTAAATCTGCCGAAAATTGCAAATGTGTCCGGGAATTTGCCTGTAAGCATGAAGTAACCAACTACTTTGACGTGGGAGAGATGGGAATTGAGCATGCCCTGCTTCCGGAGAAGGGCCTCACCGTAGCGGGAGATTGTATCATTGGCGCAGATTCTCATACCTGCACCTACGGCGCCTTGGGAGCCTTTTCCACAGGGGTGGGAAGCACCGACATGGCCGCAGGCATGGCAACGGGCAAGGCCTGGTTTAAGGTCCCTTCAGCCATTAAGTTTCACATCGTGGGAAGGCCTTCCAAATGGGTCAGCGGCAAGGATGTGATTCTGCACATCATCGGTATGATCGGTGTGGACGGCGCTCTTTACAAATCCATGGAATTTGTGGGAGAGGGCATTGCAAACCTTTCCATGGACGACCGTTTCACCATTGCCAATATGGCCATTGAAGCAGGAGGGAAGAACGGAATCTTTCCGGTGGATGATCTGGCGAAAGCCTATATGAAAGAGCATTCCAAAAGAGCATACAAGGTATACGAGGCAGATCCGGACGCAGAGTACGAGGAAGAATATACCATCGATTTGAGCACACTGAAATCCACGGTGGCCTTTCCCCATCTGCCGGAAAATACAAAGACGGTTGATGAGATTGGAGCGGATGTAGCCATTGACCAGGTGGTTATTGGCTCTTGTACCAACGGACGCATGGATGACCTTCGGGCTGCAGCGGAAATTCTGAAAGGAAGAAAGGTGAAAAAAGGCCTGCGCTGTATTGTGATACCGGGAACCCAGAAGATCTACATGGATGCCATGGAAGAAGGATTGCTTAAGATTTTCATTGAGGCCGGAGCTGCCGTGAGTACACCCACCTGCGGCCCCTGCCTGGGAGGCTACATGGGAATTCTGGCAGCAGGAGAACGTTGCGTATCCACCACAAACCGAAACTTTGTAGGCCGGATGGGACACGTAGATTCTGAGGTTTACCTGGCAAGCCCGGCAGTAGCCGCCGCCAGTGCAGTAACCGGTAAGATTTCTCTGCCCTCAGAGCTTGGACTATAAATATAGAACTGGAAACAACAATTCTTCTCTATAGAGGATACTGGAGGAGAGTTCTGGAACTGGAATAGGAGAAAAAGAATGCAGGCAAAAGGAAACGTATTTAAATATGGAGACAATGTAGACACTGACGTTATTATCCCGGCCAGATACCTGGCCATTGCAGATCCAAAAGAACTTGCAGAACACTGCATGGAAGACATTGACAAAGAATTCGTCCACAAGGTGCAGCCAGGAGACATTATGGTTGCAAACAAAAACTTCGGCTGCGGCTCCTCCCGCGAGCACGCCCCCTTAGTCATCAAAGTATCCGGCGTCTCCTGCGTCATCGCCGAAACCTTTGCCCGGATTTTCTATCGAAATGCCATCAACATTGGCCTTCCCATTATTGAATGTCCGGAAGCGGCACAGGACATCAAAGGCGGCGACGAGGTAGAGGTAGACTTTGACAGCGGCAAAATCTTCAACCGTACCACAGGAAAAGAATACCAGGGCCAGGCATTCCCGGAGTTTATGCAGCGGCTCATTAAGGCCGAGGGCCTGATCAATTACATCAACGAAAAATAAGCCAGTGCAGCCCTTTTCCAATCAAAGATTCTGTGACAAAGCAGCCCCCAGACTTTTCCAATATCCGGTGCCCGGCTGTTCGCGAACGCTTTGTCTGCTCTTGGCGGACTTTTCGTCCGACAAGAGCAGACAAAGCGTACGTGAACCGTCCGAACACGGGTATGGAAAAGTCTGGGGGATGCTTTGTCACAGAACCTACCTTAAAATCACTTAAAGGTTATCAAATACCACCGTTTCTTCCTTCAATTCCCCCACAATTGCCTGATTTACTCCCATCCGCTGGGTTATATCTTCCATATCAATCACCAGACTCCGGGTGCTGTCCGCCACCCCTGTAATCCCGGAAGCTCCTTCTCCAATCACTGTAGTAATAGCGCCGATAGACTCCACAATCCCGGACATGGACCCGCGCAAATGCTCGGTCCGCTCTTTAAAATTATCCATAGACTGCTTAATGTAGGCGGCATCTTCCTGATACTGCTTTCCGGAGCGGACAAATTCCCGAAATTCCGTCAAAATGGAGCTGTTCATATAGTCCACCAGGTTTTGAGCATTCTGGGATAGATTGTATACGGCGGAGGTAACGACCGAGTTAATCTTCTGAATCCGGTTGGCCGCATCGCTGCTTGAGTCGGCAAGCTGACGGATTTCCCGGGCAACCATGCCAAAGCCCTTACCTGCAGCACCGGCGTTTGCCGCCTCTACAGTGGCATTTAAGGCAATGAGATGGGTGGTCTGGGAAATCTTCAGAATCTCATCTGTGAGGCCGTTCACCTGATCCACACTGCGGCTCTGTGCAATGGCCTCATTTAAGGACTCCAAAATATCCGCGGCCTTTGCACTGGTAACCTCCACATTGGTTTGGGCCGACTGCTCCAGTTCATCGGCCCGGGCCTTCATGGCAACGGAGTAGGCGGTAATGCTTGCGCATTCCTCTGCCGTGCTGTGGACGTCCCGGTTCACGGCCTCTGCACCATCCGTAATCACGGCGGCATTGCTGGCCACCTCCCGAATGGTTGCCGAGAGCTGCTGCATCAGATTGGACAGATCCGACACGCTTTCCCTGGAGGTGGCGGTTCGCTTGCGCACCTCACTAGTCATATCGTCAATACGGTCAGAGCTGTCCCGAATGGTGCTTAAAATACTCTTAATGGGCGTTACCACATATTTTAGAATCAGAGAAATGGTTCCAAATACAAGGGCCGTACAGATAGCGATGGAGAGAATGCTGATGATGAGGGAAATCACATATACCGCCGAGAGCCGGCTTCTGGCCCCGGCGGTCTGCTGACTGATGGAGGTGTTTAAGGCGTCGATGCTGTCTTCTATGGTTCGGGCGTAAAGGGCCACGTCCTCATTGGCCAGAAGATAGGCTTCCTGGGTCTTGTGACCGGCGCTTTTGCACACCAGGTGAACCAGAGAATGCTTAAAGGAATCGTAAGCAGACACAAGAGAATCATAAGCCTGCCGATCCTCCTTGGTGACAAAGCCTTCATACTCCAGGAGCATTTCATCCAAAAGGGCTTCTTCCTCCTTGATCTCATTTACCACTGTGATCATGGTATTGTAATCCGTTGCCACAATGTGGGACAAAGCCAGGTTGTGAATGGTCATGGCAGACTGGGAAATGTCTGCAAGATGGCTTTTGCCCGCCATCAGGTTGTCGGCAATGTTGGCTGCGTTGGAATTTACATTATGTATATTGATGACAGCCAGGGTATTGGAGATAAGGGCTACAATACCCAGCAGAGCAATGGGCAAAATTAAGCGCCGTTTGAGGCTGATCTGTTTTGTCATGATGATATCCTCCGGAATGTTTCCTGCAATGTTAGAAATGGAATTTGCAGCAGATTTTTTACAGGGCTTTCTTTTGCAAAGACCTTAGGGAGCCGTGATTTCTTCCACCATTTTGTCAAGCTGCTCTTGGAGTCCCTGGCCTGTGGGATTTCCGGCAGCCATATTTTGGGCAAACGCGGATACGGGATCCCAGAAATTTCCGCCCAGACGCTGTACCCGGGAAAATTCGGACTGACTGAGGAGAGCGGAAATGGCGGGAGAGCTCTGCACCTCCGGGGAGGCAGCTGCATGCTTATTGGCAGGTCCTTGTCCCCGCAGTTCAAAGCGGAGCTTCTGATTGGCTTCATTGGTAATCCACTCCGCAAGACGGGAAGCCCACGCATGGTTCTTGGAGTAGGCGTTGACGCCGATGAGCTTATAGCCGGAGTAGGAGGCCATCTGAATCTGCTGTCCGCTGCAGGTGTAGGAGGGAAGCCGGGCCGCTCCATAATCGGCGCCCCAGGCGTCTTCAATGGCTACGGCATTCCACACGCCGCTGACGCCGGCGATGACCGTACCCTCCTGGACGCCCTTTAAAAAGAGTTCGTCTGTGGCATTGAGAAAGCCGGGGCTTTCTGCCAGGGTCAGCATGGATTGGGCCACATCCGTTCCCCGAATGGAGCCTTCCGTCCCGTTCCAGGTGCAGAAATTTGTGATTCCGTCGTCGTTAAGACCAACCTCCAAGCCGGTATTCCCAAAGAAGGAATAGACATACCAGCCAGAGGACCAATCCATGGTTACTTTTCGTTCCTGGGCGGCGGCTATTTCCAGCATCCGCTCCAAGGAGGCGATATCTGCCTCTGTAAAATAATGTTTATTATAATAGAGAAAGTATCCGTTATCTGCCGTAAGAGGATAGGCATAGAGAGTATCCCCCACACTGGCCGCATGGACGGCCTCCGAAAGATTGGCTTCTTTGATGGAATCGGCCGTCTCCACGGAATCAAGAGCGCCTGCGGCCACCAGAGTGCTTAGCTGATCGTCCGCAAAGGCGAAGACATCGGCTCCGTTTTCTAAATCATTCATCAGTGCGTCCATGCAATTGCTTTCACTTTGGGGAGAAAAGGTGATGTTAAAATCCGCCTGGCCCCGATACTCTTCTTGAAAGCTTTCAAAAATTTGATTCAGCAGAGCCTCATCCTCTGCCGCGCCCCAGACTACAAGGTCTACCTGCTGTTCCTGAGGCATGGGGTCCGATTCTGCTGTTGGAACGCTTTTTTTGCATCCGGTAAGGGCAGCACATGCCACAGTTGCTGCAATGCATAGATAAGTTGTTTTCTTCATAATCGTCTCCGTAATAAGTCCCCTTCGGGTACAAATACCCCGCAGCCTGTGCGAGGTATGACACCTTTTCCCTTTGGGGAGTTGTTCGATTAAAATTTTACCATTTACCCAAAGATTCTGCAAGTAGTTTTACTTTGACTCCCGCATATTTTCCTCAGAGGGCAAGATCGTACGCAAAAGCCAAAGACAGATATGTTTCCTTGTAAGTGAAGCCGTAATCGGTCAAATCCCGAGGTTTTTTCAAACCACATGTTGCAGTCCTGGCAAATAAAGTCTTCTTTTCTTGCAAAAAATCAGAAAATTCACTATAATAAATTTGAGGCTTAGCGAAAGGACATGGGAGGTTTTGGCAGTATTTTATGAGAGAGCAGAGAAAGTCCAGACAAAAAGAACGAAACTATTCCGTATGGTTTACAGGGGGTATCTTGGTTCTGGTGTATATGATTTTGATGGATCAGATGTCCAAAACACAGGAATGCGGGTGCAAAAGTATTGCAAAAGAGCAGGTATGGCAGGCGGCGGAGGCGGCGCTTGACCGGGAGCAGGAGGAATAAGCTATGGGAGCTTTTCAAAGAGTCTACCTTTATATTACAAGAAAAAAGGCCAGGAGCCTTCTCCTGCTTATCCTTCTATGGGTGATGGGACTCTTCCTTTTGGCAGGCCTCTCCATCCGGGCCGGCGCAAGGAAGGCGGCAGAAGATGTACGAAAAACCATTACAACCGGAATTGAGATTGAAATGATTCCCATTGCCGGGGACAAGGTCTATGATCTGTCCTACAACGAGAAGGGAGAGCTGGTGCGGACGGTGAAGCTGCCCCTTCTGGCAGTATCCAATCTCAAACAGCTTCTGGAGATTGAAGGCGTAAAGGGATACTTTACGGAAATGGGACACGAGATCGTGTATACGGGACTTGATGTGCATCCGGGAGGATATGCCCGGACGCTTGAGGAAATAGAAGAACAGGATCCGGAAGGGCTTTACAATGATTTGGAGGAAATGCGCTCCACCAGTGAGGCCTATCTTCACTGCAATGGAGTTTACCTGGTAAACGACAGCCAGTGGCATCCCTTCTTTACAAACGGCGCCCTGGAGCTGACAAAAGGACGCCATATAGAGTTGGGGGATGAAGGAAAGGCAATTATCTCCGAAGAGCTTGCAAGGAGAAACGGACTTGGAATCGGGGACATCATAGAATCCTATCGCTTTGATTTTCTAACCAGTGAACGATACGGAAGCCCCTTTGAATCCGAGATTGTGGGAATCTATAAGATTAATTTTGAACAGGATCTCTCCAACTGGACATCAGAGGATGCGATTCTGGCAAACGTCATTTTCGCAGATCCGTCTATGGATTATTGGAGTCAGGCAGCATACAATACCTACGCCGGACGGGACGTTCTTGCCAGGGAATCCGACGGCTTGTTGGGGAACGTGACCCTATTCGTGGAAGAGCCGGCTATGTTGGAATCTGTTGAGGAAAAGGTGAAAGCCCTTGATCTGGCAGACTGGAAGTACTATACCTTCCGGCGCTACGATCAGGATTACAAAGCGGCTGCAAAGCCTGTGAGCGCCATCGTCACCCTGTCAACCATACTGGTTGTAATCATATTCGCAGGCACATTTCTAATCCTGTCGCTGATTCTGACCATGTGGATTCGCAGCCGGAGGCGGGAGATTGGAATCCTTATGTCCATCGGTGTGAAAAAGAAGGGAATTCTGGCCCAGTTCATTCTGGAGTGCTGTATGGTGGCTATTGTAGCCTTTCTTCTTTCCGGTCTTATGGCGGCTCCTCTCACCAATGCAGTGGGAAGAATCATGCAGAGGAGGATAGATGCCTCCGCCAGTCAGGAGGGGTACGAGGCTTCTGTAGATTATCAGTCCAATATTACCGTAAACAAACTGCCTTCCGGGGATATGACCCTGGAATATGGGCTGCGTCCGGCAACCGTACTCCTTGTGTTTGCCGCCATGGCGCTGGTGAGCATGGCTTCCGTGATTGCCGCTTCCCGGCAGATTTTAAAGCAAAAGCCAAGGGAGGCTTTAAAAGGGGGGTGAGATCATGTCCGTATACCGCAGAGCGTTTCTTTATACTACAAGAAAAAAGGGGAAAACCGCGCTGCTCCTGCTGATATTGACAGTTCTTATGATTCTGGTTTTCATGGGAACAGCCATCAATCAGACGGCCAGGAAGGCCTCGGCCGGCTTGCGGGAGGAGCTGGGAGGATATTTTAAGATTGCCCCGGACTATCAGAAAATGAGCGTGAATCAGCGTGTGGATCAGGCCCTGGTGGATCAGGTGATGGAGATAGAGGGGATCAAGTCCTGCAATGCCATGGATCTTCAATATCTGGCTGTGGAGAACCTGACTCTTGAGCCGGGGAAATTTACCCTGGAGGGGGACGAAAAGGGACAAATGGCCCGTTTCCTGGGAAATACCTCCAGTGAGCTTCATGAGTACTTTTATCTGAATTTATTCACGCTGGAGGAGGGGCGGCATCTCAAGCCCGAAGACAAGGGAAAGGCACTGATATCCAAAACCTTGGCCCAAAGAAATCATCTGACCTTGGGAGATACCGTTTCTGCCCGGCTGATGGAAGGAGCCTCCCGGACCGCGGGAGCAGAGAAGGAGTTTCCCTTTGAGATCATCGGAATTTTTGACGAGGGATATCAGGAGGGCATAAGCCAGAATACGCCGGAGTGTGATATGGCTTCGAACTTTATCTTTATTGACGTTGCCTCCAGCCAGATCATCAACGAAGCAGAAAGGGGAGCCGCCAATCCTTCCTTTCTCGGGGGAGCCGCTTTTTTTGTAAAGGATCCCAGAGAGCTTGAGCGGATCGTGGAGGCCGTGGAGGAGCTTCCGGGATTGGACTGGCAGTCCTTAAAGCTGATGGTGAATAACTCGGCTTATGAGAGCCGCATGGAGCCCTTAATGCGTCTGGAGGGAATGACCTCCCTTTTGGTGTGGCTGATTGCGACAATCGGCGTGATTGTGGTTTCCCTTTTGCTGGCCCTTTGGGAGCGGGATCGGATTCATGAGGCGGGAGTTTTAATGTCCTTTGGAATCTCCAGGCGGAATATTCTCTGGCAGCATTTTTTGGAGTGTACGGCAGTGTTTTTGCTTGCTTTTTGCCTGGCGCTTATAGGCTCCATACCCTTGTCAGGCTGGGTCGGAGGGAAGCTTTACAGCCGGATGACGGTTGGGGAGGAAGAAAATGCCGTGGAGCAATATGATTATTTACAGGATCCCGTTCCCCTTAATGCCCTGGGGGAATCCGGGGAGCTGGAAGTGACACTGGAGCCGGGAGCAGCAGTTCTTTTGGGGATAACGGGGACTTTGATCGTAGGCGCCTGCGTAAGCATGGCTTTTTGCGTGATTGGCAGGCGAAAGCCCAAAGAGCTTTTGACCATCATGGAGTAAGGAGGCAAAGGATGGGAGTTTTAGAGGCAAAAGAGGTTACATATCACTACACCGAGGGAAAGCCGGTTTTGAATCAGGTAAGCTTAAGCTTTGAAAAGGGAAAGCTGTACGTGATCCTGGGACCCTCCGGATGCGGAAAGACCACACTTCTTTCCCTGCTGGGCGGTTTGGATGTGCCGGACGGAGGAGAGATTTTATTTGAGGGAAAAGAGCTTAAAGAAATCGGACTGGAGCGGTATCGGCATGAGCATGTTTCCTTTGTGTTTCAGAATTACAACTTGATCGATTATATGACGCCCGAGGAGAATGTGGCTCTTACCACTCGGGAGGATCCGCTCCCCACACTGCTGTCCCTTGGATTGACCCAGGAGGAAGTAAGACGCAATGTCTTAAAGCTTTCCGGCGGTCAGCAGCAGAGGGTGGCCATTGCCCGCGCTCTGGCGTCCCAAGCGCCGGTGATATTGGCCGATGAGCCTACCGGAAATCTGGACGAGGCAACGGCGCAGGAGATCACAGGAATTCTGAAATCTGCAGCAAAGCAGTACCATCGCTGTGTCATTGTCGTAACCCATTCCAATGAGGTGGCAAAAGAGGCAGATGCGGTGATTACCCTGAAAAACGGTATGGCCTTGCTCTGACGAAAAAGAGGGTAGAGGCTTTAGGAAGGGGATAAGAGAGGTTTGGAGGCAATTTTGAAATGATGATACTGATAGGGGCAGGCATAATCCTTGCAAGTCTGTGTATTCTGACAATTTATATCTCTTACCGGGAGGTATTCTATGCCATACCAAAGGCAGAGGAGGATGCCCATGTTCTGCCGAAAGGGGAGCAGTACAAAAAGAATGAGGAGCGGATGCACAGCCTGATTCGTGAAATGGAGGAGCTTCCCTATGAGCTGCTTTTTATCCAGGCCTGGGATAAGACCCGCCTTGTGGGGAGATATTATCATGTACAGGACGGGGCGCCCTTTCAGATCCAGCTTCACGGCTATCGGGGAATGGCCATAAGAGATTTCTGCGGAGGAAATAAGCTGGCCCGGGAAATGGGTCATAATACCATCGTGGTGGATGAACGGGCTCACGGAAGAAGCACCAGCCGCACCATTACCTTTGGCATTAAGGAGCGCAAAGACTGCTTAAGCTGGGTCCATTATGTATGTGAGCATTTCGGAAGCGATACGCCCATCTTTCTCTCCGGTGTCTCCATGGGGGCGGCTGCCGTTCTCATGGCCTCGGATTTGGATCTTCCCCAAAATGTCATCGGCATTATTGCAGACAGCCCTTACTCCTCGCCTGCGGCCATTATTGCAAAGGTCTGTAAGGATCGGGGGCTGCCGCCCTCTGTGCTGCTTCCCATCATCCGTCTGGGCGCACGATGCTTTGGTCATTTTGATCTGGAGGAGACAACGGCCATAGATGCGGTCCGCCGCACCCGGATTCCCATTCTCCTCATTCACGGAGAGGATGACCGCTTTGTGCCCTGCCGCATGAGTCAGGAGATTTGGTCCGCCTGCGGTGGTCCCCGCACGATTAAGACCTTTCCCGGCGCCGGCCATGGACTCAGCTACATGGCGGATACCAAGCGCTATGAGCGTCTGGTGAAGCAGTTTGTGGGAGAATGTCTCCAGAGGCAGGAACTATCGAAAAACTTCAAAAAATGATGCAATTATGATGTTTTCATGATGATCTTCTGATGCTCCGGTATTGTAAGGTAAGAAAGAACAAAGCAATCCTACCAAAGAGCAAAAGAGGTGTAATCCATGAAACAAACAAAAAGATGTCTGTGTCTTGTGCTATCCTGCCTCCTTTTTCTGCTGGCCTGCCCCCTGACCGTCTATGCCGGGGAGGAAGGAGAGGAGCAGGAGAAGGAGAAGGATGTGACGCTGGCCCCCTATTTTCTGGTGGAGGGTACGGATCCGTCTACCGATCCCTTTCCCTTAAAGGGAACGGAGGTTACGGCAAATGTGAACGGAACCATCGCAGAGATTCACGTGACCCAGCGCTATGCCAATGAGGGAGAGAATCCCATCAATGCCAAGTATGTATTTCCGGCCTCCACCCGGGCTGTGGTTCACGGAATGACCATGACCGTGGGAAATCACATGGTGCGGGCCCAGATTAAGGAAAAGGAGGAGGCCAAGGAGGTATACGAGGAGGCCAAGAGCGAAGGCAAGAGCGCGTCCCTTCTGGAGGAGGAGAGGCCCAATGTCTTTACCATGAATGTGGCAAATATCATGCCGGGGGACGAGATTGCCATTGAGCTTACCTATACGGAGCTGATTGAACCGGAGGAAGGGCTCTACCAGTTTGTATTTCCCACAGTGGTGGGCCCCCGCTACAGCGGTCTGGTAACGGAGGAAGAGGCCGAGGAGGGAAGCTGGATGGAGAGCCCCTATCTGGAGGAAGGAACGCCTGTGGACAGCACTTATGATATCACCGTCAACCTTTCCACCGGAGTTCCCATTTCGGATCTTGCCTGCAACACCCACAAAATAAAAGTAAAACAGGAGCAGGAGGCGTCCGCAGTCGTCACCCTGGCAGATACCGGGACCTTTGCAGGGGACCGGGACTTTATCCTGGAGTACCGGCTTACGGGAGAAGCCATGAGCTCCGGCCTCATGCTCTACGAGGGAGAGAAGGAGAACTTCTTTCAGCTGACCGTACAGCCGCCCAAGCGCTACGATCCGCGAGAAGTGCCTCCCCGAGAGTACATCTTTGCCCTGGATGTGTCCGGCTCCATGGACGGCTATGCTTTGAATACGGCCAAGAAGCTTATCAGTGACCTGGTATCCCATCTGAACGAAACGGACCGCTTTAATGTGATCCTCTTTTCGGATACGGTGTGGACCCTGTCCCCTACCTCCCTGGAGGCCAAAAAGTCCAACATCGACAGTGCCCTGCAATTGATTGAGGATCAAAAGGGAGGTGGCGGAACGGAGCTTCTCTCCGCTCTTCTCACAGCCGTTCACATTCCCAAGGAGGAGGATACGGCCAGAACCGTTGTGATGATCACCGACGGCTATATTTACGATGAAAAGGAGATTTTTGACCACATTCGGGAAAATCTGGGGGATGCCAGCTACTTTGCCTTTGGCATCGGAAGCTCCGTAAACCGCTATCTGATTGAGGGAATTGCCGCCACAGGCATGGGCGAGGACTTTGTGGTGACCGAGGAGTCCGAGGCTTCGGAGGCTGCCAAGCGTTTCCGCACCTATGTGGAGGCGCCCCTTCTGACGGATGTTCAGGTAGAATTTGACGGTATGGAGGTCTATGGAACAGAGCCCGGGGGAATTCCGACTTTGTATGCAAGCCGTCCCATCCTGCTCTATGGAAAATGGCGGGGAGAGCCGAAAGGCACGGTTCGCATTACGGGAAAACGGGGCGGAGAGGATTATGTGGAGGAAATTCCCGTTACCGAGGCATGTATTGCCCAGGAAAATGAGGCTATTTCCTATCTCTGGGCCAGAAAACGGGTGGAGATGCTGACGGATTACAGCTCGAAGAGCGGAGACCAGGTCAAGAAGGAGGTCACCTCCATCGGTCTCAAATACAGTATGGTCACTCCCTATACCTCCTTTGTGGCAGTGGTGGAGGAGGTGCGCAATCCGGAAGGGGACAGTAAAGACGTGAAACAGCCCAATTCCCTGCCCTTTGGCGTATCGGGGCTGGCTGTGGGAGGAGGCTATCAAATCGGCGCAGAGCCAAGTGAAATGCTTCTGGGGCTTCTTTTGGGGAGTCTATTCTTTGGGCGGCTTGTCCTTTCCAGACGAAAAAGGCAGGTGAGGACTCTTGAAGAATAAGAACTACGGAGGTCTTTATGTATTGGGACTTCTGATCGTCCTGGGGCTTAAGAGATATGCGCGCCTGGCCGGGGCAGAGGAGCTGTTGTGGCTCCTTGGCCCTACCGCCCGGTGGGCCGGTATGCTCTTAAAAGTCTCCTTTTTTTATGAATCGGGCGTGGGCTTTGTGAACCGTTCCTTACGGTTTATCATTGCGCCGGAATGCGCCGGGCTTCGCTTTCTGATGATTGCCTTCCTGATGCTTTGCTGGTCCTTTGTCCACCGCATGGGGAGCCTTCAGAAGGGATTGTTGTGGACCCTCTTAAGCCTTCCGGTTTCCTGCATGGTGACGGTGTTTGTAAACGGCATCCGGATAGCCCTGGCAATTCTTTTACCTCCTCTTTTGTCAGGCCCGGAAGGAGGCAAAGGAGGAATCACCTCCGGGCAGCTTCATACGGCTATCGGAACCATGGTTTATTTTCTGTCTCTTTTGGCCTTGTATAGAATAGGAGATGGCATTTCGAGGAAAATAGCGGGAATGGAGAAGGAGCGCTCCTTCTTAAGCAGGCTCCTTCCGGTGGTCTGGTATCTGGGTCCCGTGTTAGGATTTCCCCTTTTAAGCAGAATGGCCTACGGGGATTTTGCAGATTTTGCAGGCTACGAGCTTCCGGTGCTTTTGGTCTGCGGCAGTGTGCTTCTGATCTTAGGCCTTCTGGCCCTGAGCAAAAAGCGCTTCCTAAGGCTATATAGGAATGAAAGACGGGGCAAAGGTTTTTTTATGTCGTATAGAACATAGGCAGCCCCGGCGGGCTGAAGGTGAAGGAGAAGAAGCAGATCACCAGCAGAAGCAAAAGGGCATAATTGGCCAAAAGAGGCAGATGCATACTGGGACATTGCACCTCAAAATAGCGGGAGGACAGGAAGGTGACCAGGACACTGAATATAAAGATCAGAATGTCGGCTGCCAGAAAGTCTCTTCCGCTGACTCCTGTGTAGGTAAAAAAGGCGGCTACAATGAAAAACATGCCTAAGAGTACCCCCACAATCCGGGAGGTAAGAAAGCGCCCGGAGGTTTTGAAGAGTACAATCACCTCAAAGAGGGTATAGAGAAAGGTGGGAAAAAACAGCATTTTCAGATGCTCCCACACGGATTCGTTGACCGGGGCAAACAAAGCCACAAAGGGGTTTTCCATACTCCATTCATAGGCGAAATGAAGCAAAACTCCGGCAATCATGGTAAAAAGGATGCCAAAGAGCAAGTTGGTGCCTTCTCTGATTTTCATAAGCTTCTCCTTAAATATTTCAGAAATATTAAAAAATGGACGTGTTAATGTAACATATATGAAATTATTGTATGCTGATTAGAACCGGAAAAGGTTCTAATTTTTTGCTTTAAATTTTATTAATCATTGTCTATAATCACTGGAATAAATGCGTAATTGGATAAAAATGGAATAAATTTACAAAAAGAGTAACGAATCTTAAGATGTCCGGTTGACGGACAAGGAGAAGGTTTTTATAATATTGTATTATGAATAAGTTAAGAGATTGTGCGATTGTGCTGGGATTGGCAGGGGCCATTTTGATGGTAACTGCCGATACGAAAGAGGTAGAAGCAACGAGTGGCATCTCTTACAAAAGCGAAGCGGTTTCCTGCCTAAGCTTTCAGGCGGCAGGAGATCAGTGGTTAGAGGAAGCAGATATCGAGCTTACAAGAATCCGTAAGGAGCAGGAGATAGAGGAGGAGCTTGCAAGGCAGAAGGCGGAGCAGGCCGAGAAGAAGCGAAAGGAGGAAGAGGAGAGAAAAGCCTACGAGGAAGAGGAACGAGCGGCCCAAGAGGCGAAAGAAGCAGAAGAACAGGCGGCGGCCCAGGCGGCAGCCGAGGCTTTGGAAAGGGAAGAGACACAAGAAGCGGCCGCGGAGGATGGAGCGCCGATTGAGAACGGCGGATGGATCTACGAGGTGTCCACGGCAGATTATCAGGCCCTTTTAAAGATTGTGGAGGCAGAGGCCTCCGGTGAAGATGCAACCGGACGGATGCTGGTGGCAAATGTAGTGCTGAACCGGGTTAAGAGCGGCTCCTTCCCTGATACCATAGAGGGAGTTGTCTACCAGACAAAGGGCGGCAAGGCACAGTTTTCTCCTGTGGCTACCGGGAAGATTGAACGGGTACGGGTATCCGAGGCGACCATAGAAGCGGTGGAGAGAGCTCTTTGCGGGGAGGATCCTTCCCAGGGAGCGCTGTATTTTGTGGCGCCGGCCTATGCCAATCCGGAAAGCCTTCAGTGGTTCCGCGGCAGTCTGACCCAGGTGCTGGTGCACCATGGCCATGAATTTTACAGGTAAAAATTATGTAAACACAGGATGAAAATTTCTATTGCCAAGAGGCATAGAATGGGGTATAATGACAAAAGATAAGAAAGTAAATCCTGGGGTGTTCGTTAGGCCGCTATTTTGAACCTACATTTACGTTTATGGGATTCCAAGATCTCAGTCTGGATGTCAGGCCTCCGTTTGCAGTGGAAGGCAGAAGGGCTGTTGAGGTTACCCACCTAGCTCTGCTAGGCGTCAAAATTGCGGAGACGGCATTTTGGGTTTGCATTTAGAAAAAAGCAGCCGGTGAACGGCTGCTTTTTTGTTCTGAATTCATAGCCTTTCGAATAAGCTAGAAGATAAAAATCATTTTTAAGGGACAGGTTGGAATGGGAAGACAAACAGATCCAATGGTGAAAACAAAGCTCTACCTGCTGGCAATCGGAATTTTGCTGCTGGCCATTCTTCTGGTGCGGGGAAGGACGAAGGAGGAGGAAAAGCCGGAGAATACAGAGCCGCAGCCTGCCCGGGAGGAGCCGAAAGAGCCGGAAAAAGAGGCGGAGGAGGAGCCAAAGATTCAGACCCCCATATACAACGGCAGGATCCGGGTTCTGATAAAGACCGACGACTTTGAGGAGGAGATGCATGAATCCGTAAGACTGGCCTCGGATCAGGAGCTTGTGGTGCAAAAAAAGGGGGCGGCGGACGGAGATGTCTACGGAGAGGGCACAGAGCTTTCCTTTTCCTTTGAGGAAGGGAGTCTATGTCTAAACGGGGAGGCTGTTTCGGAGCCCCCGGACTGTTTTACCATTGCTCCCAAGGAGGAAGGGCAGGCATCTTCCATCCGGCTTGAGAGCATAACCCGAGGATACGGAATTCCTTCCTATGAGGGCGTAATGGAGATCTGGCCGGCAAAGGAGGGCTTTGTGATTGTAAATGAGGTGCCTCTGGAGACATACCTCAACTATGTGGTTCCCAGCGAAATGCCTTCTCGCTATGCAAAGGAGGCCTTAAAGGCCCAGGCAGTGTGCGCCAGAACCTATGCCTACAAGCAGCTTCAGTCCTACGGATATCCGGAGTATGAGGCCCATGTGGACGACAGTGTGCGCTATCAGGTTTACAACAACACCAGTCCGGCGGACAGCACCAACGAGGCTGTGGCGGAGACGGCGGATCTCATTCTGACCAGCCAGGGACAGCCCATTACGGCCTATTATTTTTCCACCTCCTGCGGCTATACGGGAAATGAGGAGGTCTGGTGGGAGGGCTCCAGGGAGCTTACCCCCTATTTGAGAGGAAAGACGGTCAATGAGGCGGGAGAGTGTCTTGATATGACCGATGAGGAGGTATTCACGGCCTTTATCCTGAATAAGGATGACAGCTGCTATGACAGTATGGTGGGCTGGTACCGGTGGGAGACGGAGCTTTCCGTAGAAGCCCTCTCAGAGAATCTCAACGAAGCCCTTAAGAAACGTTATGAAGCCAATCCCGAGGCTATCCGCACAAAGCGGGGCCGGGATTATGTGAGCAGGCCCATTGAGACCATCGGGACCATTCAGGGCATTGATATTCTTAAGCGCAACGAGGGAGGAGCCGTTTCCCGCATGTGCATCCGGGGAAGCCGGCGGACGATTGAGGTTGAGACGGAATACAATGTGCGGGCCCTTCTGAATGTACAGGGGGGAAGGATTGTGAAGCAGGACGGAACCGTGGTCGATGGCACGGCCCTTCTGCCCAGCGCATATTTTATTGCCACGCCGGTATTTGACGAGGAAGGTGAGCTTTCTTCCTACCGCTTCCAGGGGGGCGGCTACGGCCACGGAGTGGGGATGAGTCAGAACGGAGCCAACGGTATGGCAGAGCAGGGAAAGAGTTGTGAGGAGATCCTTCGTTTTTTCTATACGGATGTGGAATTGACGGCCATTCACACTTTATGATAAGATGTCCACATGGCAAACGGAGAAGTCAGGAGTAGATGCAGAGGAATGAAAATGGTTTTGGCAGGGAAAATCATAAAACTGGTACGGGGATTTTTGAGAGCAATGAATGAGGATCACGTAGGCGCTTATGCGGCTCAGAGCGCTTATTTTATTATGCTTTCCTTTATTCCCTTTATCATTCTTTTGCTGACCTTGATTCAGTATACACCCCTGACAAAGGCAGACATCTATGGGGCGGCTCAGGTGATTTTTCCTGACAGCATGAACGGGTTTGTGATTGATATCATCAATGAGGTCTACAGCAAGACGGCCGTGACCATTTCTTTGTCGGCTATCACGGCAGCCTGGTCTGCCGGCAAGGGCTTTCTGGCGCTGATGCGGGGGATGAATTCTGTCTATGATGTGGAGGAGCAGCGCAATTATTTTATTCTGCGGTTCCGCTCCGCCATTTATACCATTATCTTTGTGATTTCCATTATCCTGTCTCTGGTGGTCCTGGTCTTCGGCAATTCCATCCACCGGGCGGCTGTGGTGCATCTGCCTTTTTTGGCTGTGATTACCGGTATGATTCTGCGGCTCAAGGATATGGTGGCCATTGCCTTTTTGACCGTGGTGTTTATGCTTCTCTATAAATTTGTGCCCAACCGGAGGGCAGGGCTCTACAGTCAGGCGCCGGGAGCCTTATTTTCTTCTGTTTGCTGGTATCTTTTTTCCATCGGATTTTCCCTGTATGTGAATTACACGCCGGGACTCAGCAATATGTACGGCAGTCTTACCACTATCATTCTGGTGATGCTGTGGCTGTATTTTTGTATGTATATTATTCTTCTGGGAGCGGAGATCAATTCCTATTTTGAGGAGCAGTTTCGCATGGTTACCAAGTATCGGAAGCTGCTGCACACAGAGAAGAAATGAGGGTTACTGTTCACTCCGTGACCAGCAACGCGCTTCGCGATGCACAGAAATCGCAAAAAGATGCGATTTCGCGCTGAAGAACTCGGGATTTCCGCACAAAATGTGCGGAAACACCTCGCAGAACAGTGATGTGTGAACAGTAACAAATGAGGTTCTTGCCATCCTGAGAGATTTCCGCTATAATGTACGGGATATCTACAGAGGAAAGGTCGAGAAGGGAAAAAGGAGACAGGAGTACGGGCAGATGAATGACTGGGAATTACTGATTGGAAACAGACTGCTGATAAGCGCGGTGACAGGCTGGTTTGTGGCGCAGGTGTTAAAGACTCTGATCCATGCCTGGGTGACGAAAAGCTTTGATCCGGAGCGGCTGGTGGGCTCCGGGGGAATGCCGAGCTCCCACGCCTCCACCGTCTGCGCCATGGCCACCACGGCAGGCAGGCTTCACGGTCTGGGCTCTCCGGTCTTTGCGGTGACGGTGATTTTGGCGATCATTGTGATGCACGACGCCATGGGCGTACGCCTGGAGACAGGCAAGCAGGCCAAGCTTTTGAATCAGATTGTGGACAGCTTTAAGACCCTGGAGGGAAAGAAGCTGGCCGAGGAAAAGCTCAAGGAATTCGTGGGACACACTCCCATCCAGGTGATTATGGGCGCCCTTCTTGGTATATTGATTGGTTGGCTGACGGGGTAGTAGGAGAGAAACTGGAATCAGGAATATCCTGACAGTGCACAGATCAATTTACGGACACATGTTTTAAGTGGCTGGGAATTGATCTGTATACAGGTGTACTGGAAGGATATTCCGGGACTGGAATGGAGGACATTATGAAAAAAGAGAATGTACAGGTAGATGAAAGGCTGGAGAAGCTGGTGGAGTACAGTATGCGTTCCGGGAAGATTGACGGAAAGCTGTATGAGGAGTATGACGTAAAGAGAGGCCTTCGGGATTCCTCGGGAAAGGGTGTTCTCACTGGCTTAACGGAGATTTCGGACGTGGTCTCCTTTGGTTATGTGGACGGAGAAAAGGTTCCCATTGACGGTGAGCTCTATTTCCAGGGAGTCAATGTGCAGGACCTGGTAAAGGGCTTTGCCAACCGGCGCTTTGCCTTTGAGGAGGCCACCTATCTTTTGCTCTTTGGAAAGCTGCCCACAAAGGAGCAGTTAGGTGAATTTATCGAGCTTCTGGGAGAATATCGGAGCCTGCCGGATACCTTTGTCCGGGATGTGGTCATGAAGGCTCCCAGCTCCAATATGATGAATACTCTGCAAAAATGCGTGCTGACCCTTTATTCCTATGACGAGAATCCGGAGGATATTTCTATTTCCAATGTGCTTAAGCAGTCCCTACGGCTGATAGCTCAGTTCCCTCTGTTCTGCGTTTATGGTTATCACGCTTACCGCCACTATCATTTGGACAAGAGTCTCATTATCCGCAATCCGAAGCCGGAGCTTTCCACAGCGGAAAATATCCTGCGCCTTCTTCGAAAGGACGGGACTTATACGGAGCTGGAGGCCAAGGTGCTGGATGTGGCTCTTGTTCTTCACGCGGAGCACGGAGGCGGTAACAACTCCACTTTTACCACCCATGTGGTGTCCTCCACGGGTACAGACACCTATTCGGCTGTGGCGGCTTCCCTGGGCTCTTTAAAGGGACCTAAGCACGGCGGCGCCAACCTGAAGGTTCAGGAAATGTTCCGGGACATCAAGGCCCATGTGACGAACTGGAAGGACGAGGAGGCTCTTCGCTCTTATCTGGTGCGGATTCTAAGAAAAGAGGCCTTTGATCGGGCAGGCCTTATCTATGGAATCGGCCATGCGGTGTATACGGAGTCGGATCCCAGAGCTGTGATTTTGAAGGAATATGCCAGAAGGCTTTCCGAGGAAAAGGGGCTGACCCAGGAATTTGAGCTCTATGAGCGGGTGGAGCGCATCGGAGGGGAATGTCTTATGTCCGGCAGGAAGCTTTTAAAGCCCGTCTGTGCCAATGTGGACTTTTACAGCGGCTTTGTCTACAGTATGCTGGGGCTTCCGGCAGAGCTGTTTACGCCGATTTTTGCCATTTCCCGTATCTCCGGCTGGAGCGCCCACCGCATTGAGGAGCTGGCCAATGCAGGCAAGATTGTCCGGCCGGCCTACAAGTACGTGGGACATCATGTGGACTATGAGGAGTTGGAGGAGCGGAGGTAGTGGACGGGCTGTCGGAAAGCTCGTACCATCAAAGTGTTTCCATAAAAATGACATATTTTCCCCTTCTGGTACATTACTAATAGTAATCGCAATAAATAGAAGGGGAATTTTATGAAGAAAATTTGTATCTTCCTGCTTGTGTGCTGTCTTTGCTTCCAGTCGCCGGCGCTGTCTGTGCAGGCATCGGGAGGGGAGGAAGAGGCGGTAAGCCAGGAGCAAAGTGATACACAGCCGGGTGAGGCGCAGGAGCAAAGGGAGAGTGCGCCGCCCACGGACACACAAGAAGAAAGAGATGAAGGTGCTTCCACGTCGGAGACAGGGGAGCAGGAGCGAAAAGAAGAGGAAACGACGCAGCAGCCTCTGAGCACGGAACAGGAGCTTCCCGAAAAGGCGGCTCCGGGGGAAACGCTGCCGGGAAAGGAGGTAGCGGAATCTATCCTGGGCAGAATCGCTCAGTCCGGACAGGTGGATGGAGAAGCGGCTGGGGCAACAGCCGGTGAAAATCCGGGGGATGAGACGGCTCCGGCTTCCGGGGACAGTATCGGGATTACGGCTCCTTCTGCCGTTTTGATGGAGGCATCCACAGGGACGGTGGTTTTGGAGAAAAATTCCCATGAGAAGCTTCACCCGGCCAGTGTGACGAAGATTATGACGCTGCTCTTGATTTTTGATGCTGTTTCTCAGGGAAAGATTCGGCTGGAGGATACGGTGACGACCTCGGCTTATGCGGCATCTATGGGAGGCTCTCAGGTCTTTCTGGAGGAGGGGGAGACTCAGAGTGTGGATACGATGATTAAGTGTATTTCCGTGGCTTCGGCCAATGACGCTTCCGTGGCTATGGCGGAGCATATTGCCGGGACGGAGGAGCTTTTTGTGGAGATGATGAATAAGCGGGCGGCGGAGCTTGGGATGAAGGATACGCATTTTGTGAATTGTTGTGGGTTGGATGTGGAGGGACATTTGACTACGGCTTATGATATTGCGCTGATGTCCCGGGAATTGATTACCAGGTATCCGCAGATACATAATTATTCTACGGTTTGGATGGAGAACATTACCCATACCACCAAGCGGGGGACGGAGGAGTTTGGGCTTACCAATACCAATAAGCTGATTCGTCAGTATCCCTATGCTACCGGGCTTAAGACGGGATCTACCAGTTTGGCGAAGTATTGTGTGTCGGCTACGGCGGAGAAGGACGGGATTGAGATGATCGCGGTGGTGATGGCGGCTCCGGATCCCAAGGGGAGGTTTGCGGATGCGACGGCACTTTTGAATTATGGGTATGCGAAGTGCAGCCTTTATCAGGATCTGGAGGAGCAGCCGGAGGTGGTGATTCCTGTCCGGTTCGGGGTAGAGGAGAAGGTAAAAGGGAAGTATGACGGGACCTTTTCTTATTTGAGTACGACCGGGGAGGATTTGACCGGAATTGAGAAGAAGTGGCTCTGTGTGAAGGAACTGACGGCGCCTGTGGAGGAAGGGCAGGAGATTGGGAAGCTTACCTATATGCTTGGGGTGAAGGAGCTTGGGAGCGTTTCAATTCTGGCCTCGGAGGCTGTGGAGAAGGCGGGGTACAGTGAGTATCTTAAACGGACGTTTGATTATATGCTTTTGTAACGGGAGGGGTTGAGGGAGCAGCAAAAAAAAGAAGCAACCCGCCATTTTCCATATCCTGTGTTCGGACGGTTCGTGTACATTCTGTCTGCTCTGAGCGGACATTGCCAAGGCAATATCCGTCCATATCAGACAGAATGTGCGCGAATAGCCGGACACAGGATATCGGAAAGTGGCGGGTTGCTTCTTTTTTTTGCTGCTCCCTTTGGATGAATTTGGCGGTTTGTGACGATCAGCCGGAGGTGCTGGAAGAGCTGGAGGAGATGCTTAAGCGGTTTTCTTTTGTGAAAAGGGTTCATACGTATTCGGATATGGATATTTTTTTGAGTGCTCTTAAAGAGGATGTTCATTATGATGGGGTGCTGATGGATATTGACTGGAAAAGTGAGCGGACGGGGATGGATTTTGCGGAGGAGATGCTGACGCTTAGTCCTCTTACGAAGGTTATTTATATGACTGCGTATACGCTGGAGTATGTGGAGGATGTTTTTTTAAAGATGTCCAATCTGAGCGGGTTTTTGATGAAGCCGGTGAGAGCGGAGAAGCTGGAGAGGAATCTTAAGAAGCTTCAGCGGCAGGGACGGGGGCAGGATAAGAATCTGATTATTTCTTCCAGGGGATCTGTGATTGCAATTCCTTTTTCCAGGATTTTATATATGGAAAATCAGCTTCATAAGGTGCATATTGTGCTGGCTGAGAAGGAGTATTGGTGCTATGAGCGTCTGGAGCTGATAAAGAAAAGACTGAATGGGCAGTTTTTGTCCTGCCACAAAAGCTATGTGGTAAATATGGAACAGATCGTGGAGATTCGGAATACGGAAGTTTGTCTGACTTATGGGAAAAGGGTTCCGGTAAGTAAGGCTCGTTATCGGGAGACGAAGGAGCAGTTTTTTGCGTATATGTCGGAGAAGCTATAGAGGGCTTTGGTGCTTACAGAGCCAAGAGAAAGGGAAGGGATGACATGAGGGTAGATGGGATTTTAGGGGGGGGGTAAATGGAAGTTTGTAGCGATGCTGGAGCTTTTGGCGAATATGGGCCTGTTTTTTATGTTTTGTAAGGAAAATCAAAAGTACAGGATGGAGTCGGCGTTTATCAAAGGCAGGTTTTCGCAGATTTCGCTGCCGGAGAGCAGGAACAAAAAGGAGTTTTCACAGATTCAGCATGACTATCAAAACTATATTTTGGTGCTTCAAAACCTTGCACGAAAGGAGCGGGAGAGGGAGGAGCAGCGGCAGTCTTTTCTGTTGATGCACAAGGATTTGGAATGCCGGCTTCCAAGGCTTTTGGAGGAAGCAAAAAGCAGCAAGAGACGGCTTTCAGAGCAGGAGCTTTGTGAGCTGCAGGAGGGATTTGGGGGGATTAGCTCGTGCCTTTACTGCAAAAATCCGATTGTAAATGAAGTGATGGAGGAAAAGGGGAGGCTGTGTGAAAGGCTGGGCGTGAACTTAGAGGCAGAGCTTTTGATTCCCGGGGAGATTTCTGTGGACTCCTTTTCTCTTTGCAGATTATTTACGAATCTTCTGGATAATGCCATTGAGGCGGCAGGGGAATTGGAGCAGTCCAAGAGGAAGGTAAGGATTCGGGCCGGTATGAAGGGAGGCTATTTGCTCGTGAGGGTAGAAAATTCCTCTACCAGGGAGCATGCAGAGAGGAAGAAGCGAAGAGGGCGCGGAAAAGGGATTCAGATTTTGAAAAGTATTGTGAAAAGCTATGATGGAGTCTTTGTTGCAAATTATCGAAAGGGAATTTATACGGCTGTGGTGGCGGTGAAAGCTTAGCCGGCTTGCGAAAATGTGTAAAAATTGAGATGGGGCTGTCGTATTTTGCGGCAGCCTCATCTTTTTCTGTTTGAAAAAGGGACAATTCTGTAGAAATGAGGAAAAGAAAGGAAGAGGATGGTATGGTAAGAAAGGTGAGAAAAATGGAAATACCAGAATTCCTGAAAAAGCGGCTGCCGGAAGGGCTTAAAAAGGAGCTTAAAGCGCTGGGCAGCGGAAAGAAGAGCAGGAAAAGAAGAGTTCGAAAAAAGAAAAGAATCAGTAAGAAGGCATTAAAAAAGCTTCAGATGAAGATACGGTATGAAACCAGTATGGTATTGTTTGGGATCCTGTTGTTTTGTTCACTTATCTTTGTTGCCGGATATTATGCCAGGCAGGAACGGGCGGAAGATGTGTACCAGAGCCTTTCAAAAATGCAGGTATCCAGCGTTTGGATGAATGTGGAGCTGCCAAAGAAAGAAGAACCGGAGCCGGATTTGGAAGAGGAACCGGAGGTGAATCCGGCGCTGCAGCGGGAGAATACCATTGATTTTGAAGAGCTCCATGATTTAAATGTAGATATTTACGCATGGATTGAGATCCCCGGAACAAAGGTGGATTATCCGATTCTTCAGCATCCTACGGATCAGGCTTATTATCTTAACCATACGGTGGATCGTGTGGCGGGACTTCCGGGGAGTATTTATTCGGAGGCCGTTCATCCCAAGAATTTTTCTGCCGTTCAGACCATTTTATATGGACATAACATGAAAAATGATACCATGTTCGGAAGTCTTCATGATTATGAGGCGGAAGAAAAGCTTAAGGAAGCTCCGTATGTCTATATTTATCTTCCGGACAAGACTTTGATCTATCAGATTTTTGCGGCAGTTCGCTTTTCTGATAAGTATTTGGCAGATTATTGCAATTACCAGGATGAGGCGGAATTTCTTGGCTTTTTGGAGGAGATCCGCAATTCACCAGGAAATATCAATCAGGAGATTGAGGTACCCTTTGGCAGTCGTATTTTGACCATGTCTACCTGTGTAGCCAATGATGCAAAGTATCGATTTTTGGTGATGGCAGTACAGCTTGGGGAATACGCAAAGGAATGATAAATCATGAAACAGAAGAAAAAAGCCCTCTGGAAGACGGCAAGATATATCGCTTTGTTTCTTCTCCTTTTTGTAGTGCTGAGTGTTTCGGTCTATGCTGCAATGATACAAAAAGGAATGAGTGAGCTGAAAAAGCCGGTTGGAAGTCAAGGGCAGGGTATTGATTTTTCTACCAAAGAAATCCTTTGGAATGGAGATGTATACGAATACCGGGAGGACTTGATTACGATCCTTTGCCTGGGAATCGACGGAAGGGAGGAGGCCCGGGAGAATACGGCTATCGGCTTTGGCCCACGGGCCGACAGTATCTATCTGGCAGTGGTGGATCTGGAGCAGAAGGAGCTTAAGCTTTTAAATATTTCCAGAGACAGTATGGCGGAGGTCCGCCTGCGGGACAGTCTGGGACAGGAGGCCGGCTTTTGCGAAATGCAGCTGGGTCTTCAATATGCCATCGGCGATGGGCTGGAGGGAAGCTGTCATCTGATGGAGGAGGCTGTCTCCAAGATGCTGGGAATTCCCATTCATGGAAGCTGTGCGCTTTATTGGAAGGGAGTCGGAGAGATCCATGAGGTTTTAGGGCCGGTGACGGTGGAGGTTTCAAAGGAGCTTCATGAACTGGATTCTGCCACATTTGAGGAAGCCGGGCTTACGGAGCTGACCGGGGAGCAGGCTTTGGTGTATGTGCAGGGCCGGGACATCCAGGTGGAGGGAAGCAACGGGGAGAGAACGGAGCGTCAAAAGGAATACATGCAGGCTCTCTATGGATCTGCCAGGGAAAAGCTGAAAAGGAATCCTTTGATGGTTTTCTCCCTTTGGCATGCTGTGGAGGAATACTTTGTAACGGACCTGGCGCCCAGTGAAATTCAGGCTCTGGCTACGCTGTTTTGCCAGTTGGATATGGATGAGCTTGAGATTCGTTCCTTTTCCGGAAGCTATGTATTTGGCGAATTTCAGGATGAGCTTTGGTTGGACGAGGAGGAGAAGCTGGAGCTTTTGATTGAAGTATTTTACAAAAAGAGGTATTAGAGCAGGCGAAAGCTTTTGTCTGCTTTGATATAAAAATCCTATAGGAATGAAAGAGGGGAAACGAAGTATGAAACGAATGAAACTGGTAATCTTAACCATGGCGCTCAGCCTGATGATGAGCGTCGAGGCATTTGCGGCACCCAGTGCTGGCGGAACTGTTCAGGTAAGCCAGGAGCCTCAGCAGGTGTCTGTAGTGAAGAGTGACGGAACCGTGTCTACAGAGACAGTAATCCCCACGGTTAGCGGAACAAGTCAGACCATTAGCATCAATGAGATACACGATGCCATCGGGACGCCGAATGAGTGCAGTGTATATCTGATGGACGTATCTCTGGCTCTTGCAGAGACCGGTGAGAAAGTAAAGCTCAATGGAAGCGTTACCTTAAGCTTTTCTGTTCCCAATGTGATTTCCTCCACTAAGGTAGTGGTAGTACACTGGAAGGATGACGGCACAAAAGAGGTTCTTCCTGCAACAGCAGGGGATGGACGTATTAGCGTAACCTTTACGTCTCTGTCTCCCATTGCAATTATTGTAGAGAATGTATCTTCTGCAGGCGGAAATGCCAATAATGGCGGCGGCGGAAGTAGCAGCGGAAGCAGTTCATCCGGATCTTCTTCAGCAGCGCCTGCATCCACACCGACAGGAACATCCCCCAAGACTGGTGAGACTTCTATGATCTACGCAGTAGAGGGCCTTGCAGTTCTGGCAGCCATCGGCGTAGTAGTAAGCAAAAAGAAACTGCGCGCTTAATATAAGACGTAAAAATTGAAAGAATAAAGAATGAGGAACGGAATTGTTGTGTCTGCAGCGGTTCCGTTCTTTTGTTGTGAAAATAGAAAATATTTTATTTCTTGAAAAAGATCACCCAAACTGTAAGATTTCCAATCTCCAAAACGAAGTATAAAGTGAAAGGGTCCAAAAGCAAAGGCTTTTAGGCTCGATGAAAGGCGCAGCGGACGGGCGCCGCGTAAGCTTACGGAAATTTATTTTGAGGTAACTGTATATGAAGGCAAATAAATACAATTTCATCGAACTGATCAGAAAGCAGAAAGAGGAGGGAATCCTTTATGTCATAGAAACCTATGGAGGGCTTTTATATTCCATTGTCCGAAAACGCCTGTTTACGGCTCCGGATCGGATCGAGGAATGCATGAATGATATTTTCCTGGGAATCTGGCGCAATATAGACAGCTTTGACGAGGCAAAGGGAAGCTTTGAAAGCTGGGCGGCCGGCGTGGCACGTCTGGAAGCCATCGATGCCTTACGTAAGCTCAAGCGGGAATTTGACACCGTTCCCCTTGAGGAAATGGAAATTCCCCAGGAGGACCCCTCCTTTGAAGAGCTTACCGGGCAGGAGCTTTCAAAGGAAACAGAGGAAATTTTGGCCTGCTTAAAGCCCAAGGATCAGGAGCTGTTTCGGCGAATCTTCATAGAGGAAGAGGAGCCGGAAGAGGCAGGAGCGGCCCTTGGGCTGCGCAGAGACAATGTATATGTGCGGCTCTTTCGGGGAAAACAAAAGATTCGCAGCAAATTTGGAGAAAGGAAGAGGGCATGAGTATGAACAGGGAAGCCTATAAACTGGCAAATGAGATAAAAACAGAGATTGGAGCGCCTTTGGACTACCTGATGGAATGCCCCAGTGATGTGGAAATGAAAAGATACGAAAATCATATTTTAAATAAGATCCGCAAAGAGAAGAGAACAAAAAGGAATACCTTTCGGCGGGCGTCTGTAGCGGCCTGTGCAGCCTTGATTTTGATTGCAGGAACCGCCTTTGGAGACGAGGTCCATGCAGCCATCAAGCAGATTGGATGGAGTATTGGCAGTGCGCTTGGAATCTCCGAGGATCTGGCCGATTACAAGGAGGTGATCCATACCTCTACGGCAGACGAGGGTTATGTGATTACGCTCCAGGAAGCTGTGGTTTCCGAGGAAAAGCTGGTGATCAACTATACCCTTCAGCGTGAGGACGGCCAGCCTATGGAGACCTATCTGACGCCGGACGGAGCCCTTTATATCAATGGGAAGAACTGCACCGGCGGAGGCGGTGGAAGTGCGGAATTTCTGGACGGGGAGCAGAAGATTCTGGGCGTGGTTGCAGACTATCATTTATCGGACATGGGTATTGACTTTTCTCAGGAAAATGAGTATCAGATTGTATTTTATCAGCTGGGTTTTCAGGATGGCGTAAAAGGGAAATGGGAGTTTGCTTTCCGGGCGGACGGTGCGGATTTGATTGCCGATACAGAGAGGGCTGCCATGGATAATGAATTTGTGCTTCCGGACGGTGTGAAGGTGACGCTAAAGGAGCTCACCTCCAATGATCTGGAGCAGAGAATTTCCTATGATATTTCCGGCGCCACCTCTTATCTTCTGATGGTAAAGGCTGTGGATAAAGCCGGCAACCAGGTGGAATTCGGCGTGCGCTCCCAGGACAGTAAGTCGGGCTACATGCAGAATGAAGAGGTGATTGACGACGGCAGGCTGAACATCCATGCAGGCGCTGTGACCATGACCCTGTATGCCGTGAAGCTTCCGGAGGAAGACGGACGGATAAGCGATGATTATGTGCAGGTAGGGGAAGCATTTGAGGTAAGATTTTAAAAGTTTATATGGGGAGGAGCTGCCGCAAGCGAAGCCTGCCGACATTTCCATATCCTGTGTTCGGACGGTTGGAGTACATTCTGTCTGCTATGGTCGTACATTACCTTTTGAAAGATTTGTGGAAACGGAAGGTGTTTCCGAGTAATGTCCGCCCCTATCAGACAGTCTGTGCGCCAACAGCCGGACACCGGATATCGGAAATGTCGGCAGGCTCCGCTTGCGGCAGCTCCTTTGTTTCCGTGGAGTGTTCCTTTTGCAAAAGGAGCGTGACATCTGCCCCTCAGGCGTGATAGAATAGAAGCATGTGGATCAGCTTAAGGCTGTGTTAGGGAAGGGGAGGCTTGGCGAAATGTTTTATTCTATCCATGAGAAGGAGATTCGGGAGGTAACCCTGGAGCAGATAGACAGCCATGATATCTGTGTGGGATATTTGACTCTGGAGGAGCTGCGCAAATGCTACGAGAAGCTTGGCCTGTCAGAGGTGGCAGTAAAGGACTGTATGACGGATTTTACCCATTTTCGGACGAGTATTGATGTGTATGATGAGTTCAGCTTTGGCATGATTAATATTGTGGATATTTTGAACCTGAGCAGTAAGCGGAATCGTATCGGCTTTTTTATCAAGAAAAATCTGTTCATTATTGTGAAAATCATTGACAAGGGGGACAGCATTCGCCAGATGTTTTTGGATGCCATCGGGCGTTTCCGGCAGAATGCCACCATGGAAAAGGTGATCTATGGAGTGTTGGAACGGCTTTTATCCAGCGGAAACCGGGGACTTGTGATGACGGAGCGGCAGATCATCGCTATGGAGCGGGAAGTGGTGAATGGAAAGATGGATGAGGATCTGAATAAGGAGATCTTTGATCTGCGGAACCGTCTCTCGACGTTGAAAAACTATTATGATCAGCTGATTGACATTGGGGAAGCGCTTCAGGAGAATGAAAATGATCTCTTTGAGGAGGAGGATCTGCGCTATTTTAAGATTTTTACGGATAAGTCAGAGCGGCTTAGCAATAACACCCAGCTGCTCTGCGATAATCTCATCCATTTAAGAGAGGCACTGGATGCCACGCTGAATTATAATCTGAATAACACCATGAAGCTTTTTACCATCGTGACCATTATTTTCCAGCCCTTGACTCTGATTGCAGGCTGGTATGGCATGAATTTCACCAACATGCCGGAATTGGTCTGGAAATATGGCTATGTGTATGTGATTGTCTTAAGCATTGCGGTGGTGGCGGGGATTCTGTTCTATTTTAAGAAGAAAAAATATATGTAAGGAAGCTTTTGTATGAAAACGAGTGATTTTTATTATGATTTGCCAAAGGAGCTTATCGCCCAGGATCCTCTGGAGGATCGAAGCAGCTCCAGACTGTTGGTGCTGAACCGGAGATCCGGGGAGCGGGAGCATCGGGTGTTTCGGGAGCTTCCAGATTTTTTGAATCCCGGTGACTGCCTGGTGGTAAATGATACCCGGGTGATTCCGGCCAGGCTCATGGGAGTAAAAGAGGGAACGGGAGCAGGCATTGAGGTCCTGCTTTTGAAGCGCTGTGAGGATCAGATGTGGGAGACCCTGGTAAAGCCCGGGAAAAAGGCGCGGCCGGGAGCTCGGATTTCCTTTGGAGACGGGCTGCTTGTGGGAGAGGTGCTGGAGGTTGTGGAGGAGGGAAACCGCCGCATCCGTTTTACCTATGAGGGAATTTTCGAGGAAATTTTGGATCAGCTTGGGCAGATGCCTCTGCCGCCTTATATTACGCATCAGCTGAAGGATAAGAACCGGTATCAGACCGTATATGCCAGGCATGAGGGTTCTGCGGCAGCGCCCACAGCCGGGCTTCACTTTACGCCGGAGCTTTTAAAGGAAGTTGAGGAAAAGGGCGTGAAGCTGGCCCATGTGACCCTCCATGTGGGCCTTGGTACCTTCCGGCCGGTGAAGGTGGAGGACGTGACGCAGCACCATATGCATTCGGAATTCTATTGGATTGAGGAGGCTCAGGCCCGGCTCATCAATGAGACCAAGGCGTCAGGGGGGCGTGTGATCTGTGTGGGGACCACCAGCTGCCGTACGTTGGAGTCGGCGGCGGACGAGGAAGGGGTACTGCATGCAGGAAGCGGATGGACGGATATTTTTATTTATCCGGGGTATCGTTTCAAGATGATGGACGCCCTGATTACCAACTTCCATCTGCCGGAGTCTACACTGCTGATGCTGGTGTCCGCTTTTGCCGGAAAGGAGCGGGTGATGGCGGCTTATGAGGAGGCTGTGCGGGAGGGATATCGGTTTTTTTCTTTTGGGGATGCGATGTTAATCAAATGACACCGAAATTTTACTTTTGTAAAATGAAAAGAAGAATCCCTCAACTGTACTGCGATACAGTTGAGGGATTCTTCTTTCCTTTAATTTTAGATATTCTATATCCGCTTTCTGCTTTCGTACCTAATACCGTCAAGTGCAGCCTTTCAAATCCCCATAAAATCCGGGGTAAGAGATATTCACACATTCCGCCCCTGCAATCGCAGTCTCCCCGTCCGCATTCAATCCTGCAATGGCAAAGGACATGGCAATTCGGTGATCCAGATGGCTGTCAATTGCGGCTCCGTGGAGGGGATAACCGCCTTCAATGATCATGCCGTCCTCGGTGGCGGTGATATGTGCGCCCATGGCGGACAGATTGTCCACCATAACATCAATCCGGTTGGATTCTTTTACCTTCAGTTCCGCCGCATCCCGAATCACTGTGGTCCCTTCTGCAAAACAGGCCAGAACCGCAATCACGGGAATCTCGTCGATTAAGGCAGGAATGAGATCTCCTTCCAGGATACAGCCCCGCAGATGAGAGGTTTTCACCAGAAGATCCGCCACAGGCTCCTCACTTTTTGTATCGGCCGGGAAAACCGTTACATCCGCCCCCATTCTTTTTAATACTCGAAGAATCCCGTCCCTTGTGGGATTGATCCCCACATGACGAATCAAAAGCTCGGAGTCTGGGGTAATACATCCGGCGGCAAGAAAATAGGCGGCAGAGGAGATATCCCCGGGCACTGAAATTTTCTGACCGACCAGATGGGGGTGAGGCTCTATGGAGGCTGTAGTGCCCTCTGTCCGGACCCTTGCGCCGAAGGAGCAGAGCATCAGCTCCGTATGATTGCGGGAAAGAGCAGGCTCCGTAACGCTGGTGGGAGAGTCCCCGTACAGGCCGGCCAGCAAAATGGCAGACTTTACCTGGGCGGAAGCCACCTTTGTGGCGTAATGAATCCCGTGAAGAGAACGGCCCTGAATCTTAAGAGGGGCACAGCCGTTTCCCGGGAGGCTTTCGATGGAAGCCCCCATCCGGGACAGAGGCTCGATAATCCGGTTCATGGGACGCTTCCTTATGGAGGCGTCGCCGGTGAGAGTGGTCTCAAAAGTCTGTCCGCTTAAGATGCCGGAAAGCAGCCGGGTGGTGGTACCGCTGTTGCCGGCATCCAGAGTATCCGAAGGCCCTGTCAGGCCGTGAAGGCCTTTGCCGTGGATCAAAAGCCGGGTGGCATTTGGTCTTTCAACGGAAATGCCCATACGCCGGAAGCAGTCAATGGTAGAAAGACAGTCGGCTCCCGGAAGAAAGCCTTCCACCTCAGTAAGCCCGTCTGCCAGGGCGCCGAACATAACGGCCCGGTGGGAAATGGATTTATCTCCGGGAACGGTTAAGGATCCCTTAAGAGCTTTGGCACGCGTAAATTTCATATAAATTCTCCTGTTTCTTCCGCTTAACGTTCATAAATGGTATAACGATATTTTCGAAGAAGGGCAACTGCCTTCTCATAGGAGGCCTCGTCATAGAGCTCTACTTTTAGCACGGCCTCCTCAAATTCCCGATTGTGTATAATCCCGATATTTTTAAGGCTTATTCCGCCGGCCGCCAGGATCGTGGCAAGAGCCGCAATGCCTCCCGCCTCGTCCACCATATCGCAGTAGAAGGCATACATTTTTTTGATAGGCCCCAAAGAGGAATCGGGAATGGAGTTCCGATAATCCCGGGAGGTCTCAAAAAAGCGGTGCAGCTTTTCGCTCTCCTGCTCCTCCAGCTGTTTTTTTACAGCGGTAAGCTGCTGTAAATAGCAGTCCAGAACCTTTATGAGATTTTCCTTGTTGGTCATGCAGATTTGCTCCCACATTTCCGGAGAGGAGGAGGCTATGCGGGTAATGTCCTTAAAGCCCCCTGCGGCGATGCGCTTCATCAATGCATCCTCTCCATCCAAATCCTGAACCAAATTGACCAGGGAAGAGGCGATGAGGTGGGGAAGATGGCTGACGGCGGCTGTGATAAAGTCATGCTGCCGGTAATCAAGGACCAGAGGCAGGGCCTTCAAGGAGGCAATAAAGGCTACGAAGAGATCTGTCGTCTCCTTTGGCACCTTTGCCGCCGGTGTGATAATATAGTAGGCATTTTCAATGAGATGAGCCTTAGCATTGGCATAGCCGGTTTTTTCGGAGCCGGCCATGGGATGCCCGCCGATAAAATGCCCCTCCAAATCAAGAGCCGTGACCCGCTCATGGATATCCGTTTTCGTGCTCCCCACATCCGTAAGAATGCAATCCTCCCTGATGACAGGCTTTAGAGCCTCAAGATACCTGGCATTGGTAGAAACGGGAGCGCAGAGGAAAATGCAGTCACAGGCGCGAAACTGACCGTCCACGGCTGTGCAGACAATGTCCACTGTCCCCTCATTGGCAGCCTCGATGAGCGTATCCGCGGTCCGCATATAGGCCATAATCTGAATTTTCGGATGAAAGGCCTTGATGGCCTTGGCGATAGAACCGCCGATAAGTCCCAGGCCCACAAAGCCTACGGTTTCCAGCTTCATATTAAAAACTCCTTCCCGAAAGAGAGGCGTAAGCCTTAAGCTCTCTGGCAAGCTCGTCAAACTGAGCAAAGGTCAGAGATTGGGGGCCGTCGGAGAGAGCACAGGCCGGATTGTTATGTACCTCAATCATCAGGCCGTCTGCGCCGGCAGCCACTGCGCATTTGGCAAGCGGAGCCACGTAAGCGCGCACGCCGGAGGCGTGGCTGGGATCCACGATCACCGGAAGATGAGACTTGGCCTTCAGCACCGGTACGGCACTGATATCCAGTGTGTTCCTGGTAGCCGTCTCATAGGTGCGGATGCCCCGCTCGCAGAGAACCACATTTCGGTTGCCCTCGGCAATGATGTACTCCGCCGCATTGAGCCACTCATCAATGGTAGAGGAGAGACCGCGCTTTAAAAGCACCGGAAGCCCCGACTGACCGGCTTCCCGCAGAAGCTGAAAGTTCTGCATGTTTCGGGCCCCAATCTGGAGCATATCCACATATTTGACAGCCGCCTCTATGGAGGCCTCACTAATAACCTCGCAGATGGTGGCAAGGCCTGTTTCCTCCTGGGCTTTCTTCATATACCGCAGGCCCTCCTCCTCAAGTCCC
This sequence comes from Lachnospiraceae bacterium, assembly GCA_022791635.1. Classification (GTDB taxonomy): domain Bacteria; phylum Bacillota; class Clostridia; order Lachnospirales; family Lachnospiraceae; genus Laedolimicola. The sequence continues at coordinate 94,917 of JAAVZL010000005.1, forward strand.
TGAAAGGAATAGGGGGAGGTGCGGGGCTTGTAAGCGCCGCCCCGAAGAAAGGTGGCACCTGCTTTCTTGACCGACTTGGCGATGAGAAGCAGCTGATCCTCGGATTCGATGGCACAGGGGCCGGCCATAATGGTGAGGCTGCCCGGACCGATGGAGGTATTTCCCACCTGAACGGAGGTGGGCTCGGGATGAAATTTCCGGTTGCTGAGCTTATAGCTCTCTGTAATGGGAACAATTTTATCCACATCCGGCGCAATCTCCAGGTTGGAGAGATTCAGACGGGTTTTGTCCCCCACAACGCCGATGATGGTAACCTGCTTGCCCTCCGAGAGATGGGTCTCGAGACCGTTGGAGCGGATGATCTCCACCACATGCTCAATGGAGGCCTTAGGTGCTTTTGGTTTCATTACAATAATCATGATAAATTCCTCATTTCCTCAAAATGGAAGCTGCAGTGTCCCAAATTTTCGTTAAAAGATGCAGCCGACAAAAACCGCAGATCTGCCGCGGCATGCAAGTATCAGTTTACGATTTTTTTGCGGGAATGTCAATACTGTTTCGCTTTAAAGTGATGAAATAGAAAGACCACTCTGTTGCCGAAATGTCATGAAGTTAAGTCCGCAAGGATTACCGGCGCAGGGGAGGAGGGCCGCCCCGGTGAGGGGTGGCGGTTTTTGCCCGGAGCCTTTATAAGCTTATAAGGGCTTAACTTCATGGCATTGTCTGCTGCCGGCCGTCTGAATTTTTACCCCCTTTACCAAAGTAAGAAAGTAATATAAAATAACAGCATACTTTATTGAGAGGCATGAATGCAGGGCGAAGCCATGAAGCTTATAAAAAAATTATTTAAAATCCTCTTCCTTTTCACGATGATAGCCATCCTGGCGGCGGCAGGGGCGGTGATCTATAAAGTCTACCCCATGTATGAGAAATACAGCCAGGAAGCAAAGGAAGCAGTGGCAGATTCCAATACCAATACCTTTAAGCACAACCTTACCAGCTATCTCTACGATGACGAGGGGTATCTACTCACGGAGCTTTCCGGAAACGGAAGTAAAATCTACCTGACCTTTGAGGAGATCCCCGAGAACGTGATAAACGCCTTTATCGCCATTGAAGACCGAAGCTTCTGGGAGCATCCGGGCATTGATCTTAAGGCCATTGTCCGGGTGGGGCTGGAGTTTGTAACCTCAAAGGGAGAGAAGGTCCACGGAGCCAGCACCATCACCCAGCAGCTGGTGCGCAATGTATTTATCACAAAGGAGGTAACCCTGGAGCGTAAGGTGAAGGAGATCTGCTATGCCCTGGAGGTGGAGAAAAAGTATTCCAAGGAAGAGATTATGGAGTTTTATGTAAACAATATTTATTTTGCCAACAATTGCTATGGCATTGAGGCCGCGGCGGAGTTCTATTTTGGCAAGCCCTCCCGTGAGCTGTCCTTAAATGAGACAGCCTATCTGTGTGCCATTCCAAACTCCCCTTCCTATTACGATCCCCTAAAGAACAGCGGAAACGCCCTTCCGAGAAGAGACAAGGTCTTAAAGGACATGCGGGACTGTGAGATGATCACGGAGACAGCCTATCTGAAGGCCCTTAGGGAGGACATTGTGCTTACAAAAAAGCAGCCGGCGGAAATCAAGGACTATGAGACCACCTACGCCATTGACTGTACCATTCGCTATCTGATGAAGCTGGACGGCTTTCTTTTTCGGTATTCCTTTGGCACCATGGAGGATTACGATTTTTATATGGAGACCTATAACCAGGCGTATGAACGGCTTCGGGCAGAGCTGTACACCGGGGGTTATGTCATCCAAACAAGCCTGAATAAGGAAAAGCAGAGGCTTTTGCAGGAAAGCGTGGATAATGCTCTGGCCTTTGACGAGGAGCTTACGGAAAACGGTCAGTTTGCGCTTCAGGGGGCGGCTACGGTCATGAACAATGAAAGCGGCAAGGTGGAGGCCATTGTGGGAGGGAGGACGCAGGGGAGCGGCACCTATACCCTGAACCGGGCCTATCAGTCCTACCGCCAGCCGGGAAGCTCCATCAAGCCGCTGATTGTCTATCTGCCGGCTTTGGAGCGGGGATATACGGATCGCTCTTTGGTGACGGACATCGATGTGGAAAAGGCAAAGGAGGAGCCGGAAAAGGTTCTGGAGCTGTACGGATCCAAAATGACCCTGCGCACTGCCGTGGAAAGCTCCAGAAACGGCGCGGCCTGGCGGCTTTTCTGTGAGATTACTCCCGAGGAAGGTCTTTCGTATCTCCAGGACATGAGCTTTACCCGTGTGGTTCCTGATGATTTTTATCCGGCGGCCTCTCTGGGAGGGTTCACCTACGGAACCACTACGGTGGAAATGGCAAACGCCTACTCCTGCCTGGCAAGGCACGGACAGTTTCAGCAGACGGACTGTATTGTATCTATTGTGGATAAATACGGAGAGGAGCTCTATGAGCCCTACGAGACCAGGCAGGTGTATGAGCCTGCCAAGGCAGAGCTGATGATTGATATTCTAAAGGGCGTCATAAGGAAGGGTACGGCAAGGAAAATGGGTTGGAAGAGCCCGGTGGAGGCGGCCGGAAAGACGGGAACCACCAACAACAGCAAGGACGGATGGTTTGTGGGAATTACGCCGGATTATGCCATGGCCGTATGGGTGGGCTACGATATGCCCCGGGAGCTTCAGAATCTTTATGGAGGAAGCTATCCGGCCCAGATCTGGAAGGATACCATGGAGAAACTGGTGGAGGGGACGGAGCATGAGCGCTTTGAGATGTCTGCGGAAAGCTTAGGGGATGATGAAAAGTATTATCCGGGGCGGGACGGATCGGAGGAGATCTCGCCGGGGTATACGGTGCAAAATTACAGGGACGATCATGAGCTGGCAGACCGGATTGAGGCTTTGATTGGACAGATTTCTGGAGAGGCGGATCCGGGGCAGCGTGAGGCTTACTATGAGGAGGCTCTGGCCCTGGCGGAGCAGATTTACGGGCAAACCATGAAAGGCGCGCAGAGGCAGCGCTTGGAGGAGGTTTACAACACGTATTTTCATTAAAAGGATATGTGGAAGAAACGGGATTTTTCGTTATTTTTTCCGATTGCCCTATGGGTATGGCTGTCAATCTGTATAAAACACTTGAACTTTCCTTTGGTTTTTAGTAAAATATATACATGGCGGTTTTCAGAGCGGAAATCAGCATGGAGACGCAAAAAAATATTGGAGGATAAGGCATGAACATTTACACAACTGACAAGATTCGCAACGTAGTGCTCTTGGGACACGGCGGCTGTGGCAAGACCAGTCTGGTGGAAGCCATGGCGTATGTGTCCGGGCTTACGACACGAATCGGTAAGGTAACCGATGGAAATACCATCAGTGATTACGATAAGGAAGAGATTAAGAGAAAGTTTTCAATCAGCACTTCCGTGATTCCGCTGATTTGGCAGGACTACAAAATAAATATTTTAGATACGCCGGGGTATTTTGACTTTGTGGGTGAGGCCGAGGAAGCAGTTGCCGCCGCTGACGCAGCCATTATCGTGGTATCCGGCAAGGCCGGCGTGGAGGTAGGAACGGAGAAGGCATGGGAGCTGTGCGAAAGGTACAAGCTTCCCCGGATGTTCTTCGTCACCGAGATGGATGTGGACCATGCGTCCTTCCGCCAGGTGGTGGAGGATCTCACCGAGCGCTACGGCAAGAAGATTGCCCCCTTCTATCAGCCCATCCGGGAGGATGAGAAGTTTGTGGGCTATATCAATGTGTGCAAGATGGAGGGACGTCGCTTCACCGGCATTGGCAAGCGGGAGCCCTGTGAGATTCCTGAGTATTCCAAGGAGAATCTGGCGATCTGCCGTGAGGCTCTTCTGGACGCAGTGGCAGAGACCTCCGATGAGTTTATGGAGCGCTATTTTAACGGAGAGGAATTTACCGTCAGCGAGATCCGTGCGGCCATGAAGTTTAATGTGGGCGACGGTTCTGTGATTCCCGTTTCCATGGGTTCCAGTGCGGAGCTTCGGAACATCCACAATCTGATGAATGACATTGTGGAGCTCTTCCCAAGTCCCGACAAGAAGGCCTGCAACGGCATCAACACCAAGACCAACGAGATTTTTGAGGCCAACTACGATTTTTCCAAGGCAAAATCCGCCTATGTATTTAAAACCATTGTGGATCCCTTTATTGGAAAGTATTCCCTCATCAAGGTTTCCTCCGGTGTTATCAAGTCTGACGACACCCTCTATAACCAAGATAAGGAGGCAGAGGAGAAGCTGAGTAAGCTCTATGTGATGCAGGGAAATAAGCCCATTGAGGTGTCCGAGCTTCATGCAGGAGACATCGGAGCCATTGGCAAGCTTACAAGCACCAAGACGGGAGATACCCTTTCCACCAAGGCCACTCCGGTGGCATTCGGGAGAACCGAGGTTTCCAAGCCCTATACATACATGTGCTATAAGGCAAAGAATAAGGGAGATGAGGATAAGATTTCTCAGGCTCTGACCAAGATGATGGAGGAGGATCTGACCTTAAAGACCGTGAATGATTCCGAGAACCGCCAGACGCTGCTCTACGGCATGGGCGATCAGCATTTGGATGTGGTTGTGAGCAAGCTGGAGGAAAAGTTCAAGGTTGCCGTGGAATTAAGCCGTCCCAAGGTTGCCTTCCGGGAGACCATCCGCAAGAAATCCGATGTGGATTCCAAGTATAAGAAGCAGTCCGGCGGCCACGGACAGTACGGTCATGTAAAGATGACTTTTGAGCCCTCGGGGGATTTGGAGACGCCTTACGTATTTGACCAGATCGTGGTGGGCGGAGCCGTTCCCAAGAACTATTTCCCGGCTGTGGAAAAGGGCGTGCAGGAATCCGTAACCAAGGGCCCTCTGGCCGGATATCCCGTAGTGGGCGTGAAGGCAGTGCTTTACGATGGGTCCTACCATCCCGTAGACTCCTCGGAGATGGCCTTTAAGACGGCTACCATTCAGGCCTTCAAGAAGGGCTTTATGGATGCCAGCCCCGTGCTTTTGGAGCCCATTTGCTCTATGACGGTGACTGTTCCCGATAAGTATACGGGAGACGTTATGGGGGATTTGAACAAGCGCCGGGGCCGTGTGCTGGGGATGAACCCCGTGGCAGGCGGTAAGCAGGAGGTTGTGGCGGATGTGCCGATGACCGAGATTTTCGGATATTCCACAGATTTGCGGTCCATGACAGGTGGAAGCGGCGTCTATGCATACGAGTTTGCACGCTATGAGCAGGCTCCGTCTGATGTACAGGAGAGGGAAGTGGCAGCGAGGGCTGCAGAGGAATAAGATAGAGATGTGGCCGGGGGGCTTCAGGAAAACTGGCCCCCAGGCTTTTCCAATATCATGTGTACGTGAACCGTCCGAACACAGATATGGAAAAGCCTGGGGCCGGTTTCCCTGAAGCTTGTTAAACGGTAGGCGTGATAAGAGGCGGATTTTCCCAAAAGGGAATCTGCCTTGTTTCTGTATGGGAAAAAGGTTATACTATACTCCATGGGCTAGAGAATGAAAACAAAGAAAGGACAGCAAAAATGGAAGAAAAGAAGATTCAAAAGGTATCCGAATCCATAATCCGGCTGAAAGGTGTTCGCTCCATGGGCGTGATTGGTGATCCCGGATGCGAGGGCTTGGGGACCTACAATATGAAGGTATATGCCGGAGCTTTGGAAGAATGTGGCAGGGATGATATTACACTGATTGTGGGAGATTTGGTGCCTGCGGGAACCGGACATCATTATCAGACCATCCGGGAGCTTACGGAAGCCCTGGCAGAGAATCTGGTCTATGCCCTTCGGGGAAATCACGATACGGGAGCTTACACCGAGTACTTTGGAGAAAAGAATTATGCGCTTCTTGCCGATGCGTTTGCAGTGGTTGTACTGGACAATGCAATGCGCACCTTTGAGGAGGAGGGGCTTGCCCTTTTATCTAAGGTTTTGTCTATGGAAGAGGTGAAGCAGGCGATCATCGCCTTTCATATTCCGGTGCCCAATCATTTTATTCTGAATTGCGTTTCTGAGGAGGAATTTGCCCGTCTTAGAGAGGCTTATGAGCCGTGGAAGGAAAAGGTGAAGTATCTTCTCTGCGGTCATGTGCATTCTGGATTTGAGGATTGTGTGGACGGAATTCCGCTAATCTGTACCGGGGGCGGCGGGGCTATGATTGAGGATGTATCCAAAGATATCCGGGCCTGTGACGTGGAGCATCATATTGTTCATTTTTGCGAAAAGGCCGGAAAGCTTTGCCATGAGATAGTGAATCTTCCGGAGGATGGCTATGGCCGTGAGCGTGAGGACGGAATCTTAAGGAAGAAGCTGGAGGAGACGGTAGAAGGGGAGCTGCTGGCTCATTTCAAATATATGATGTTTGCGGATCGGGCAAAGCGCCGGGGAATGAGTGGGATTGCAAATCTGTTTCGTGCCCTTGCGGCTTCCGAGTATTATCATGCACGGAATTTCTATTCGGTCCTGGACAAGCCGGCTCCTTTTTTGGAATCGGTAGAAACCTATATTCCGGGGGAGGAGTTTGAGCAGGAGCATTTTTATCGAATGCTTGTGGATTATGCAAAGGAGCATGAAAGTCCCCTTGCAGAGCAGGCTTATGCCAGTGCGGCGGCAGCGGAGAAAGAGCACGCCTTGCTTTTGAAGGAGGCGGCGGATATGGAGGGATTTTCTAAGGATGTAATTTATGTCTGTCCGATCTGCGGTTATGTGATGGCCGGGGAAAAGGTGCCTGAGCGCTGCCCCGTGTGCGGTGGGCCTAAGAAGCAGTATGAGGTTTTTGAAAAAGGAATCTGAAAAGAGGAGAGCCGGGAGGATGTGCGGAAAGGAATATTTTGATGAGAAAGAGTTTAAATGGAAATCAGTTAAAAATCATTGCGATGGTGGCTATGACCCTGGATCATGTGGTGTCTGTTATTTGGCCTGATTATCCCACGGATTGGTGGATTGTTCTGATTCACATGCTTGGGAGACTGGCGGCTCCTATCTTTTGGTTTTTTGTGGCGGAGGGGTGGCATTATACTCATAATCGAAGAAGCTATGCCTTCCGTCTGTTCTTGTTTGCTATTGTGGGACATTTTGCCTATAATTTTGCCTTCGGGATTCCTTTTCTCCCGTTTCAAACCTCTGTTTTTAATCAGACAAGCGTTCTGTGGGCTCTTTTTCTGGGAACGGCGGCTCTGTATGTCAATGAGCATCCTGTCTTTAGGAGGTGGCAGAAGACGCTGCTGATTCTTGCAATTACCTTTCTTGCTTTTCCGGCGGACTGGAGCAGCATTGCTGTATTGGCGATTCTTGAGATTTCCGAAAATAGGGGGAATTTCAAGAAGCAAATGACAGGGATGATGGCTTGGGTGTCTGTATATGCGCTGGTGTATGGGATTTTTATTCAGCCTCTTTACGGAGTTATTCAGTTATTTACAGCTCTTACTATTCCGTTCTTAAAGAGCTACAATGGGGAGCGGGGGAAGTGGAAGGGGATGAAGTGGTTTTTCTATTTTTATTATCCTCTGCACTTGATCCTATGCGGAATTCTGCGGGTTGCTCTCCATGGAAATGTGGGGGTGATGATTGGAGGGTAATGAGGTAAGCGTTCAGCCGGGCGTCAGGAACGCAGGCAGGCTTTTCCATATTTGTGTTCGGACGGTTCACGTACACTCCGTCTGCTCTGAACGTACATTACCTTTGGATGTTTTCCGGTACTGTAGCTTATAGAGGTAATGTTCGTTCATATCAGACAAAGTGTTCGTGAACAGCCGGACACATGATATTGGAAAAGTCTGTCTGCCTGCGTTCCTGACGCCCGGCTGAACGCTTACAGGCTGATGGCTTACACAGGGGCTTTGTAAGAAAGAAATTGCAATTTCAAAGCTTTTATGATATTCTATCCCCATGTCCAAATTTAAACAATTTCATTATCATCTGAATACGGAAAAGCTTCCAAAGGGCAGCGGGGATTTGACCTTTGTTTTGCTGGCTGATCTGCACAATTATGTGTATGGTCCGGGGAATCAGCTGCTTCTGGGAGCTATAAAAGCGCAGAGGCCGGATGCTGTTCTTGTGGCCGGCGATATGCTCATTGCGCAGGGCGAGGAGTCCTTTGCACCTGCTTTGAGGCTTTTTGAGAGGCTTCGGGGGGAAGGGCTTCCCGTTTTTTATGGGAACGGCAACCATGAGTACCGGATGCGTCTGCATCCGGAGGTTTATGGGAGTATGTACCAGGAATATGCCCGGGGACTTCGAGGCTGCGGGGTGATCCTTCTGGAAAATAAGAGCGTTTCCTTTGAGAAAAACGGTTTTGAAATGCGGATTTATGGCTTTGAGCTTGACGATCGGTATTACCATAAGTGTCCATGTACTCCTTTTCATCAGGGGGAGCTTACAAAAGCCTTGGGAAATCCGGACCCTGAGTACTACAATATTCTCTTGGCTCACAATCCGGTTTATTTTGATGATTACAGCGCTTGGGGGGCTGATTTGACGGTATCCGGCCATCTTCATGGAGGGATTATCCGGATTCCCGGTATTGGCGGTGTGATTTCGCCTCAGGTGAAGCTCTTTCCCAGGTATGATGCAGGTCATTTTACAAAGAACGGGAAGGATCTCATTGTAAGCCGGGGCCTTGGCACGCACACGGTCAATCTCCGCATTTTCAATCCGGCGGAGCTTGCGGTGATTCATCTGCATCCGGGGAGGGCTTAGGTCCTTACAGCCTGCAAGAACTGCCGGTGCAGGGAAAGGCCGACCTGATAAAGGGCGAACGGTGTAAACGGGACAGGAGAGAGAAATTATGGGTATTCCGGTAAAGCTGCCGATCTTTGAGGGTCCGTTGGATCTTCTTCTGCATTTAATAGAGAGCAATAAAATTGATATCTATGACATTCCCATTGTCATGATTACCGATCAATATATGGAATACATCCGGGCTATGGAGACCAGGGATCTCAATACTATGAGCGAATTTCTGGTGATGGCGGCAACTCTTCTGGAGATCAAGGCCAAGCTTCTTCTTCCCGCCGAGGTGAACGAGGAGGGGGAGGAGATTGACCCAAGAGCCGAGCTGGTGGAGCGGCTTCTGGAGTATAAGATGTATAAATATATGGCGCTGGAGCTTAAGGACCGTCAGAGTCTGGCTGCCAAGGTGCTTTATAGGGAGGCAGCCATTCCGGACGAGGTGGCTTCCTATATCGAGCCTGTGGATCTTAAGGAGCTGGTGGGGGATCTGACTCTTCAGAAGCTCAACGAGATTTTTAAATCCATTTTGCGCAGGCAGGAGGATAAGATTGACCCGGTGCGCAGCAAGTTCGGGGATATTGAGAAGGAGGAGGTCAGCTTGGAGGACAAGATGTCCTCTGTGGAGGCCTATATCAGAGAGCACAGGCGCTTTAGCTTCCGGAATTTGTTGGAGCAGGAGGCAAAGAAGAGCAAGCTTCATGTGATTGTGACCTTCCTGGCAGTTCTTGAGCTGATGAAGACGGGGCGGCTTACCGTGCAGCAGGAGAAAACCTTCGGGGAGATTCTCATAGAGGCAAAGGAGCCGAATTGAATAACAAAAAAATGAGGAGCAGATTGTGGAAAATCAAAAACTGAAAGCAGCCATTGAGGCGATCCTCTTTACCATGGGAGATTCGGTGGAAATTTCTCATCTGGCAGGAGCTCTGGAGACAGAGCCTCAAAAAATACGGGAGCTTTTAACGGAAATGAAGGAGCGCTATGAGGAGGAGGATCGGGGTATCCGGCTTCTGGAGCTTGAGGATGCCTGTCAGCTCTGCACAAAGACGGAATACTACAATTACCTGATTCGCATCGCAAAGCAGCCGAAAAAATATGTTCTCACGGATGTGCTTCTGGAGACGCTTTCCATTGTGGCCTACAAGCAGCCGGTCACAAAGCTGGAGATCGAGAAGATCCGGGGAGTCAAATGTGATCACGCCGTGAATAAGCTGGTGGAATACGGCCTGATTGAGGAGGTAGGCCGCCTGGACGCTCCGGGCCGTCCCCTTCTCTTTGGCACTACCGAGGATTTTTTGAGGAGCTTTGGCGTATCTTCCACGGAGGAGCTCCCCCGGATGTCCCAGGAGCAGATTGCGGACTTTAAGGAGGAGGCAGAGGAGGAAATCCAACAGAAAATCAACACAAAATAAGAGTTGCAGTAAGACTGACAGTCTGTCATGATTTCCATGGCCTCTGGCAGTCATTTTTTTTCTTTTTCATGTGGTTTTTATTAGATTTATATTGACTTGTGTTGGGGTTGTGCTATAATAAGCTTGTAATTCAAAAACAATCCATTGGAAAACTATGGATGCTGTGGAACTAAAAATGGAGGAAGAAGTTTGAAACTGAGAGGTAGCGGTTAGAGAGAAAGTGAATTGCGCCACAAACAAGCCATCATGTGGTGGCTTCGAAAAAATGAATATAGACACAACACCTAATTTAGAACCGGAGCAGAATCGGAGATAACATATCCCC